>JAZNAE010000012.1:0-1627 GCA_045586385.1 Lachnospiraceae bacterium
GGGGACAATTTGGTTATTTGTATCTGCTTACTACCTGATATTGCAGGCAATTAGGAACATAATTTCCTACAAGCAGGTCAAATGACCAAATTGATACCCATAAAAACAGGCATGACTACCGTCATGCCCTGATCATACCAAAATATACAAAAATCCCTATCACGAAATCTTTGTAAGAACACATTATCAAGCATCATTAAGGCATACTTTAACAAGGCCGGCTTTCGCCTGCCAAATTATCGTAACTATTCAGAATAGTTACATATTATCCTTTTGTTTACACATTCTCTGATGCTCTGATAAAATTGTCCTCCTGTTTCGTAATATTTTTAGTAACAGTTCAGTCATAAGCTGTATGACAGGCAAATCATGCTTGCATGAATTTGACTGTTGTGCAGGTTATGAGCTAAACGCCTGATAATGAGCAAAGTTGCTACAACGCAACAGTTAAGCACCGAAGGTGCGGCTTTGCGAATGGCGTTTTCTGAACTGCAATATTTTCCTCAGTATAGCATCTAAAAATAGGGATGTCAATACAAATGAAAGTTCCTACTTGCGTAATCTGTCTTTCTAAAATACAATAAAACTGACACCAACACCATAAACCTTTTCTCAAAGGAGGCCTTCATGCAATACAAAGCAGTGATTTTTGATTTATTTGAAACTCTGATTACCGAATGGGGACATAAGAAATATACGAAAAATGAATTGTGTGCAGACCTGAATGTTAGCAGAGAAGATTTTGATATTTACTGGAATGAAATAGCGTCTGCTCAGTACTTGGGAACCATTACCTTTCAGGAGAGTCTTCAATATGTTTGTGAAAAATGTGGAAGGACCGTTACACCTGCTCAAATCGAAGCCATCACTACAAAAAGGATTCAGACGAAATCGGATTGCTTTCACCATATTCTGCCGGAAGTCTTCGATTTATTGAAACAAATCAAGGATATGGGACTGAAAACCGCTATTGTAAGCAATTGTTCTTCCGAAGAAGTGGAAGTATTAAGAGAATCCAAACTATGTGACTACTTTGATGAGATTATTTTGTCTTATGAAGTCCATATGAAAAAACCGGACACCTGTATTTATGAGGAAGCTGTTAAAAGATTGGGGGTGTTCGCCCACGAATGCTTATTTGTAGGCGATGGAGGCAGTAATGAATTATTCGGGGCCGAAGATGCGGGAATGAAACCTGTTCAAGCCAAATGGTACACCAATAGGTATCCTAAGAAGCGTGAGAATATTGGAGATTTTTTAAGAGCGGAAGATCCAATAGATGTTGTGAATATGATATTAAAACAGGGACAGCAATAAGCTGTCCCTCTTCTATTACGCCTCTTCCGGCACCTTATCCTTACCATATAATAATTTCAGCAAAATCGGTGTAGAAATGCTGGATACGATAATCAGCAGAATCACCGCTGTGAAATAAATGGGATCCAGAAGTCCTACAGAAAGTCCCTTCTGGGAAACAATCAATGCAACCTCGCCTCGGGTCATCATACCAATACCGATTTTCAAAGAGTCATTATTGTTAAATTTACAAATCTTTGCCATCAGACCGCAGCCAATAATCTTGGTAAGTAACGCTACTCCCACGAAACCTACAGAGAACAGTAATATA
>JAZNAE010000013.1:0-1712 GCA_045586385.1 Lachnospiraceae bacterium
TCATAACCGGCACCTTTAGCTGTTTCTGTTTCTAATTTTTCTAAATCACCTGCGCTTATATAAAAGTCCGCTGTATGACTATTCTTATTTTCAACATCAATCTCAACTTTTTTGGTTTCGCCCGGTGCTACACCTTTAAAAGCATCCCCAAGTGAACTTCCTGATGAACCGGTATATTCCAATGTATTTCCTTCTGTAAATGTTACTGTCGCATCACCGGCCGCAAATGCTGTTATTGATAACGCACTAAACATAGTCAATGCTAAAACCAGTGCCAATACCTTTCTTTTCATAAATAACTCCTCTATTCTTCGATATCTGTAATTCTGCCTTTTCCATCAATTACAGGAAATACACCCCATTCGGATAACATAGAATCTTTTACAACTGCTGCCTGTACGGCGTCAATGCGAATATCAAACTCTATCTCTTTGCCTGCATAATCATTATTCAAAGCTGCATCAAATGAGATTCCTGTCATTGGCAAAGCGACTGTCTTGGTAGCATCTGTTGTGCCAACAACATTCTTGTAATACATAATAATCTGTTTGCCATCATCTGCAAAGATGAACCAATCATCGGCACTGTCTTTATCATATACCACTTTAATTAAGTCAGTATCCCAATTACGGTCAATGACTGCTCTGGCATAAAGATCGTATGCTCCGGTATTAGTAAAACTACGGCTAACCATAGCTGTACCACCCGGAACAGCCGCCACCCTAAGCGAATCACCCTCAGAAGTTCCTGTAGTTGAGGAAGTACTCTCATCTATTGCAATCTTAAATGAATTAACTTTAATCTCAGCTACGCTCTCTTCATCTGTTTCTTTATTCATTCCCGCCAATGTTCCACCAATTACCGCGGTCATAACAAGTGCACCTGCGATGCACATAAGTAATAACTTCTTTTTCACGTGTTATCTCCTTACGCTATTATAAGCACATACTATTCCATATACTGAACTCATTATAAAAAGCAATTGTCACACGAAAGTCACACAATAATAATTTTCAACAAAAAAGTGTAACGCTTATGAACGCGTTACACTCTTCTTTATCTGACAAGTCCTGTCTTTACAATTCTGACACTGCAGATTCTTATTACTTCCTTCGTAAAAGCGCTCCGGATGCTTGGCATAAATGATTTCCCATTTAATCAGCACCACACAGGCGGTGAAAAACAAACTCCAGCTATAGAAATTCTGGATAAAGAGCATCGGGGTAAACATCATAAAATGTCCCCAATCGTAAATCCTACAATTTATACAACATTTATTCTTCATAATACAAGTCTGGAACGGGCAGAAAATCAAAATGCATATGTAGTCGCAAAGGAAATAAAATACGGACAACATCAGCAAATCTTCCACACCAATGATACCCAGCAAATAAAGCACTCCGAAAATCGCATTAAAGCTAAGCCAAATCAGCATGACTTTCCAGGCTCTTGCATTTTGTTCCTTCACAAAACGGAAAAGTTCTATTTCCGAATAATTATCCTGCGGAACAAATCTTTTTTTCTCTGTTTTTAACAGTGCCATGGTAACTTTTTCCATAGGGAAAATATGTAATATCATCATCCCCATAAACAAAAGCCACAGCAAATGCATCGGCGTAATGCCCATATATACCGGCTGCATTATCAGGCGGTACATTAATTCTTTATCCATCAAATACAATATGAGAACTGCAACAAAAACTGCTATCCTT
>JAZNAE010000014.1:0-27391 GCA_045586385.1 Lachnospiraceae bacterium
AGATTCTTATCTTGGATGATTCTACCAGTGCTGTGGATACGGCTACGGAAGCAAAGATCAGAGAAAGTTTTGTGGGAACACTAAAGGATACAACCAAAATCATTATTGCACAGAGAATTTCCTCTGTAATGGACGCAGATATCATTATGGTGCTTGATGAAGGCGAGATTGTAGGAATGGGTGCCCATGAAAAACTTCTTTCAGAATGTGAAGCTTACCGGGAAATCTATTATTCCCAGATGGATAAGGAGGTAAGTGCATCATGAAGCAGGAAAGATTAGAATTTTTGCAGAAGAAGTATGAGGAAAAATTAAATCCAAAGAGCCTTAGTCCGGAGATGATGCAGCAGGGAAACCGGAAAGTTCCAGCCGGCCCAATGAGAGGACCGGGTGCAGGCAGGGGCAGAGCGGGAATGCCGGTAGTAAAACCTCAAAATGTAAAGAAAACCATGGGCAGATTACTCTCTTATATTTCCCATGAGAAGATAAAATTGAGTATTGTGTTTTTGTGTGTAATTGGAGGAACGATTGCCAATCTGGCTGCTTCTTATATGTTAAGGCCTATTATTAACGGGCTTACTGAAAAAGGCGGAAGTGCCGGTAAGTTATTGCAGGGCATAATCATGATGGCAATTATTTATCTGGTGGCGGTTATGGCACAATATCTGCAGCAGAGAATTATGATTACCATATCTCAGAATGCGATCCAGAATATCAGGGACGAATTACACAGAAAACTCCAAAAACTTCCGGTGCGTTTTTATGATACACACAATCATGGTGATGTTATGAGCCGCTTTACAAATGATGTGGATGTTATCGGTGAAATGTTAAATAACACGGTTGTGCAATTGATATCGGGAACAATCAGTCTCGTGGGAACTTTTTCACTGATGCTGTATACCAATGTATGGCTGACGCTGATTACCATTGTGATGATCCCCGTGATGCTAAAGACCGTGCAGATGATAGGAAAGAAAAGCCGCAAGTATTTTCAGACACAGCAGGCATCACTTGGTACATTAAACGGCTTTATAGAAGAAAATATGGCAGGGCAGAAGGTAGTAAAAGTGTTCTGTCACGAAGATGAATCCAAGGAAGAGTTTGAATATTTAAACAAGGATTTGAGGAGCAAGCAGGTAAAAGCACAGTTTTTCGGTGGTATTATGGGACCTGTTATGGGAAATTTAAGTCAGGTGAGTTATTCACTTACAGCCTGTATTGGTGGTGTTTTCTGTGTGCTTCGCGGATTTGATATCGGTGGACTTACGGTATTTGTCAATTATTCCAGACAGTTTTCACGTCCCATTAACGAGATTTCCATGCAGGTAAATACCATATTCTCTGCACTTGCAGGCGCAGAGCGTGTGTTTGCGGTAATGGATGAAGATGCGGAAATGCCGGATGCAGAGTATGCGATCCGCATAGAAGAAAACATAGAAGGAAAGACTTGTTATGTTATTCCCAAAAAGAATGGATTTATAGCAAACAATCGTATGCCGGAAGGTTTTCTTTTAAACGTAATAAAAGAAGATGAAGACTATTATTATAAAGAGGTGCAGGGTGGAGTTGCCCTGCAGGATGTATATTTCGGATATGTTCCTGAAAAGACAGTATTAAAAAACATCTCCCTTTATGCAAAGCCGGGACAGAAGATTGCCTTTGTGGGCTCTACCGGTGCAGGAAAAACTACTATCACAAATCTGATTAACAGGTTTTATGATATTGATTCCGGTATCATTACCATTGATGATATTCCCATTATGGAGATAGAGAGAGACTCCCTTAGAAGAAATATTGCCATGGTTCTGCAGGATACCCATTTGTTCACGGGAACCGTAAGGGAGAATATCAGATACGGAAGATTGGATGCTACCGATGCGGAAGTAGAGCAGGCAGCGCGGACGGCCAGTGCGCATTCCTTTATTGTCCGTCTTGAGCATGGATATGATACCATGCTGGAAGGAGACGGTGCCAATTTAAGCCAGGGGCAGAGACAGCTCATTAATATTGCAAGAGCAGCAATTTCCAAAGCTCCGATTCTGATATTGGATGAAGCGACCAGTTCAGTTGATACCAGAACGGAAAAACATATTGAAAAAGGTATGGACAGTATTATGGCGCATAGAACGACGCTTGTAATTGCGCACAGATTGTCCACCGTGCGGAATGCAAATGCGATTATGGTTCTGGAAAACGGTGAGATTATAGAGCGTGGTGATCATGATGACTTGATTGGCCAAAAAGGAAAATATTTTGAACTTTACACAGGCATGAGTGAACTGGATTAATGCGGGAGAAATTCTTGCGAAATAGCATTTCCCATGATACAGTGATTATAGTAAAATAATTCAAATGAAGAGAGGGTTTCATATGTTACATGACGGTAAAATCCTGATTGGAAAATCAGGGGAAGAGAAAATATATATTTATCCGCAGATGGCAAACAGACATGGGCTGATCGCAGGTGCCACGGGAACCGGTAAAACGATTTCACTGAAGGTTTTGGCAGAATCTTTCAGCGATTGTGGAGTCCCCGTATTTCTTGCAGACGTAAAGGGCGACCTTGCAGGCATGTGTCAGATGGGGACCATAAATGAAAACGTGCAAAAGAGAGCAGATGCCATGAATCTTGCGGCAGATGGATATGAATTCCGTAAATATCCGACTACCTTCTGGGATGTATACGGCGAGAAGGGAATGCCCCTTAGGACCACGATTACGGAAATGGGACCGCTTCTTTTATCAAGAATTATGGATTTAAATGATACACAATCAGATATATTAACGATTATCTTTAAAATAGCGGATGATGAAAATTTATTGTTGATTGACACAAAGGATTTGCGCTCCATGTTACAGTATGTGGGTGAAAATGCAAAGGAATATTCCCTTACTTACGGGAACCTTTCCAAACAGAGTATCGCAGCAATTGTCCGTGCGGTGGTAGCACTGGAGGCAGAAGGCGGTGACAGGTTCTTCGGGGAACCGGCACTTGATATCAGGGACTGGATTAAAACAGACTTTAACGGAAAGGGTGAAATCCAGATTCTGGATTGTCAGAAGCTGATTCAGAATCCTACGATGTATGCTACCTTTATGTTGTGGATGATGTCTGAGCTATTTGAAACGCTTCCTGAGGCAGGAGACCTTGATAAGCCCAGAATGGTATTCTTCTTTGATGAAGCGCATATGTTGTTTGATTCGGCTCCCAAGGCGTTACTTGAGAAAATTGAGCAGGTGGTGAAGCTCATTCGTTCTAAAGGGGTAGGTATTTATTTTATTACACAAAATCCCAAGGATATTCCAAACGGAGTGCTTAGTCAGCTTGGTAACAAAATCCAGCATGCACTTCGTGCATATACGCCCGCAGAATTAAAGAGTGCGAAGGCAGCAGCGGATTCTTTCCGTGTAAATCCTGAGTTTGATACCTTTGAAGTATTGACCAATCTTGCAATCGGTGAAGCAATTATTTCTGTTCTTGATGAAGAGGGAATTCCTACAATGGTGAAGAAAACAACCATTCTTCCGCCTCAAAGCCAAATGGGTGCCCTTGATGACGGAGTCAGAAAGAGTCAGATTACAGGAAATCTTTTGTATGCAAGATATGCTACTATGGATGACAGAGATTCCGCTTATGAATTCCTACAGAGAAAGATGATAGCGGATGAGCAGGCAGAGGCGCAGGCACAGGCAGCGGCAGCACTTGAAAAACAAAAGAAAAAAGACGAAGAGAAGCTGGCGAAAAAGAAAAAGTCCGTTGTGAAAAGCGTGGCAAACTCTGCAGCAGGTACAATCGGGCGTGAGTTTGGTAATACCATCGGGAAATCCATCGGTGGAAGTTTCGGAAAGAAAATCGGCGGTAATGTGGGGGCTTCTCTCGGAAGAGGTATTTTAAGCACTTTATTTAAACTATAAACAGGAATGTATTATGAACAGATTTGTCAGGACAGAAATGCTGCTTGGGAGTACAGCAATGGAAAAAATTCAAAATGCACATGTGGCTGTATTCGGAATCGGCGGTGTGGGCGGATATGTGGTCGAAGCGCTGGCAAGAAGCGGTGTCGGTACTTTTACATTGGTAGATAACGATAAGATTGCGCACAGCAATCTGAATAGGCAGATTATTGCCACAAACGAAACGGTCGGCAGAGATAAGGTTTCAGTCATGCGGGAGCGTATCTTTTCCATTAATCCATCAGCAAATGTAAATACGTATGCTTGCTTCTATCTTCCCGAGAATGCATCTGATTTTGATTTTTCACAATATTCCTATGTGGTAGATGCCATTGATACGGTGACTGCCAAAATAGATTTGGTGATACAGGCGAAAGAGGCCGGTGTGCC
Organism: Lachnospiraceae bacterium; assembly: GCA_045586385.1. Lineage (GTDB taxonomy): Bacteria > Bacillota > Clostridia > Lachnospirales > Lachnospiraceae > Suilimivivens. Next base: position 4,347 of record JAZNAE010000014.1, read on the forward strand.
GATCATCAGTTGTATGGGGACAGGAAACAAATTAGACCCGACCAAGCTTGAGATAGAGGATATCTACAAAACAAGTGTATGCCCCCTGGCAAAGGTGATGAGAAGAGAACTGCGAAAACGGGACATAGAGACACTTAAGGTGTTATATTCCAAGGAAGAACCGAGAGTGCCTAAGGAGGATTTGTTGCCGCAGGAAGAAAGAGGAAGCAGGCGGGCAACGCCCGGGAGTACAGCGTTTGTACCACCGGCAGCAGGACTTATCATTGCGGCAGAAGTAGTTAAGGATTTAACGGAAATGGGAGAATAGAAGTTGAAAAAGAGCATGAAACGGATTGCCGTAATTGCAGCTGTAGTTGTGGTAATACTTGGGAGTTATTTTGCATATGTACTTACAGCATATGATCGTTTGCCGGACAACTTGACGCTAGAGGTAAAGCGAAACGGTGCCAATCATTATTTTGAGGATAAGGAACTTTATAAAGCCGGAGAATACTATTGGGCAATGACCTATAACGTCGGCTTCGGAGCATACCGGAAGGATTTCAGTTTCTTTATGGACGGAGGCAAATATTCCCGGGCGAAGGATGAAGACAGTGTGGTTGCCGCTGTGTGTGGAATGGGAGAAATTGTCAGTATGGTTAGTCCTGACTTTCTCTTTTTGCAGGAAGTAGATGTTGACGGAACACGTTCGCATCATGTGGATGAGATAGAATTGTTCAATCAGTTTATTTGGGGATATCATTATACATTTGCCCAGAATTACGATTCGCCATACTTATTTTTTCCGCCATGGGAGCCACACGGAGCCAATGTATCCGGATTGCTGACCTATTCCAAACCGCAAATAACACATGCCATGCGTAGAAGTGTGCCTGTTTCGGAGTCACTTAGTAAACTTGTTGATTTGGACAGGTGTTATTCAGTATCCAAGGTACCGCTCGATAATGGCAAGAGTTTATGCCTTTATAATGTGCACATGTCAGCATACGGAAGCAGTGATGCACTAAAAGACAGTCAGCTTGCCGTGCTTTATGAGGATATGGCAGCTGAGTATGAAAAAGGAAATTATGTGCTTTGCGGAGGAGATTTTAATCAGAATCTGAAAAAAGAAGATTCCGAAAACGCTTCAGAGAGTCAGATACAGTTCTTTTCAAGGGAAAATTTACCGGAAGGCTTTGTGCTTGCTATTGATGAGGCGAAAGCGGAAAATGTAGTGCGTAATACATGCAGAGACGGTGGGATTGCATATGATGAAGAGAGTAGCGATACCGTCACACTGGACGGATTTATTGTTTCCGAGAATATTAATGTAAATTATTATTATCATATGGATTGGGGATATGAGTTTTCCGATCATGAGCCGGTGATTATGCAGTTCCAAATAATTGAATAATATTTGCAAAAGAATGTCATACTAGCTTATGAATGGTAGCGGAGGTTTTTAGGTATGGCAAATCATATAATCGTATATTTAAAAGCAGAGCAAAATGCGGAGGTAATGAGTGAACACGTAAGTGTAAAGGACATTGCCTCCGTTTATTGTAGGGAGAAGGAAGTTTGTGCAAAGATTAAAGCAATAAGAGTGCATAAGTTTTGTGAAGAGGAAAAGAAGAGAAAGGTAATCAGTATACTAAAAGTAATAGAATTGATCGAAAAAGAACTTTCAGGCGTTGTAGTGCAAAATATTGGCGAAAATGCTACATTGGTTGAATGGGTGGACATAGAGAAGAAGAAAGGAATTAAGCAGTGGGTAAAGCTTGCATTCGTTGCCGGCATCAGCTTTTGCGGAACGGGATTTACCATTATGGCATACCACAATGATATTGGGATTACGAAGATTTTCGGTATGATATACGAGCAGGTTATGGGACGGACTTCTGACGGGTACACCATTATGGAATTATCCTATTCGATCGGACTGGCAATCGGAATTATTGTTTTCTTTAATCATATAGGCGGAAGACGCATTACGAAAGATCCCACACCAATCGAGGTGGAAATGAGAGTCTATGAGAGTGATGTGAATAAAGCACTGATAGAGACTTCTGACAGGGAGGGAAAAACAGATGATGTTGCTTAAAGTTTTGTTTTTAGGTGTGAGTGCTTTAAGTTTCGGACTTCTTTCTTCAGCAGGTGTGTTTACCGTGCTTGCATCTGTGGGATTAATTCCCCGGTTCGCAGGGAAAATGCATGTGGCAAACAAGGTATTTGCTTTGGAGGAGGCAGTTGTTTTCGGGACACTGGTTGGCGGCTTTTTGAGCATCTATACAGAGTGGGGACAAATCGGAAAATTTGTACAGACCCATATGCTGTTTGGCACATATACTATAGGGATATGGAATATAGTAGGAAATATCCTCTTGATTGCAGGCGGTTTTTTCGCAGGTATGTTTGTGGGGTGTCTTGCATTTGCCATTGCGGAAATGCTGGATTCCATACCTATTTTTGCAAGGAGAATCGGATTCAGACACGGACTTGGGATTGTGATTGCTGCAGCGGCGGTAGGAAAAGCTGTGGGAAGTATCCTCTATTTTGTGAAAGGTATTTTTGCATCGGGAACGTGAGAGCAATTATTTCTTTGCAAACAAATCAAGAGTTGAAAAATAGGAAGAAGGCAGTTACAATAATAGTGTTGTAAAAGGAGGCGAAGAGATGCGGTCAATGGAATTTAAAATGGAACGTCCGGGACTTTTAAAAGAAGGAGACTTTGTTACAGTAACGGAAGGCGTTCTGCCCAGCAATTATTATTATACAATTGATCCATCCCTTGCCATGTCCGGCAACATTCCGTTCCGTGAGAGATTAAAGGCTAAGGAAGGGAAAGTAACCAGTGTGATTGAGAATGAAAGAGGATTTTACGTCACAGCAGAATTTGATGAGTGATAAACAGGGAGGAAAAACAATGTTAACAAAAGTAGCAACAGACAAAGCACCAGCAGCAATCGGACCTTATTCCCAGGGGATTATCGCAAACGGTATGTTGTTTGCGTCAGGACAAATCCCGATTATTCCTGCAAGCGGTGAAATTGCACAAGGGGATATTACAGTTCAGGCGCAGCAGGTAATGCTGAATGTAGGAGAAATCTTAAAAGCAGCAGGTACCGATTTTGAAAGTGTGGTAAAAACCACCTGTTTTTTGGCTGAAATGGCTGATTTTGCGGCATTTAATGCAGTATATGAGCAGTATTTTACAGGAAAGCCTGCAAGAAGCTGTGTGGCAGTAAAGCAGCTCCCCAAGGATGTTCTTTGTGAAGTGGAAGTAATTGCACTTGTAAAATAGAGACCATATGATGAAAAATATATCATTAAAAGGCACGGTACTGCTTTTTTTGGCAGCTTTTATATGGGGCATAGCGTTTGTGGCACAGAGTGTGGGAATGGATTATATGGGTCCCTTAAGCTTTATCGGCGGAAGATTTTTGATGGGAAGTGCCGTGCTTGCACCGATTGTTGTTTATAAACGGAAGAAAAATAAGAGAGAAAATAGTAGGCCGGCGGATGCCAAAGTTACCATTATGGGTGGTGTATGTTGCGGACTGGCATTATGCTTTGCATCATTATTGCAACAGTTTGGTATTATGCACACCAGCGTAGGAAAAGCCGGATTTATCACAACACTTTATATCATAATTGTTCCTATTTTTGGTGTTTTTCTGAAAAGAAAAGTGCCGTGGAAAGTATGGATTTCGGCAATGATAGCAGCGGTGGGAATGTATCTGCTTTGCATGAATGAGAGACTGACCATCGGAAAGGGAGACGGACTTGTTTTTGTGTGTGCCATACTATTTTCCGTACATATTCTGGTGATTGACTATTTTTCGCCAAAAGCAGACGGCGTAGAATTATCCTGCCTGCAGTTTTTGACTGCAGGAATCATAGGAAGTATCGGAGCAATTTTGTTTGAGGAGCCAAGACTTGGTGATTTTATTGACGGAATCATTCCGCTTGCGTATGCAGGTGTTATGTCCAGCGGTGTTGCCTATACACTGCAGATTATCGGACAAAAGGATATGGATCCTACCGTTGCATCCTTGATTCTCAGCATGGAATCTGTGATATCAATGCTTGCAGGCTGGGTTCTTTTAGGGCAGGCACTGACAGGAAGAGAACTGTTTGGATGTTTGCTTGTTTTTGTGGCAGTGATTCTTGTGCAATTGCCGGATTTGAATAAACGTATATAAATGATAATTTCGGTAAAACTACCCATATAAAAAGTGATTAGGAGGCTATTATGGATTACTTTCATGCTTTTTGGGTAGGAGGACTTATCTGTGCGCTGGTACAGATATTAATGGAAAAAACGAAAATGATGCCGGGCAGAATCATGGTTCTTTTGGTTTGTCTCGGCGCATTTTTAAGTGCAATCGGAATTTTTGAACCACTTGCAGAGTTTGCAGGTGCAGGTGCTTCCGTGCCGCTCCTTGGATTTGGAAATGTGCTGATGAAAGGGGTAAAGGAAGCGGTAGACAGCCAAGGGCTTATGGGATTGTTTGCAGGTGGACTAAAAGCTGCTGCAGTGGGAACCTCCGCTGCACTGATTTTTGGTTATCTGGCAAGTCTTGTATTTAATCCGAAGATGAAAAAATAAACTTTGTGAAAGTGCGTAAGGGAAGAAGCGGCGTATGATAAAGGAGAGGCTGAGACAACTGAGAAATGCCATGCAGGAGGCAGATATAAATTGCTATATTATTCCCACGTCGGATTTTCACAACAGTGAATACGTCAGTGAATATTTTATGGTGCGCAAATATTTCAGTGGCTTTACAGGCTCGGCAGGAACCCTTGTGGTGACAGATGAAGAGGCTGCTTTATTTACAGATGGCAGATATTTTATTCAGGCTCAAAAGGAACTTGCAGGTAGTGATATTGTACTTATGAAAATGGGTGAACCGGGTGTTCCTACCATCACGGATTATGTGAAAGAGCAGCTTAAAGATGGGCAGAATATCGGTTTTGACGGAAGGATAATCGCGGCCTGCAGCGGACTTCGGTTTGAAGAGATTGCAAAAGAGAAAAAGGGACAAATCATTTACAGGTATGATTTGGCAACAGATATTTGGGAGGACAGACCAAAGCTTCCCGATACAGAAGCGTTTATCCTTTCGCAAAAATATTGCGGTGAGACTGTGTCAGATAAGCTGAAACGGCTGAGAAGCCGCATGAAAGAGGAAGGGGCAGATGTGCACATTCTGACTACCTTGGATGATATAGCATGGCTTTTTAATTTGCGGTCAGATGATGTAGAGTGCTGTCCGGTTTTGCTTTCCTATGCAGTGATTACCGAAAAGGATGCAATCGTGTTTGCACGGGAGAAATCAATTGGTAGCGTGGTAAAAGAATATTTGCTGGAAAATCAGATTTCTTTGAATAATTATGATGCTTTTTATTCTTATATTGAGGAAAATTATAAAGGAAATAAAAAGAATACGATATTGGTCTGTAAAAACCGGATTGATTACAGACTATGGAACTTGTTGCAGGAATGTATGGTTTGTGACAGTACTAATCCTACAACTTTAATGAAGGCAATCAAAAACGAAACAGAGCAGGAGAATATACGGAAAGCACATTTGATGGATGCTGTAGCAGTGACAAAACTGATGTACTTTCTTAAGAAAAACATAGGGCAAAAGCAGATGACGGAGCTTGATGTAGCAGACTATCTTGAGAAGTTACGTGCTGAAAACGAATCTTTTATAGAACCTTCTTTTCCTACCATATGTGCTTACGGACCAAATGGTGCAATCATTCATTATGAGGCAACGAAGGAAAATCATGCAGTGATTCATCCGGAAGGAATGCTGATGATAGACAGTGGCGGACATTATTTTGAAGGAAGTACGGATATTACCAGAACCTTTGTCATGGGGCCCGTCTCAAAAGAGATGAAAGAACATTTCACGTTGGTGGTAAGAGCAATGCTCAGACTAAAAAATGCAAAGTTTCTATATGGCAGCAAGGGTGTAAATCTGGATATATTGGCCAGAGGGGTTCTTTGGGAACAAGGGCTTGATTATAAGCATGGAACCGGGCATGGTGTGGGTTATCTTTTAAACGTCCATGAAGGTCCCAATGCGTTCCGCTATAAAACAATCCCCGGTGAGGAAGAGTGGTGCTTGGAAGAGGGAATGGTTACCACAGATGAGCCGGGCATATATATTGAGGGCAGTCATGGTGTAAGGATTGAAAATGAGCTTTTGTGCCGAAAAGGTGAAAAGAATGAGTATGGTCAATTTATGTATTTCGAAGATCTGACTTATGTCCCCATTGATTTGGACGGTATAGAAGTGCAAGATATGGGAGAAGACGAGGTGGAAATGCTGAATACCTATCATAAGCAGGTATACGAAAAATTGATGCCTTATTTTGAGGGAGATATACTTGCATGGCTTTCATATGCAACAAGAGTAGTATAGGATATCCGCTTGACGGATATCCCTTTTTTTACTATGATAAAAAAAGGGGTATGTAAACCAATAATATTATGTATGGAGGAAACGGAGTAATGAGTAAAGAAAAAGTAGTCGTAGGCGAAGAAGGCATTTTCGACGCTAAGAAGCTGGGTACATCAAAAGTTTTGATTCTCGGGTTACAGCATATGTTCGCAATGTTTGGAGCAACGGTCGTAGTTCCCGCATTAACAGGTTTGGATGTTTCAACCACCTTGTTGTTTGCAGGTCTTGGTACTTTGTTGTTCCATTTTTTAGCCAAAGGAAAAGTTCCGGCGTTCCTAGGATCTTCCTTTGCATTCCTGGCAGGTTATTGGGCGATTGCACCAAACGGTGAAGCTGATTTACTTCCTTATGCGTGTTTCGGTGTAGCCTGTGCAGGTTTGTTATATTTGGTGCTTGCTGCATTTATTAAGGCTTTTGGGACAAGCAAAGTAATGAGATTCTTCCCGCCTATCGTAACGGGTCCTATTATCATTGCCATCGGCTTAAATCTTTCCCAGTCAGCAATTAATAACTGTGCAGCAAACTGGTGGGTTGCGGTAATAGCGATTGTGGTTGTTATTGTCTGCAACATCTGGGGAAAAGGAATGATTAAGATTGTTCCCATTATCATGGGTGTAATCGTTTCTTATGTAATCGCAGCAGTAACCGGAAATGTAGACTTTACACCGGTGAAGGAAGCTCAGTGGATAGGTTTTCCGATTCACTTTGAGAATACAGTATTCTCCATCTTCAGTGATTTGGATGTATCTTTATTGATAACATCTGTTATAACAATTATGCCGATTGCACTTGCAACGATGGTTGAACATATCGGAGATATTTCTGCTATTTCTTCCACAGTAGGTAAGAATTATATTAAAGATCCCGGTCTTCACAGAACACTTGTGGGTGACGGTCTTGCTACGGCAGTTGCTTCCTTATTCGGTGCACCAGCCAATACGACATACGGAGAAAATACAGGTGTGCTTTCCCTTACCAAGGTATATGATCCTTTGGTAATCAGAATTGCGGCCGGATTTGCAATTCTCTTTGCCTTCTCGCCGAAGGTTGGCGCAGTGATTTCCTGTATGCCTACCGCAACTCTTGGCGGTGTGTCCCTTGTACTTTACGGAATGATCTCCGCGGTTGGTGTACGTAACATAGTGGAAAATAAGGTTGACTTCTCTAAGAGCCGTAACGTAATTATTGCAGCACTCATTCTGGTGCTTTCCATCGGTATTAACTATAGTGCGGCAGGCGCGATTGCATTTGCCATCGGTTCTGTGACCATCAGTTTATCCGGTCTTGCAGTAGGTGCACTTACCGGTATTATCTTGAATGCAGTACTTCCCGGAAAAGATTATGAGTTTGATGAAGAAAAGCCTTCAGATACAGGAGTAAACTTCGAAGTATAAATAAAAAATTAAATCACGATTATATAAACACAAAAACTGTCCATAGTGTATATGGGCAGTTTTTCTTTTGCACCAAATGTGATATACTTAATAATATGGGAAAATCCTAAGGAGAGAGGACTATGAAACAGATACCGAATGTGAATACCGATATAGAATGTAAACTGAAAGAGATTACCTGTTTTGCGCTGGACATGGACGGTACAGTTTATTTGGGGGAACAGTGGATTGAAGGTGCAAGGGATTTTTTGAATGCGGTAGAGAAGGCAGGAAAGCAATACATTTTTCTGACCAACAATTCATCCAAAGGACCGGATAACTATATTGAGAAGCTTGGAAAAATGGGACTTACCATAGATGAGAGCAGGATTGTTACATCAGGACAGGCAACTATTGATTATCTGAAAAGAAACTATGAAGGAAAAAGTGTGTTTTTGCTGGGAAATGACCTTTTGACAAAGGAGTTTATGGAGGAAGGCATTTTGCTTAATGATAAAGAGCCGGAGGTAGTGGTTACCGGCTTTGATACGTCCCTTACTTATGAAAAAATGTGCAAGGTTTGCGATTTTGTAAGAAGCGGTCTGCCGTATATTGCAACCCATCCGGACTACAATTGCCCAACAGAGACGGGATTCATTCCTGACGCGGGGGCGATACATGCCTTTATTCATGCTTCAGCGTTTCGTTATCCCGATCATGTGGTAGGAAAGCCGAGTGGTGATATTATGGACTACCTTGCCAGACGTGCAGGGGTTTTAAAGGAGCAGACTGCTATGGTGGGAGATAGGCTCTATACCGATGTGGCTGCAGGAGTGAATAACGGTTATACCGGGATTTTAGTATTGAGCGGTGAAGCTACGATGAAAGACGTAGAAGCATCTGATGTGACACCTCATCTTATATTCGATTCCGTAAAAGAAATGATTCCATATTTATAAGGATGTAGATTATGTCTCTGCAATTTTATTTTGGACCGTCAGGTTCCGGGAAAAGTACAAAATTATATAGAGATATGCTTACTGAAGCAAAGAACTTTCCGGAGAGAAATATTTTGTTTGTTGTGCCGGATCAGTTTACCATGCAGACACAGTTTGATTTGGTAAATGAAAGCAAAGAGAAGGGCATCAGAAATATTGATGTTCTCAGCTTTGGCCGTTTGTCACATCGTATTTTTGAGGAAACCGGTTATGGGAACAAACCGGTTCTTGATGATACAGGAAAAAGTCTTGTGCTTCGGAAAGTAGCAGCGTCTATAGATAAAGAACTGCCTGTTATCGGCCCTAATCTGAATAAAATCGGTTATATTCACGAAGTGAAATCAGCCATATCCGAATTTATGCAATACGGCATGGAGCCTAAGCAGGTAGAGAAACTTGCAAAGTTTTCCGAAAGCAGAGGAACATTATATTATAAGTTAAAAGATTTGCAAGTCATGTATCAAAGTTTTCTGGAGTACATAAACGAGAGGTTTATTACCACGGAAGAGACACTGGAACTTTTAACAAGGGCTGTGGAAAAATCAGAAATCATCAAAGGAAGTATCGTTATTTTTGATGGTTTTACAGGATTTACACCAATTCAGAACAGGTTAATACAGCGTCTAATGGAATTGACAGAAAGGGTAATCGTATCCGTAATTATAGACAGTAGGGAAAATCCGTTTGAAGTCAAAGGAGAACAGGAGTTATTTTATTTAAGCAAAAAGACAGTGAAGGATTTATGTAAGCTTGCGCAGGAAGCAGGTCTAGCGAGGGAGAAGGATGTCTATCTAAAAGAGGTTCCTGTAGTACGATTTGCGGAAAATGACGAGCTTGCACATCTGGAAAAGTATATCTTCAGGTATCCCTTAAAGCCTTATACAGGGGAAGAAAAAGAGCAGAAAAAAGCGATACATATTGCTGAAGCGTCCACACCTGCAAGGGAAGCAAAGGCAGCCTGCATGGAGATCAAGGAACTGGTATTGTCCGGCAAGTATTGTTATCGGGATATAGCCATTGTGGCAGGTGATTTGGAAAGTTATGCCGATTACCTTGAGAGGGAAAGTGCGGTTTATGATATCCCTATGTTTATAGACAGGACAAGAGGGCTTTTGCTAAATCCGTTTATTGAGTTTATCCGAAGCTGCTTAAAAATTAAATTATCGAACTTTTCATATGAGTCTGTATTCCATTATCTGCGAAGCGGACTTGCTGATTTTGAGGAAGAAGAAGTAGACCTGCTTGAAAACTATGTGCTCGCTCTTGGGGTAAAGGGAAAGAAAAAATGGAGTGAAGCATTTGTAAGAAAGCCTTGGAATGTGAGCGAAGAAGAACAATTGTTATTATTGGATAGACTGAATGAGTCAAGGGAAAAACTCATGTTGCAGCTCAGCCCCGTATTAGAGAAGCAAAAAAACGCGGGAGAATACATCAGAGCATTGTATGCTTTTATTGTAAATGCCCGTATCCAGGATAAACTTGTAAGGTTTGAGAAACAGTTTGAGCAAAGCGGGAATAGAGAAAAAGCCAGAGAGTATGCCCAGATATACAGACTGGTCATGGAATTGTTTGAACAGATAGAGAGTCTTTTGGGCGAAGAAGAAATTTCCCTGCAGGAATTCTCGGATATTTTGGATGCCGGTTTTTCTGAAATAGAAATCGGTATTATTCCCGGTGGTATTGACAGGGTTGTAGCGGGTGATTTGGAGAGAAGCCGTTTGAAACAAGTGAAGATTTTGTTTGTTCTTGGTGTCAATGACGGAAATATCCCGAGAAACAGTTCGAAAGGCGGTATTTTATCTGATATTGACAGAGAGTTTTTGCAGACTTCAGAATTTGAACTGGCGCCTACACCCAGACAGCAGATGTATATTCAAAGATTATATCTTTATATGAATCTGACAAAGCCTTCACAGAGGCTATACTTGTCCTATGCACGAATCAATAGTGAAGGAAAGGGGATTCGTCCATCTTATCTGATTGATATGATAAAGAAACTGTTCCCTGAAATAAGGGTGCAAAGAACAGGCGGGACGGAAACGTTGTCGGAGCAGATTGTAGGAGCAAAGGACGGGCTTTCGGTGCTTGCCGACAGTTTAAGAGAATATAGTGAAGGTAATCAACGCAGCCAAAGACCGGAAGAAATAGCAGCCTTATTGAAACTTTATCAGGAAGAAGAAGTGTATGCAGACCTTGCGGAGAAGCTGACAGAGGCAGCATTTATGCGATATCAGCATTCACCTCTTGGAAAGGCAGTGGCAAGAAGCCTTTACGGAACGATGCTTGAAAACAGTGTAAGCCGTTTGGAACAGTTCGCGGCTTGTGCATATTCACATTTCCTGCAATATGGACTTAAGTTGAAAGAGCGCGAAGAATATGGCTTTGAGCAGGTTGATCTGGGTAATTTGTACCATAGTGTATTGGAACTCTTTGCAGGAAAACTTGCAGATTGTGACTATACATGGTTTGACTTTCCGAAAGAAGAAGGCGAGCGGCTTCTCCGGGAAGCACTTGAGAGCTGTGCATCGCAGTACGGGGAAACAATCCTATATAGTAACGCGCGTTATTCATATATGATTGAGCGTATTTACCGTATTTTAAAGCGCACCATAAACACTCTGCAAATGCAGTTGAAAGGCGGCAGTTTCAAACCTGCCCACTTTGAAATGTCTTTTTCCAAGGTGCAGAATTTGGAATCCGTGAATATTGCCCTTACCGGAGAAGAAAAAATGAAGCTCCGAGGCAGAATTGACCGTATAGATACTTACGAAGATGAAGAACACGTATACGTGAAGGTGATTGATTATAAATCAGGCAATAAGAAGTTTGATTTGGCGGCCCTTTATTATGGATTGCAATTGCAGCTTGTAGTGTACATGAATGTGGCGAAAGAGCTTCAGGCGAAAAAGCATCCGGATAAAGAAATTGTACCGGCAGCACTTCTGTATTATCACGTAAATGACCCCATGCTGAAAGAGGATAAGGAATTGACACCGGAGGAGATTAATGAAAGATTACAGAAAGAACTCCGAATGACCGGAGTAGTCAGCGGCAGCGATGAAATTGTTGATTTGCTTGACAAAAACCTTTCTGACAAATCTGTCATAATACCGGTAGAGCGCAAGAAGGACGGCAGTTTTACAGCGGGCTCCAGCATTATTTCAAAAGAGGATTATAAAACAGTTTCTGATTTTGTAAGCAACAAAATCAAAAAAGCAGGTGAGCAGATACTGGAAGGATGTATTGATATCAATCCATGTGAACAGGGAACCTTTCATGCCTGTACCTATTGCTCTTATAAAGGTGTGTGTGACTTTGATGAGAAAATATCCGGTTATGAAAGCAGAAAGCTTTCCCTGTTACCCGAGGAAGAGTTGTTTGAAAAGATGCGGGAAGCAAATTTAGAGACAGAACAAAGATAGAAAGGGAGAAACCATGGCAGTAACGTTTACGCCGGAGCAGCAAATGGTAATCGATTTGCATGAACGGAATATTTTGGTATCTGCAGCAGCGGGAAGCGGTAAGACGGCAGTACTGGTAGAACGTATTATTCAAATGATTTCCGATGAAACGAAAAAAATAGATATTGACAGACTCCTTGTGGTAACTTTTACCAATGCGGCTGCGGCTGAAATGCGTGAGCGAATCAGCAGGGCCATTGAAACGAAGCTGGAAGAGTGTCCTGAAAATGAGCATCTGCAAAGGCAGTCGGCTCTGCTACATAATGCCCAGATTACCACCATCGATAGTTTCTGTCTGTTTGTAATTAGGAATAATTTTAATGATATCGGTCTTGATCCGGGCTTTCGTGTGGCAGATGAAGGCGAACTTAAGTTGCTAAAGCAGGACGCGCTGGCTGATCTTTTAGAAAAGTACTATGCGGAAGGAAGCAAGGAATTCCTGGATTGTGTGGAATATTTTACCGGTGGAAGCAATGACAGGCTGTTAGAAGAATATATCGCAAAGCTTTATGAGTTTTCCATGAGTTATCCGTGGCCGGAAGAATGGCTTTCGGAACGTAGAGAAGATTATAAAATAACAAGTGTTTCAGAAATGGAACAAAGCCGGTGGTGTACTTATATTACAGATTATATCAAGGTATCGTTAAGGGAATGTGTGGACAAACTTGAGTCTGCACGTAGGATTGCAGAAGAACCTGCAGGACCGTACTTTTACGGTAAAATGCTTGAAGATGAAACTGCAATGCTTTGCAAATTGTGTGAGAACGATAGTTTTTCTGCGCTTTTTAAAGCATGGGAGAGTGTAACGTTTGGCCGTCTTTCGAACAAAAGAGACGAGAGTGTCGATGAGGAACTGAAAAAAAGAGTGCAAGCACTCAGGAATCAGGTAAAGAAACAAATAGAAGATCTGGGCAATGCCTACTTTGTGTTATCTCCTGAACAGATTGTAAGCCGTATGGGGCAGGCTGTAGGGCCTGTAGATACCTTGCTTGCATTGGTGAAATCTTTTAAGGAAGAGGTAGATGTGCGCAAACGAAGTGCCAATATCATAGATTTTGCGGATATGGAGCACTTTGCACTGAATATATTGCTGAAAAAGAAAGAAGACGGAACCTATGAGGCAACAGATGCAGCAAAGGAATACCGACGTTTCTTTTATGAAATATTGATTGATGAATATCAGGATAGTAATCTGGTGCAGGAACTTTTGTTGCAAAGTATCTCCGGTGAGGAAGAGGAACGCTTTAACCGTTTTATGGTTGGAGATGTAAAGCAAAGTATTTATAAATTCCGCTTAGCAAGACCGGAGTTATTTATTGAAAAATACACCTGTTATACAAAGGTTGACTCGCCTAGACAACGTATTGATCTTCATAAGAATTTCCGGAGCCGTAAGGAAGTTCTTAGTAGTGTAAATGATTTGTTTTACAAGATAATGGGGCGCACCTTAGGCGGCGTGGAGTACGATGAGGACGCGGCGTTATATCCGGGAGCGGTATATCCGGAGTACGGAAAGAATGATACGGAAACCTTATTGATTGAAAAAATGCAGGTCAGCGATTTGTCAGCAAGAGAGCAGGAAGCACTTGTAATTGCCCGTAAGATTAAAGAACTGATTGTTTCTTTTCAGGTAACGGACAAGGAGACGGGAATGCTTCGTCCTGTGCAGTATAAGGATATTGTGATATTGCTTCGGACGACATCAGGTTGGGCAGAGGATTTCAAGCAGATTTTTGAGCGGGAAGGTGTTCCTGCATATGTGGCATCCCGGACGGGTTATTTTCAGGCGCCGGAGGTGCGTGATGTGCTTGGTCTGCTACACGTACTTGACAATCTGTCACAGGATATTCCGTTATTCGGTGTTATGAAATCCTTTTTCGGTGGTTTTTCCGAAGAGGAAATTGCGTGTGTCAGGAGTGCGGGTAAAAAGGGAAATTGTCTGTGCGAAGATTTAAAAGAATTCCTTCAAAATGAAAATACAGAGGAGGATTTGCAAAATAAAGCAGCCAAATTCCTTACATGGGTAAAAGGACTAAGGAAGAAAGCAAGATATACGCCCATTCATATGTTGATACAGGATATTGTTACGGATACCGGCTACATGGAATATGTTTCTGCCAAACCCGGTGGTGAGCAGCGGAGAGCCAATGTGGAGATGCTGCTGACCAAAGCGGCGGCTTTTGAGAAGACAAGTTATTACGGCTTATTTCATTTTCTGCGTTATATCAAGCAATTGGAAAAGTACCAGGTAGACTTTGGTGAAGCCGACATTTTAGATGAGAATGCCAATGTGGTACGTATTATGAGTATTCACAAAAGTAAAGGATTGGAATTCCCGGTGTGTTTTGTGGCAGGCTTATCCAAGAAGTTTAACAGACAGGATACTGCAGGCCGGCTGATTACGGATGTGGATATGGGAATCGGTGTGGATTACATTGACAGTCATTTGCGTCTGCAGAGTAAAACCATGCGCAAAAATGCCGTGGCCATGAAAATGAAGCTGGACAGCCTTGGTGAAGAGCTTCGTGTCCTTTATGTAGCAATGACCAGAGCAAGGGAAAAACTCTTTTTGTCAGCAGTAATAGGAGAGGGCGAAAAGTGGCAGGAAAAGCAAATGCTGGAAAAAGTCCCGGATGGGCGGAGAGTGCCTTTTTCCACCTTGGCAGGAGCATCCTGTTTCTTAGACTTTATTGCACCATGTCTAAAGACTTTTACGCTTGTCAGACAGGAAGATGTTTTGGAGAAGGAACTGCAGGGAGTATTTGCCGTAGAAGATAAAAAACAGGAATTACTGTTTGCAGATGCTGATGATAGGGTTGTGACAGAACTGTCACAAAGATTTAAGAGAGAATATCCCCATGCTTATCTGGCAGACCTTTTTGTGAAGACAACCGTATCGGAACTAAAAAAAGCCGCTTATAAGGGCGCGGAAGCTGCAGATCCTTTTGCAGGGGAAATGTATGAAGAGGCAGAAGTGGTTCCTTATATTCCAAGATTTATCAGAGCGGAAGAAGGGCTTTCAGGAACAGACAGAGGTAGTGCTTATCATAAGGTGATGGAGCTTTTAGACTTTGCAGGGCTTTACCGGGAGTGCGCAGCATCACAGACAGTTCCTCGGGACAAGATTATCAGTCAGCTTGAAGATATGGAACAAAGCGGTAAACTGAGCAAGGAATGGAAGACGGCGGTTTCTGTAGATAAGATAGTGACATTTATGCAATCACCATTGGCACAGCGTATGTCGGTAGCGGCAAGGTGTGGTAAATTATACAAGGAACAACCTTTTGTATTGGGACTTGCGGCGAATCGCGTGAAAGAAAGTTTCCCTGAAGATGAGATGGTGTTAATGCAGGGAATTATCGACGTGTATTTTGAGGAAGATGACGGAATTGTTGTGGCAGATTATAAGACAGACCGGGTGAGTAATGCACAAGAACTGATTATACGTTATTGCCTGCAGCTTGATTATTACGCTGAGGCACTTGAAAGACTTACCGGCATGAAGGTAAAAGAAAAAATCATCTATTCTTTTGCCCTTGGCAGCGAGATTAGTTTGCCGAAAAAATAAAAGTGCTTGACAAACAAAAAAATCAGAGATATTCTTGTTAAGAATTAAATAATATCGCTAGGGGTGCTTATGCTGAGATTGAGCCGGAAGGCTCTGACCCTCATTACCTGACCCGGATAATACCGGCGTAGGGAAGCAGAGTTTTATAAATATAATTGCCGGATTTTGTTGCAAGTGGAAATTATATTTGTAAAATTTGATAGCCCTCCTGTGATTACACGAAGGAGGTTTTTTTATGTCTATTTTTGCAACAGAAATTATTGATGAAGAATGGGGCAACTATTTTGCCCTGACAGGTGTAGGTTATACGGCGTTAATCATTATTATGATTCTCGTATTGCTTGCAGGATGTATGATTGGTGCTGCGGGGAGAGAAAAAAAGTTTGGGACTAAGCAGCTTGTTTTTTCGGCAGTAGCTATGGCACTTGCCATGGTTACCAGTATGATTAAGCTTTTTGAACTTCCCATGGGTGGTTCCGTAACATTATGCAGTATGCTCTTTATCTGCTTAATCGGTTATTGGTACGGACCTGCCGGTGGTCTTATGGCTGCGATTGCCTACGGATTTTTGCAGCTTATCGTAGATCCTTATATTATCAGTATTCCGCAGATGCTGACAGACTATATATTTGCGTTCGGGGCACTTGGCCTGTCAGGTTTGTTTGCAAACAAAAAGAACGGACTTGTTTGGGGATTTTTGTTAGGTACACTGGGAAGATTTGTGTTTACCTTTCTGTCAGGATTGATTTTCTTTGGAAGTTATGCGTCAAGTTATAATATGACAGCACCGGTATATTCCTTTGTATATAACGGATCTTACATCGGGGCTGAGGTAGTTATTACCTTAATCATTCTTGTGTTACCGCCGGTAGCAAAGGGACTTGCCAGAGTAAAGCAAATGGCACAGGATTAAAAAAACAAAGTGCTGCATTGTAAAAGTTCTACTTTCATCATATAATAAGGGCATAGACACAGAGAGGTGCAGTGATGAGAGCAAGCGGAATTTTATTACCCATATCAAGTGTTCCGTCTAAATACGGTATCGGAGGCTTTTCAAAAGAAGCATACGAATTTGTGGATTTTTTGGCAAAGGGAGGACAAACCTATTGGCAGATTTTGCCCCTTGGTCCTACGGGCTACGGGGACTCACCATATCAATCTTTTTCAACCTATGCCGGAAATCCTTACTATATTGATTTGGAACAATTAATCAAAGAAGGCTATCTGACGGAGAAGGAATGCCGGGAGAGAGATTTTGGTGATAGTGAATCCTATGTGGATTATGAAAAAATTTATCTGTCCCGATTTGAAATTTTATATAAGGCATTCCAAAACAGTCAAATAGAAAGAGCACCTGAATTTAACGACTTTGTAAGTAAGAATAAGGAATGGCTTCCCGATTATGCATTATTCATGGCTATTAAAGACAGCAAAAAGGGAATCAGCTGGGCCGAATGGGAGAAGGAAATTAAGAGCCGCAAAGATTTTGCCATGTCAGCCTACAAGGAAGTCTTAAAAGAACAAATCCTTTTTTACGAGTTTTTGCAATATATATTCCAGAAGCAGTGGATGGCACTTAAAAAATATGCAAACGAAAAAGGGATCCTGATTGTAGGAGATATCCCCATTTATGTAGCCTTTGACAGTGCCGATACATGGGCGAATCCGGATTTGTTCCAATTAGATAAGTCGGGAACACCGGTTGCGGTAGCAGGCTGCCCGCCGGATGCATTCAGTGCCACAGGACAGCTTTGGGGGAACCCTCTTTACCGCTGGGATTATCATAAAAAGACCGGATACAAGTGGTGGATGCAGAGGATAGAGCGTTGTTATGAATGGTATGATGTGGTCCGGATTGATCATTTCAGGGGATTTGATGAATATTATGCCATTCCCTACGGTGATCCGACGGCAGAATACGGACATTGGGAAAAAGGTCCGGGGTATGATTTGTTTAAAGTAATGAAGGAGAAGCTGGGTAAAAAAGCAGTCATTGCGGAAGACTTAGGCTTCCTGACACCTTCCGTACAGCGGCTTGTGAAAAAAACCGGATTTCCCGGTATGAAGGTGCTTCAGTTTGCTTTTGATGAAAACGAGGAAAGTGATTATTTACCTCACAATTATGTACCGAATTGTGTTGTATACACAGGAACCCATGATAATGACACGACCCTCGGTTGGTTTACCTCTTTAAACAGACATGACAAGGCATTTTTAAAGAAGTACCTTCATATAAAATCAAACAAAGAAATACCGGATGCCATCATCCGTGCTGCAATGGCAAGTGTTGCGGATACAGCAATTATTCTGATGCAGGATTATCTGGGACTTGCCGGAGAAGCGAGAATCAACATGCCTTCCACGCTCGGAAATAACTGGAAGTGGCGTATGAAACCGGGAGTTCTTACAGATGAACTGGCAGGGAAGATTTATGATTTGAGTAAACTTTACGGAAGAATACCAAAGAAAAAATAGTGAGTGAAAAAGGGACAGATGCTGTCCCTTTTTTGATGCTTTTTATTGTTTGGAGAGATTGGAATTATGGTATGCAGGATCGTTGGTTACATCCTCTAAAAACCACTGCGGCATTACATAAGCATTCGCAGTTTCAATATCCGGGAACTCCACTTCGGCAATAACGAGTGGTTTAAAAGGCTCCTCAAAAATATCCAGTTCAATGTTCAAAGAGCCCTCTGCAGGAATCACATATCTTTTTTTAGAAATAATATTACCGTCTGCTTTGGTACGAAGATGTTCGTAGGCTTCTTTATTTAAAGGCAGATTATATTCTTCTCTGGCAAGAAGTCCCTTTCCTTTGTAGGTTAGATAAAAGTCATCATTTTGCCTGCGGATACGGATGACGGGATCGGTATTTAAATACGCCTGTTCGATAATGAGGCAGGGGTATTTATCCAAATCTGCCGGTATTTCCTTCACTGTAAATTTGCGTTCTATTTCCATGACAAAGATCCTTTCATAAGTAATTTGTAATTCATTCATAAAACTTTACAATTCGTTTATTGGAAAAAAGCAGCATTGATGATAAAATAAAAAAGTACTATAAAACAAGTATAACATAATTAACTGGAATAAATGCAAAAAGATTTGAAAGGAAGACAAAAATGAGTAAGGTAGGAGTTTTTTTTGGTACGGGATATGAAGAAATTGAAGCACTTGCAGTGGTGGATCTTTTAAGAAGAGAGAATATTGAAACGGAAATGATTTCCGTGACCGGAGAGATGACTGTTACGGGTTCGCACGGGATAGTAGTAGCGATGGACAAATTGATAGAAGAGATTGATTTTGACAGTTTAGATGTGATTGTTCTTCCGGGAGGAATGCCCGGAACAAAGAAATTGGAAGCCTGCGACGAACTTATGAAGCAGGTGGATATATTTGTAGGAAAGGGGAAAAAGGTTTGTGCCATATGTGCAGCACCTTCCATTTTAGGACATAGGGGACATTTAAACGGAAAGAAAGCGACAGCATATCCGGGATTTGAAGACCAGCTATCAGGGGCAGAGGTTTTATGTGTTCCTGCGGTAACAGATGGCAATATTATCACGGGACGCGGCATGGGATGTGCCGTAGAATTTGGACTTGCCATAGTGGAAGCGTTAAAAGGAAAAGATGCAAGAGAGGCATTGAAAGAAAAAATTATTTTTATGTACTAACTAAGTATGGAGATGAGAGAAAATGTTTAATCAGTTGACTCAAAAAGATATCGAAGCTATGGAAGCGGAGATAGAAGAGAGAAAGGTAGTTATAAGACCAAAGCTTTTAGAGGCAGTAAAAGAGGCAAGGGCCCATGGCGACCTTAGCGAAAATTTTGAATATTATGCTGCAAAAAAAGAAAAAAATAAAAATGAAAGCCGCATCCGCTTTTTGGAGAGAATGATAAAAACGGCAGAAATTATACCGGATGAGTCTGCAGAGGATGAAATCGGTATGAATACCAGAGTGACTGTAGAGTTTGAAGAAGACGGCATGACAGAAACCTATAAAATAGTAACAACTATGCGGGGAGATTCCCTAAACAGACTGGTAAGCGTGGAATCACCAATCGGAAAAGCACTTCTGGGTCATAAAGCCGGCGACAGGGTTTACGTGGAAGTAAACGCATCCTATGGATATTTTCTGATTGTTAAAAAAATCGAAAAAAATCCGGAAGAAGAGGAAGATAAACTGAGAAGTTTTTAAAAATTGTACTCGGAAAAACTTACCAACATATTTTTTTTCGCACCGTAGATACTAACATCAAGATAAGTGATGACGGAATGCTTTGAATGAGGTCTTCAGGATAAGCAAACGCCGAAGCTTATCTTGAAGAATAGATGACCGTATGAATGGTCAATAAAAGTAACGGAGGTGAAAAAGATGGCAAGTAGATCTAATAGAGTTGAAGTTCCTGAAGCTAAAGCAGCTATGGATCGTTTCAAAACAGAGGTTGCTTCTGAACTCGGTGTTAACTTAAAGGAAGGTTACAATGGTGACTTAACTTCTAAGGAAGCTGGTTCTATCGGTGGCGAAATGGTTCGTAGAATGATCAAAAAGCAGGAAGAACAGATGAAATAACCTGTAATAAAATAAAAATGGCCCGTCTGCTATGCAGGCGGGCTGTTTTGTTATTTTAAATCGGGAAGTTCTTCGATATTTCTGCTTAATGTAATCGCTAAAAGATCATTGGAAGAAGCATTTTTTACAAAATAATTACAGGTTTCCACTCTTCGATAGATTCCGTCATCACCTAATTGTCTGGTAATCACACGTAAATTTTTCTCGCCCCTTTCATAAGCAGATATTTGATTTTCCGTATCAAAAGCAGATGCAAATATTTCTCTGTCAGCAGGATACATGGTTTCTGTTGCTTTTTTAATTAATTCCACATACGAACCGCTGGACGGACAGGATTTTGCTGTGTAATTTTCATATGCCATCATATAAAAACTGTTTTTTGATAAGTTGCAAAAGATAATAAGGGGATAACAGGAAAATACTGCTTCCAGCAAAAGATCCTGGGCAACCGAAGCAGGTTGTTCCAATAAAATATCCTCTGATATATCAACATTAATATCTGTTTTATAAACTTCAAGAAAGTCAGATTCCGGCATAGGCTTTGCATAAGAGAATCCTTGAATTAACTTGCAACCGCAGGTTTTTAGGAAGCCTAACTGCTCAGGTGTTTCAACCCCCTCAGCGATAGTTGTCCATTTCAGTCTGTGTGCAAACATAAAAATACTTTCAAGCACAATACGTTCTTCTTCGTTTTCGCAGTTTTGACTGAGCATTGATTTGTCTATCTTTAGTATGTCTGCTGATATGTTTTTAATAAAGCCTAAGGAGGATAAACCGCTGCCAAAGTCATCAATTGCAATCCTAAAACCGGCATTCCTGCTTTCCGTAATCATAGAATTGACTTTTTCCGGCTGTTCAACCAATGCAGATTCTGTGATTTCCACAACCAATAAATTTCTTGGTATATCATATTTTCTTGTGATATTACATAACTTTTCGACAAAGTCATTTTCATGAATATGCTTTCGTGAAAAGTTAACGGAAATAGGTATCGTTTTAATATTATTTTTTTGAAAAAAATTACATACTTCTTCTGTGACATACCAATCCAGTGAAAGGATGGCATCAGTTTCTTCAAGCAGTGGAATGAAGTCATTTGGCATAATAACGGTACCATCAGGTTTTATCCAACGGACGAGTGCTTCTGCAGCACGCAATGAATTTGTTGTGGGATCATATTGGGGTTGATAGTACACTTGAAATTCATGATTGGCTAATGCCTTCATAATTTCAGCAAGTTGTTTTGCGGACATTCATTTCACCACCTTTCTCAATTGCGAAAAATTGCTAAAATTTGTCATATATTATAATATTATATCATTTTTCCGATATATGCAAACACCATTCATTAATTTTTGGCAATTTTTTGTAAAGGTATCCAAATAACATAAGCATAAATGCTACCGATGATAGCAGTGATTAATTGTGTGAGAGAAAAAGTAGTCTGGAATACAGTCATCTTGGGAAGCATTTTTTCAGGTAACAACATAGGAATTAATACCAATGAAATAGAGGCTCCCATAAATAAAGCTTTCACGATACTGCCGATAGCCATAGAAAGAGGAAATCTCCATTTGCTACCAGGCTTGTCTTTTAACAGATAAACAAAAACTACAAGAATAATATTACCAACCATAATGCAGGGCATAATGGCGGGAATGGCTGATATAATAGGACTTCCTGTTATAAAGTATGCGGTAATGGGAGTGATGACGGATAAGATGATGCCGCATGTCAGACCTACACTTAAAACTGCAAGTATAAGGCAGGCATTAATAATGGGGCCGGTAATGTACACACTGGCATTTTTGAAAAACTGGCTGATAATACAAATGGCTAAAAGAACTGCCGTAACGGTAAGTTGTCTGGTAGTGATTTTCATAAAGATTCCTCCTTGGTATTTCCTTCAATAAAAGAAAATTCTCCCTTTGCAAGTCATTTTGTAGTATAATAAAAAAGGTCAAAAAAAACAAGTATTTACGAGGAAATAAGGATGTTTTCACAAATACAGTTATTACATATAAAGAATATGGCTATGCGGATTTTACATATTCCGGGTAACTACAGCGGCGGCATACTGGAAATGGCAATTGTCGCAGATTATCATATTCCTTATGAAGAACTGAAAGAAAGATGTGCGCAGATTGCCGGAGTACTTAAGCAGACGGACGAAATCTTTCGCAATGTGAGAGTGAATCTGATTAAGTGGATATCAGATGAAGAGATTGTAAAAGAGATTTCATCCCTGCCGGTTTTGCAGATGGGACGGGCATTTGAAGATTATGGACAATATGAGATGGCAGCAAAACAACAAAAGTCAATTGATGAATTGTTTCGTCAATTGAAATTGTTTTACGCAAGGTCAAAATTAATAATTGTTTTGACAGATGGGGACTTTGAGATTGCAGAGGTGGAAAAGGTTAAGCAATATCTAAATCCTTTTTTAAAACGAAAAATTTTGTTGTTAAAACCAAAAGGAGATGTCCATTTCGGTGAAAATATCAAAATGATAGAGTGGGAGAAGTAGGATGAGATTAGGTGCGTTGGAAACAGGCGGAACAAAGATGGTTTGTGCTATCGGAGATGAAAAAGGGAATGTTTATGAAAAGGTTATA
>JAZNAE010000015.1:0-84433 GCA_045586385.1 Lachnospiraceae bacterium
AATTTGAAGTTTACGGAGGAAAAAAGAATGAAGATTAAGGACATTTATCATAAAAGGGGTAATTGTGCAGTTTCAATTGTTATTGCTATATTGTGTGTAGTAGTTACGTTAATATCATTTTTGGTGCCAAATACATACCAAGCGATAGCATATGAATATCCAATTAAGTATCCATGGCAAATTTGTACAGGTATATTTTTACATGGTGCACCTTATTTGTCGATGGCAAAAAGCATTGGACATTTGATATTTAATTTATTGCTGGTTATTCCGTTTGGAATAATGATAGAAAAGATTCTTGGAAGTAAAAGATTTGCTTTGATGTCTCTGGTTCTATGGATAGTCAATGCAATCTCTTTTTACATTATTGCAGTTGTTATAACACCACAGGGCGGAAAGGCCTCTGCTGCAGGTATTTCTGGTATTGCTTTTTCTTATGGAATTATTGGATTATATTCATTATTTACCTTGGGAAAAAAGAATTTTAAGTTAATGTTTAAACAAGTTAGTTTTTATCTTTTGCTTAACATTATAATTGCAATGATAATAATGGTAAATCCATATGCCGCAGGTATATTCCCAATGATTGTTCATATTGTGGCAATAGTATTTGGAATTATTTTTACAATGTTTTACCATAAGGTGATTGAGGAGTTTTTCAATGCTGAGGATATGAATTAATGGTTAGAATGAGAGCAAACTTTCAGTTTTTCGAAGAGATAAATTCCAAGTGGACGAGGTGATGTTATGATAGGTAAGTTAAGAAACATGACTGCAATTTATTTATTCAAAGGAGATAAAGTGCTGCTTTTATTTAAGCAGGGCGGAAGAGTTGTAAATAATGTATGGACAGGATCTGCCGGAGGTCATTTTGAAGAATTTGAGTTGAATGATGCAAAAGCCTGTGTATTAAGAGAAATGAATGAAGAACTGGGACTTTGCGAAGATGACATACAAAATCTTGCTCTTAGATACGTGGCTTTACGAAGGACAAAAGAAGAGATAAGGCAGAATTACTATTTTTTCGCGAATCTTAAAGAAGGCATAAGTGATGACTTGGTTTCCAATGAAGGAACAGTGAAATGGTTTTCTGTTAAAGAGATTAGTGATCTGGAAATGCCATATACAGCAAAGTATGTTTTAAATCATTACTGTACAGTAGGACGATTTTCAGATAAACTGTATGCGGGTGTAACAAATGAAAATGGAGTAGAATTTATCGAGCTGCCGGAATTTTAGATATTTTGTGAAGTAGTTAAAAATGATAGGAAAGGTTGAAGGAAGTTGAAAAAAGGACAGATTATTACAGGTGTTGTAGAGAGAATAGATTTTCCCAATAAGGGAATTGTGAGGACAGAAGAAGGAACCTGTGTGGTGAAGAATGCATTGCCGGGACAGACAGTCAGAGCCGGAATCAACAAAGTGCGAAAAGGAAAAGCAGAAGGAAGACTTTTGGAAGTGGAAGAGAAGTCACCTATGGAAATAGAAAGTCCCTGTCCCCATTTCGGGATTTGCGGTGGATGTACTTACATTTCCCTGCCTTACAAGGAACAGCTTGCTATTAAGGAAGGTCAGGTAAAGAGACTACTTGACAGTGTGCTTTGCAGACAGGAAAAGCCTTGGACATTTGAAGGAATTAAGGCAAGCCCCGTTCAGTTTGGTTATCGCAATAAGATGGAGTTTTCTTTTGGAGACGAAGTAAAGGACGGTCCACTTGCCCTCGGTATGCATAAGAGGGGAAGTTTTTATGACATTGTGACAGTAAAGGAATGTCAGATTGTAGATGAGGATTACCGTGAGATTCTAAACTTTACCAGGGATTATTTTGAAAAAGAAGGCGCTTCTTTTTATCATAGACTCAGGCATGAAGGCTTCTTAAGACATCTGCTGGTTCGTAAGGCAGCAAGAACAGGGGAGATTTTGGTAGCACTTGTTACCACTTCCCAGGCGAGTCCTGATTTACAATCTTGGGTAGATGGCCTTATGGCCCTTCGGTTAAAAGGAAAGTTTGCAGGCATTCTTCATATTATCAATGATTCTGTGGCAGATGTGGTAAAGAGCGATGAAACGAAAGTTCTTTACGGACAGGATTATTTTTATGAAGAGCTTTTGGGACTCAAATTCAAGATTTCCACGTTTTCTTTCTTTCAGACCAATTCTTTAAGTGCAGAAGTGCTCTATGAAACTGCAAGGGAATATGTGGGAGATTTAAATGAAAACAGTAAGCCGGACAAGGTGGTTTACGATTTATACAGTGGCACGGGAACCATAGCACAGCTGATGGCACCTGTGGCGAAGAAGGTAATTGGTGTGGAAATTGTTGAGGAAGCAGTGGAAGCGGCAAAGAAAAATGCAGAACTGAATGGTTTACATAACTGTGAATTTATAGCAGGTGATGTGCTTAAGGTTTTGGACACCATAGAAGAAAAGCCGGATATGATTATTTTGGATCCCCCCAGAGATGGGATTCATCCTAAAGCACTTACGAAGATTATCAGTTACGGAATTGAAAGAATGGTTTATATATCCTGTAAGCCTACCAGTTTGGTAAGAGATCTGGAAACATTCTTGGAAAGTGGATATGTGGTGGAGAAGGCAGTTGCAGTAGATCAGTTCCCTTGGACAACGGGAATAGAGACAGTAGTGCTTTTGTCTAAAGAATAGGTTAATTTACGATAATAGGAAAACAATGAGAACATATTTTGCACCCTTAGAGGGAATAACAGGATTTACATACAGAAATATACACCATGAATTTTTCGGGGAAGGAATTGACACATATTTCACACCATTTATTGTACCTACCGGTGGCGGTTTTACTAAGAACCGTTCCATGAAAGACATCCTTCCGGAAAACAATGTAGGTGTACCTATTGTGCCCCAGCTTCTGAGTAATAACGCAGAAGATTTTACGGGACTTGTGAAAATCTTACTTGATTTAGGATATGAGGAAGTGAACTTAAATCTGGGATGTCCGTATCAGACAGTGGTGTCAAAAGGCAGAGGCTCCGGGTTTTTAGGAAGACTTAACGACTTAGAGAGGTTTTTTGATACTATTTTCGAGAGTTGTAATGACAAGATTGCCATATCTGTAAAAACGCGACTTGGTCTTAAAAGTGATGAGGAATGGGCAGGTATTTTGGACCTTTATAACAAATATCCTATCAAAGAGTTGACGGTACATGCCAGGACACGTAAAGAGTTCTACAAAGGAACCCCCAACATGGAGGCCTTTGCCTATGCAGTGGCAAACAGTAAAAATCCCCTTTGTTATAACGGCGATATTTTTACACAGAGTGATTATCATAAATTCAGGGAGGACTTTCCGCAAACAGAAAGTATGATGATTGGAAGAGGACTTTTAACAAATCCCGCACTGGTGCGGGAAATAAAAGGCGGTCCTGCGATAACCAAAGAAGAAATGATTGCATTTCATGATAAGTTATATGAGGAATTTTTAGTATTGTTTCAAAGTGAGACAAACACCCTGTTTAAAATGAAAGAACTTTGGAATTATTGGCAGTATCTGTTTGTAGAAATAGAAAATTCCAAGGCGGTTTCAAAATATATAAAACAGATTCGTAAGTCACAAAGAGCGGCTGACTATCTCTCGGTAGCACGGATGCTTTTTGCAATGTGCGACATGAAGGAGGAAGCAAGATTTGAAGGCTAAGGTCATTGCATTTTGTAAGAAGGAAACTGTATTTGTGATAGCAGTGCTTATTGCAATTGTTTCTGCACTTTTTGTCACACCGTCGATGGAGTATTTCTCATACCTTGACTATAAGGTATTGGCACTACTCTTTTGTCTCATGATTATCGTGGCAGGGTTAAAAGAGCAGGGAACATTTACCTATTTGGGTGAAAGACTTGCAGGGAAGGTAAAAAACAGCAGACAGATGTGTTTGCTGCTTGTATTACTTTGTTTCTTTTCAAGCATGTTTATTACCAATGATGTGGCATTACTTACCTTTGTACCCTTTGCCATAGAGTTATTATATTTGGCGGGGCTTGAGGATAAATGTATTAAGGTAGTGGTGCTTCAAACCATTGCGGCAAATTTGGGAAGTATGTTTACCCCGGTAGGAAATCCCCAGAATTTATATTTGTATGGGATCTCCGGCATGGGAATTTTGGAATTCCTTTTATTCATGCTACCTTTAACCGCATTGTCTTTAGGTATGCTTCTTGTTGTGATTTTGATGGAGAAACCGAAAGCAGTGGTAACAGGCATGCAGGAAGAGGAAATAGTGCCGGATAAGAAGAAAGTACTTATTTATGCGGTTTTGTTTGTGATATGTCTTTTGACGGTTATTCGGGTTTTGCCATGGAAGGTATCTCTTGCAATTGTATCAGTGGCCATATTCATAGTGGATAGGAAACTGTTCCCGAAGGTGGATTATTGCCTGCTTGGAACTTTTGTGGGATTTTTTATTTTTGTGGGAAATATGCAAAATATTCCTGCAATCAGTGAAATGTTACAGAGACTGTTATACGAAAGAGAACTTATTTTATCCGTGCTTTCAAGCCAGGTCATCAGCAATGTGCCGGCGGCAATGCTCCTTAGTGGATTTACGGAAAATTACAGAGAGATTCTTTATGGTGTCAATATAGGTGGACTGGGCACACTAATCGCTTCCCTTGCCAGTGTGATTTCATACAAAATATACGGGGAAAGCAAGAATGCCCAAAAGGGAAAATATATGGGGATATTTACCATATACAATTTGGCATTTCTGGCAGTTTTATTATTGGTAGGAATATTATTGACAAGATAAAGTAGAAAGAGAGAAACCTATCTTGTATTTCCTAGTAAAATGGTAGTATAATAAGTACATCTTGCAGAAAAGAGGAGTTTTATGAAAATTTCTACCAAAGGAAGATATGCTTTAAGACTTATGATGGATATCGCTATCTACGGCGAAGATAGCCCCGTAAGGATTCGTGATATTTCCGAAAGACAAGGAATTTCCGATAAATATTTGGAGCAGATTATTGCTAATTTAAATAAAGCAGAGTATGTAAAGAGCATCAGAGGTCCACAGGGCGGTTATCAGCTTACTATGGAGCCACAGAAATATACGGTTGGAATGATTTTAAGATTGACAGAAGGTTCTCTTGCACCGGTGGCATGTATGGAAGAGGATGGGATTTCTTGTGAAAAACAGCAGGGGTGTGCTACTTTCGAACTGTGGAAGAAAATTGATGATGCTGTAAAGAATGTAGTAGATAATGTAACGCTTTCAGATTTACTTACGTGGCAGGAACAAAAAGAGGGAGAATAGGAGATAGCGCATAGTTGTCAAAGGACAGTTATGCGCTTTTAACTTATGTCCGGATATGTTTCCGCAGCAGAAAAAGAGCAGTAATGCTTGGGAATATCATTAGGGCGTTGATAAAGTCAGTGCATTCCCACACAAAGGTAAGCGGCAGAACGGCACCGATATAGATCATTACAATGTAGGCTACTTTGTAAACGAAAATACCTTTTGTGTCGGATAAATATTCTACAGCACTTTCCCCCAGATAAGACCAACCGATGAGTGTGGTAATGGCAAAGGCAATCAAACACAGGGAAAGAAATTCCTGTCCTGCAAAGGGCAGATAGCGGAATGCCACATCGGTAAGAGCACCATCGTTTACACCTACAAGTGATTCGGGATGCTTTAACATATTTGTAACAATCACAAGGCCGCTTAACAGGCACATGACAACGGTGTCCCAAAAAACAGCAGTCATGGAAACATAAGCCTGTTTACAAGGAGTGGTGTCGGATGTAGCAGCAGCGATGGCAGCAGTGCCGATGCCGGCCTCGTTAGTAAAAAGTCCTCTGGCAATGCCATAGCGGGCTGTGACGATAAGTGAGCCACCGACAAGACCGCCTCCTACGGCATCAGGCATAAAAGCATGCATAAGAATCAGCCGTATGGCAGGGAAAAGAGCATCGCGATTCAGAAAAAGAAGCAGGAAACAACCGGCCATATATAGAATTGCAAGAAAGGGGACAAGCTTCATACATACCTTTCCGATAGATTTAATACCGCCGATGATAACAAAACCCGTGATGATTGCAGCGCAAAATCCGGCAAGATGAGGTGATATATGAAAGCCGGTCCGGGCAGTTCCTGCAAGGGAATTAGACTGCGTAGCACATCCCACGCCAAACGCAGCAATAAGGGTTAATATCGCATAAATCTTACCGATAAATTTATTATGTAAACCATTCTCCCATACATACATAGGACCACCAAGAAAAGTACCGCCTTTTCCATGATGCTTAAAAAGAACGCTTAAGTAACATTCGCTGTAGGAAGTTGCCATTCCTAAGATTCCGGTAATCCAGCACCAAAAGATTGCACCGGGACCGCCTAAAGCAACAGCTGTGGATACTCCCACAATATTACCGGTACCGAGAGTGGCAGCGAGGGTAGTGGCAAGGGCTCCAAATGAAGAAAGATGGTTTCCCGTATTATCTTGATCAGGGGCAAAAGAAAGTTTGATCGCACGGAAAATATTTTTCTGCGGAAAGTGAAGCTTCATGGTAAAATAAAGATGTGTTCCCAAGAGTAAAAAAAGAAGAGGTCCGCTCCATAAAAATGTATTAATGTTTTTTAACATGGAAAGGATAGATGGCATAAGACTCCTGTCTCGAAATATGAGAACATGTTTTTTATTATTATAGTGACAGTGACGAAAGGATATGAATAAATTTACAATGAGTATGCGGAAATACAAAGGAATAAGGGTACCTCTTGTTTTGTTCTTGACAGCGGTGGTTTTGAATATAATAGGATGGAACAGTTCCCGGTTTTGTGATTGGTATATTGAAATTGTTTTTCCCTTTTGGGTGGAGATATATGGAAGAATAACGGGTCTTTTTCCATTTTCGGTAGGGGAATGGCTGTTGTATCTTGCGGTAGTTTTGGTTGTGGTATTACTTTTATGGAGCCTGGCAGAACTGTTACGCAGAATATTTTCCAAAAACAGGCAATGTCAAAAAGCAAAGTGGTTTATAGGTTATGCAAAGTTTATTTTTTGGGTATTGGGAATCGTAAGCCTTTTGATGACATTTACTTGCTTTTTAGCTTTTCATGTATCTCCGATAAACGAGAGGTATCGGATCGGAGCCGGTGAGAATCGGAAATATGGACTTGCGGAAATTGAGGTTTTGCGTGATTATGTAGTTACCCGTGCAAACATCTTGGCAGAGGAAATGGAAAGGGATGAAAAAGGATATCTGGTTTATAACGGAGAGTTGAAAGAGCAGGCAAAAAAACAGATGCAGAGAATGGGGGATATATTCCCCACACTAAAGGGATATTATCCGGATCCAAAGCCTCTATATACATCAGAGTTTTTCAGTCAGCAGTATATGACAGGCTATTATTTCCCTTTTTCCATGGAGGCTAATTTTAATTCACAGATGTATGTGATTAATATGCCCACCACCATGTGTCATGAATTGTCACACTTAAAAGGCTTTTTGTTTGAGGATGAGGCTAATTTTATTGCTTACCTGGCATGTGTGGATTCCGGAGATTCATTTTTTGAGTACAGTGCATACATGAGCATCCTTTACTATTTGGACAGGGACTTTTATGAAGCGACGGGAGAAAATGTAGAATATTATTATCAGCATCCTGTGATATCCGAGCAGGTGATAGAGGATGACAAATTTCTGACGCAGGAAGCGTGGGAAGATGTAGAGGAAGATGCTGTTTTGGACACAGAGTTTGTAAAAGCAGCTTCCGATGCGGTTGTGGAAACGAATCTTACGATAAATGGAGTAGAGGACGGAAAAGTAAGTTACAGCAGAGTAGTAGATTTACTTTTGCAGTATTACGACGGCATTTTGTATTAAGTAGGACAAGATATGAAGAGTATTATTGATTATGTTAAAGAATATGGGAATGTGACCTTTTCGGAAGAGGCACTTAATGAAGTGGATAGTCTGGTGTTATGTCAACTAGCTTATTTGGATTTCCAAAATTATGTACCGGGACCGGAAGAGGATGCGGCACCCGTCAGTATCCAGAAAATTTACGGGCACAAAGAACAGGATAAAATATTAGAAGGATATTGGTATAAAGAGGAATTAAAGGCTCTTTTTGAAGCTGCGGCACAGTCAGTACGTTTCGGTTCCCTCAAAATGAATTATTATGTGAATATCATTGACGAGGAGGATGAAATTCAATTTTCGGCAATGACATATGTATTGGACGATAAAAATGTATATATTGCTTACAGAGGGACGGATGCCAATATTGTTGGATGGAAAGAGGATTTTAATCTGGCATATTCCAAACCGGTATACAGCCAACTTCTGGCAGTGGAATATATGGATAAAGTGGTAGGACGTATTGCCGGAAGATTTTATGCAGGAGGTCACTCCAAGGGTGGAAATCTGGCTGTTTATGCGGCGATGAACGCTGCAAAAAGAGTGAGAGAACGTTTGATTTGTGCCTACAACAATGACGGACCGGGCTTTCGGCCGGAAATTTTGCAAGCAAGTCACTATGATGAAATCGCGGACAGAATCGTAAAATTTATCCCAAGATCTTCAGCAGTTGGGATGATACTGGAGTCGGGGAAGGACTATAAAATTGTGGAGAGCAGAAGTCTCGGTATGTTGCAACATAATGCGTTCAGCTGGAAGGTAGAGAATAAAGCCTTTGTGAGATCTGACAATATGCCCGAAACAAAGGTGTTTTGGGATGCAACCATGAACGAATGGATTTTGTCATTATCGCAAGAAGAAATTAGATCTTTTGTTGATACGTTGTATGATGTGGTATCTGCATCGGAAGCGAAGAATTTGTTTCAGCTGGGTGCTGATTGGAAGAAGAGTGTGCAGGGAATGATTGAGGCAGTGCGGGAAATAGATGATGAAACAAGGAAGGCACTGCAAAAGTTGGTACGTTCTTTGGTTGAAACGGCAAGTGATAAAGCACGTACAGAGATTAAGGAAAAACAACAGGAAGTGCAAAAGGAAATCAAAGAAAAACAACAGGAAATACAGAAAGAAATAAAAAATTTCAGAATCTTCAAAAATGACAGAAGAGATGATGAAAAATAATGACAAAAATAAGCAGAAAACGGTTGACACCGTATAAGAAAAAAGATAAAATATGATTTGTTCGCAGGAATGGCGGAATTGGCAGACGCGCACGGTTCAGGTCCGTGTGGTAGCAATACCATGAGAGTTCAAGTCTCTTTTCCTGCACGCTAAAAGCCTAGTGTTTACTAGGCTTATTTTTTTTGTGTTGCATTTCGTGTTGCATAATACGTGAAAAGTGATTATTTACCTTGTCGGACATTTCTTTCTCAACGTCGCTTAATGTATGCCTATATACGCTTTGCAAAATAGCATCTGATGACCAACCACCTGCTTTGACTGTATACGCATCCGGGACTAAAGTGTGTCGTACACTTGCAGAGAAATGCCGAAGGTCATGGAAACGAAAATGTGGAAGGTTGTTTTTTTCTAGCAATATCTCAAAGTTTTTGGTTATGGTGTCGGGCAGATAATTTGTCACATATCCCTTTTTCATAATCGTATCAACTACAAATTGCGGTAATTCAATATATCTGTCACCCGAATATGTTTTAGGTGCTTTGATGTGAAATTCGCCATCGTGCGAACGCACTTTGTTTTTATGGATATGAACAACGTTTCCGTTGAAGTCATTTAATGTTAATGCACATATTTCTCCTCTACGCATCATACCAAACGCGGCAAGCATAATAGGCACTTCTAATTCTTTTCCCTTAACAAGTTGCAGCAATTTGATTACTTCCTTTTCGGTTGGTATATAAAGGTTTGGTCTTTTCTTTTGTGGCAGTTGGGTTTTGATTGTTTTTTCATATCCGTTCTCTGTTAAGACCGCAACAATATATCCGTGACGGCTTCTCACCGTTTTTGGTGACAACCTTTTCGACATATCATTTACTATTTTTTGTATGTCAGCTTGTTCAATATCTGATATTGCAGTATCACAGAACGCTTTAAAATCGCTTTCTAGGCACTTTTTGATTGTGATGTAAGAAGTTATCGAATACGGAGACAAAACCCCTTCCTTGCTTGCGTTATAGCGTTCCATAGCGGTCTTAAAAGTAATTGACTGTTTCTTGTCATCATCCTTTTTATTCATAAGGTAATCAGATGCCAAAAATTCAGCTTCTTTTTTTGTTTCCGCTGTAAACGATTTGTATTTCCGCTTTCCGTTTTCTGTTCCAGTAAAAACTAAACATCTCCACTTCCCGGAAGGTAATTTTTTTGCCGTTGCCATAATATCATCCTCCTTGTTTTTGAGTATAAAAAATACAGCCTGCATGAACGAGTGTTCCGCTTGCGAAGCTGACCCGAAAATGATACTATATTTTCGTGAGATATAGATGTCTTTCGGGGCAATCTATGGTGAAACCGTTCCTGCTGCAACAGGGGCGGTTTTTTTATTATTCATAACACAACAAACATGCTTCATATCCTTGTTGTTTGAGTTCTATTATAGTATTACAATGTAAGGTTTTTATATCGGAGACGATGAAGCAAGAACGTTTATGGTATTTTTCGCCAACTTGAGTAACGTAAGCGAAATCATTCTGATAATCGTTCAACTCATATATAGCATCTATCATACCCTTGGTGTTTTCTTCATACTTAGATTCTAGTGCATCGTAACTTTTTGTTAAGTCGTCAAATTCCTCCGATAAAGAGGAAACCGCTGCTTTTAATTCATCATTTGAAGTTTTTAGCGTTTCTATATTTGCTTTTAGGCTAACATTTTGAATGATTAATATTACGCTTACGACACAAGAAAACATGAACAGAAGAGCGAAAATGATAGTTGAAACAGAAAATCCATGTCTCCTAAAAAAAGAACCTTTTCCGCAAGAAGAGCATACTTTTGTTATATTATCAATTTCATTACCACAGTATTTGCAGTAACGTGTTTTATTACTCAAGAATACCCCTCCTTTATACACATAATTCCAGTGCAAACTCTGTCCGGTGTGCATCAAATTCAATTCTATTAATATCTGTTTTCTCAAAGTCACCATTTTCAATATGTTTTACAGCGTGCTCATAGGCTTCGACCTGCTTATTATAAGATAACTTTGCATTAATGAAGATGGTGTATGAATCATCTTCGTTTTTGGTTACTGTTTCATTCACCTTTGCAGGAAAATCAATCAATCTTACCTGTATATCCTGATTAGACAATATTATCACGTTCCTTTCTTTTTAAAGCGAGTAACATACTGTGCACTGTATGTAAATCTTCCGGTTTGGCATCTTGTGCCGCGTCAAACAACAGTCGCAACTCTTTGTTTTCAAAAATAGACTGTGCCATCTTTGTTGTTTCTTCATTTAAGTAATACTTTTCGTTTGTTTCATTGTCATCTGATATAAAATAAGTCACATCATATCCAAGGGCACTTGACACCTTCTCAATGCTTGTAATGTTTGGCTTTCGATTTTTCCAATTAGTAATAGTGCCTTTGCTCAAATTTGCTTTTCTCTCTAATTCTGATTGAGATATTCCTTGTTTTTCACGCAAAAATGTCACCTTTTCGTATAGTGTCATGTCAAAAATCCTCCGTTGAAAAAAATCAACAAAAAACTATTGACACGTTGAATAAAGTGTGTATAATAAAATTATACCGTTGATTTAATTCAACACGTGCCAGGTTATTTTGTTTGAATATTTTAAATGTTTCGTGGTAGTTACATTGTAGAATAAAATCAGCAAAAAATCAAGCATAAAGTTGAATTAAATCAGCGAATATCAAATATTAGAAAGGAGATATTGAATTGGTTTACGAAAATGTGCTTGAACTTGCAGCAAAAAAAGGAATGTCGTTGTCAGAGATTGAACGCAAATCCGGTTTGGCAAAAGGTACTATTTCTAAATGGAAAACTGCAAGCCCCAACCTGGATAGTCTGAAAGCAGTTGCAGATGCGCTTGATGTTTCTGTTAATCGGTTAATCAGAGAGAAACCTGTGCAGGTGGTGTAATGAAAGGGGTAAGAAAGGAGAACGGAAATGCCAAAAGTAACATTGGGGCGTTTTACAGAAAAGGACAAGCGTTTTGTTAAAAACGTAAAAGCAGGCCTTATACAACACGACAAGACCTATAAGGATTTAGCGGCAAGAAGTGATACAAGTCCCAAAACAGTGTATGAGCGATACAAGCAACCGGCAAACATGACGGTGCAGGAATTAAGGGCATACATCACGGTGTCCGGTTTGTCACAAGAAGCAATAATTGATTTCTTGTATGAGGGCCATTAGCGATGTACGAAGTGGTAATGACGCAGAGCGAATACGAAACATTCAAAACAAAGGCGAGGATAAAGATGTTGGAGAAGAATATTACATATAAAACGTTATCCACAAGAACGGGGTATAGTCTTTCAGCCATTCATCATTTTTTTTCGCAAACGAATAGCCGATTTGTTGCGGCAGCAATCGCAAAGGAATTAGGAATTAAATAAAAGAGAGGATATTACAAATGAGAAAGTTTTTTCAAACAGTTTCAGTATTGATTGTACTGATAGGGATTGCCGGCGTAGGCGGTGCAGTTGATTTAGCAACAGATCCTAAAAACGCTTTGCTTCTTTTAATCGTAGGCCTTGCGATTCTTTATATGTCTCTCGGAAAGGAAAAAACATGAAAAAGTTAATAAGCATATTAATATTAATCGCATTAATTGCTCAACCTATTGATGTAACAGCCAAAACACCGGAACTAAAGAAAATCAAAATGACTTGCTACACGCACACCGGTAATCCTTGCAGAAACGGAAAGATGCCACGTGAGGGAATATGTGCGTATCAGGAACAGTACCTTGGATGGCTTGCAATTGTCTACGCTGACAACAACGGAAAGCCGGGAGAGATAATCGGGTACTATGAGATTTACGATACCGGCTATGGAAGTGAAACAGATGTTATCAATCCTAAGACTGGCAAGAATTACGGTTCTTTGGAAATCGGTACAAGCATTGATATTTTTCAAGAGAGTTTGGGAGATTGCTACGACTTTATCGAGACGTACGGAGATAGTTGCTTTATCCAATTAGTTTACGCAGAGGGATGATTTGAATTTCAGAGAGGTAATGAGATATGGGGCAAGAAGCAGTATGGTTGAAAAATGGCAAAGAAATATCATGGGTAGACCCGGTTATGCAAGTGGAACATAACGAGGATATCACAAAAATAAGGGTGTTTAATGGATATTATTGGTATGATGCGTCTGATTGTGATGAAACACCGGATGAATTTATCATACGTCCAAAACAAACTGAATTTTAAGAAAGGGTTAAATCAATGTACTTATGGCTTGAAGAAATGGGATTGATAAATCCACCAAAAGAAAATAACCCCACAGCCGACCAAAGCACGTAGGGGTTATCGAATAACACTTGTAATGCTATTACTATGCCTATCGTAGCATAGGGAAAGGAGTTTTGTCAAATGAATTACATGATTGAAAAAGATTTTGAGCATAAAGGACTTAGGTGCATAGTCACTTTTGGCTATACGGGTCACAGATGCGGATATGTTGGAGTAAGTAATAAACATCCTCTTTACGGAAAGAACTATTCAGATTATGTAAATATCAAAAAAGAGGAAGTTGAGGGAGATATAAACGGAAGATATTTTCAACTATTAATGGCTGCTATGGATGAAAATGAAGATTCTCGTATAGAACTTGCATTTAGTTGTCATGGTGGTATTACATACGCAGACGGCGGAGAAAATTCGGAATATCCGGTTACGAGCAATTTGTGGTGGTTTGGATTTGATTGTGCACATTGCGATGATGGAAAAGACCTTCAGCTTGCTTACGAAAGATTTCCCGAAAGACGGAAAGAGATTGAAGCGTCAATGGATTTTGATAAGAGATTTGGTTATTACTCTGAAAAAACTTTAAGAAACACTCAATATGTAGAGAGTGAATGTGAGAAATTAGCCGAGCAGTTAGCAGAATATGCAAGGAAGGAGAATTTATCAAATGCGAGAGATTAAAATACCCGAATTGGCAATTGAAGCGGTAAGAAAAAACAACGTTGAAGAACAGTTATTCCTTGCCAATGTGAAGGAAACAGCAAGGCTTGCAAGCA
The DNA here is from genome assembly GCA_045586385.1 of Lachnospiraceae bacterium. Taxonomy (GTDB): domain Bacteria; phylum Bacillota; class Clostridia; order Lachnospirales; family Lachnospiraceae; genus Suilimivivens. The sequence continues at coordinate 14,130 of JAZNAE010000015.1, forward strand.
ATTATTCAATAGAAGAACAGATTGCAGTTGCGGCAGTGCTTGACACAGAAGTTATGGAAAACGAATTACGCAGTCGCAGAAGAGAAGATGAAGCGGACTTGAACGCTTTCAGAAAGATTGCGAACAGACCAAGAAAATATGCAATGTAGGAGGAATAAACAATGTTGAGAACAATCGCAAGAAATGTAGCACGTAACAGAATGAAGAAAGCGGGATATGTGAGAATTTGCAAGGGAAACCCGAGTTACTTTTCTAACCATTGGAGAGCGTTTGCGAGAAAGGGAAGATAATATGCAGGCACAGATAATTATGGTGGTGGACGGAGAGGAATACGCTTACGGGACCTATCCGTATAACACAAACGAAGAGAAAAACAAAGTCAATGAGTTGGCTATGAAAATCAGAGAAGAAAGAGAAGTCGGTACATACGTTAAGGAGGTAGAAGATGGAAACAATTAAAAGGACAGTAGTTGAGATTAAGACAACAGACGGAAAGATTGTAAATAACGGCGATACGGTTTATTTGATTGCAAATGGATATACTATCGCAGGAGCATTTAATGGAATCAGTAAAAAAGGTGCATGGATTTTTGGCGGTGTAGGGCAGTTTGCAGATGTGACTTTCAATATTATGCCCAAGTCTATTGAAAAGATGTATCTTGCAGAGGTAACTATATGAGGATAATTTGGTGCGATGATGAAACCTGCAAACACAACAAGGACAACGTTTGTCAAAAAGAAGAACTTCACATAAACAAGCGTGACGGTGAAATGTGGCAAGGAAGCAGGGAAATACACAACACTTGTGACGATTACGAGGTGTAGTTATGCCGGAAATGATTGAAAACAGAATGGTAGTTGATTCGCAATGGCAAGAACTTGAGCGATATTCGGAAGTTGCTGAAGTTCTTAAACAGAAAGGCTATCACGAAATGGGTACGAATGTATTTGTGCCGGAAGATGAAGCATATTCATACGCACTTGAAAGATGCTTGAACGGCACAGAGTTGGAACAGTTAGAGTTTAGGAATTTGTTAGTGGAGTGGTTTTACTCCGGGAACTGGATAAAGGAGGACTAAATGTTAAAAAGTTACGAAGAATTGAGAAAAGTAGACGTGACGCCTTATTGCGAAAGCCGAGATGGAATGACATATCTGAATTGGGCGAAGTGCATTGATCTATTGCATGAGTATGGAGCAGAAAAAGTATATTGGATTCCTATACCCGGCGAAAACGGAAGCAGCCTGAGAATGTCAGATGTTGTTTTTGAGGACAAGAACAAGGTGCAAAATCGTTGTTATGAAACACGAATAAAGGTTGTCATTGATGATAACGAATATGAGTTCCAAGCACCTGTTATGAATGGTTCAAATCCGGTAAAAGACAATTCCATGAGCCAACAAAGAGTATGGAACAGCATGTGTCGCTCATTTGTTAAGTGTGTAGCAATACACACGGGTCTTGGTTTTAATCTTTGGTTAAAAGAAGAATATAATCCTTACGATTCAATGCCGGAAGATGAAGCAAAGCCTACAAAATCACAGATGAAAGCATTAAAAGATATATGCGAGAAAAACAAAGTAAATCTTGAGGGTTGGCTTATCCGTCAGCAAAGAACGGAAGACACGGTTACAGCAAACGAGGTTGCTATGATGCTTAGGGCTATGCAAGAAAAGTACGGAGAGTAATTATGCACACTCTTGTAGATATTTCAAAGTACAGAGAAACAGAAAACGGAACAGACCTTATTATATCAATACCTAATAAGTTTTTGGGAAACATGATTTCTCAAAAGCATATCAAAAAAGCGGAGATGCGTTTTGACGATGGACGAACAATATCCATAGAGCAGAGAAAAAAGGCTTATGCGACCATAAGAGATATTTCTGCATACACTGGTTACTTGCCGGAAGAGCAGAAAGAATGGCTTAAGTACCTTTATGTTTCAAAAACGGGAAACGATTACATAAGCCTTTCTACTTGCACTATGGACGAAGCAAGAGAATTTATTAACGTGATTCTTGAATATGCAATAGAAAACGGAGTTGAGTTATCAGAAAGTGCAATAAACCGAACGGACGATACCGGCAGATACCTCTATTTCTGCATTAAACACCGAAAATGCGCTGTTTGCGGTCAAAGTGGAGAAATACACCACGAAGATGCAATCGGCATGGGGAATGACCGTAAAACGCTTGATGACAGCAATCACAAGAAGATATGTCTTTGCAGAAAACATCATACCCTAGCACATCAACTTGGAATAATACGTTTTACAGAAATGTATAAAGTCTACGGAATTGTAGTAAAGGAGAACGATGTACAACAAAAATCTGAAACAAGCGAAAGAGAAAGAATACGAGAACAAAATGCGGTTATTGAAAGTAAACCCAAATTTGGATGATAGCAGCGGGATCTATTTTCTCACAAGGGAAGATGAAAACAGTATCAAATATGCTTACATAGGACAAGCAAAACATATTTTAACCAGGTTGTCACAACATCTTTCCGGTTATCAGCATATCGACTTATCTATGAAAAAGCATGGTATGTATTCCTCTGACAATCCGTATGGTTGGAAAATTGGCTTTATGCAATTTTCTATATCTGAATTAGACGAAAAGGAACAATACTACATAAAAATGTATGCCCGGAACGGTTATCAGCTTAGAAACAAGACTGCAGGCGGTCAAGGAGAGGGGAAGTCGCAAATAGACGAATACAGACCGCAAAAAGGATATTATGACGGAATAAAGCAAGGCAAAAAAATGCTTGCAAGAGAACTTTTAAACATAATTCAAAAACATTTAGTTGTTAGTCTTAAGGAAGAAAAGAAAAACAACAAGGTATCAATCAAAGCGTTTGAGAAATTCAATGATTTGTTAAGCGAAGATGCTTACAAATAATCGGTTGTGACACCCGTACCATTTTCTTATATTCACGAAAATGGTCAAAAGAAACTCACTCATGCTTTTTGTGGCACAACAACATATCACATATAAGATGCCATGATAAAAGCCGAATATCACACAGCCTTGCGTGGTATACGCCCCATAAAACGCTACGCAAGGCATACAAGGAGAATTATGCAGACATTTTATATAAACGTACCGAAAGCAAACGGAACGAAGAAAATAGACAAGGCAGAAATTTTTATTGGTTTCTTCACTCCCGGAAAGGAAAATGCAATCAAACGAGAAGATTTGGTTAAAAAATGCGAAGATGCAGGGTTAATAAACAGTTCCTCTAGTTATGAAAATAGGGATAGAGCAATGCGAAAACTGCTCGAAAGAGTAAAGGCAGATTATAACGTCAAAATAACAAATGACGGACGGGGCGAGGGTTACTATATTCCTACCCTAAAAGAGTCTGTGCAGTTGGCAAGAAATAATAAACGAGAAGATAAAAGAGCTATTACAACATTTAAAAACAATAAGGGGAACAAGGCGCTATCAGAAGATTTCAGATGCGGAAGAATCGAAAGGGAGTGATAATTTGGCAGAGCGAAGAATGTTTGCGAAAACAATAATTGATAGCGATGCGTTTATCGAAATGCCGATTAGTGCAAGGCTGCTTTATTATGATTTGGCTATGAGAGCAGACGATGACGGATTTATTAATGCACCAAAAAAAATTATGAGGTTTGTAGGTGCAACGAATGATGATATGAACATATTGATTATGCGAAAATTCATCATACCTTTTGACAACGGAATTGTGGTTATAAAGCATTGGAGAATACATAACTACATAAGGAAAGACACTTACAATGAAACGTCCTACAAAGAGCAAAAATCCATGCTTGAATTGGACGAAAATAAAGCCTATAGATTGTCAAGTCAACTATCCGTGGACGAGCCGTCGACACAGGTTAGGTTAGGTAAGGATAGTATAGATAAGGATAATAATATATGTCGAGCAGATTTGATAAAAGAAGTTGTTGACCACCTTAATCTTACTTGCAATACACGCTATAAATACACAACTAAAAAAACACGTGACAGCATAAGTGCAAGACTGAATGAAGATTTTACCGTTGATGATTTTAAAGCAGTAATCGACAAGAAACACAAGGAATGGGCAGGCACAGATATGGAGAAGTATTTACGACCCGAAACGTTGTTCGGAAACAAGTTTGAAGGGTACTTGAACCAAAAAGCAACAAACAAGAAAGAGGATAACGAAAATGAAGAATACTATGGTGCAAAACTCTTCTAGTTGTGAATTGTGTCGTGGTAGCGGTTGGCAAGTGTATGAAGCAACAGTTTTTGATTACGGACTTCCAGTAAAGGTTGATATGGCGAAGAAGTGTCCGAAGTGTTCGGGAACATGGCGGCAGAATGACAGAACGGGAGTGCCGGAAGAATTTCACGATGCAGACATTAACAAATTTGATTTTTCAATTTATGAAAAAGATGTGTCGGGAGTTAGGAAACTTGCTTTTGCAATGTTCAATGGTTTTGATAAATGGCAGAACGATGGTAAGGGTTTATACATTTGGAGTAAAACACCCGGAAGCGGAAAAACGTTCCTGTCATGTTGCTTGGCAAAGTCAATAATGATGAAACATGATTTGCAAATGCGATTTATAACCGCACCCGACTATATAAACGCTGTAGGGGATAGTTACAAGAGAGAACGTGGGGAACACGATGCATCGGCGATATACAGAGAATGTGCGTTGCTAGTGTTTGATGATATAGGCACACAAATAGATAAGGATTGGCAACGGCAGGAAATATTTAGGTTAGTCAATCAAAGAATGGCAAGCGGTCTTGTGACAATCTATACGTCAAATATGCCAGTGGAAAATCTGAACATAGACGATAGGACGAAAGACAGGATAATAAAATCTTCAATCGTTTTCAAATTGCCGGAAGAAAGCATAAGACGCAAGAAAGCAGAAAACGAACAAAATGCTTTCTTGAATAAAATATCAAACAGCTGAAAGGAAAACCATGACGGAACAGCAGATAAGCAGCATAAAGGCGGTTAAAGGACCAAAAGAATTTAATACAAAATTCATATTAGAATTTGATAAGGAATGGATAAAAATTACAGAGAGATTAAAAACTATGTCAATAAAAGAGGAAATAATAGTACTTGCTATATAGATATTCGGAGTTGGAGTTATTGGGTTTATTGGATGGATTATGAATAACAAAAATTAGCAGATGGGAGAGTGAGAGGATGAAAATAATACCTAAAAAGAAGCAAAGAGAATGCGTTGCAAGACTTATTGCGATTAGAAGAATAACTGATGATATGAATTATACATCTAATTTGGATAACGAACAGACAGATGTAAAAAGGTGGGCAGATAATATGGAGTATTTGGCAGATAATATCCTTGAAGTTGCCTATATTATCGGTGGAGTGCCTGCTATAATTGCAATTCAGAAAGACTTAGCAAAGGAGAATGAGCATGACGGAGAATGAAGCAGTTGAAAGATTAAAATGTATGCGTTTATTTATGGAAATCAATGATAGACAGAATGAAAGTAAATTTTTGGAAGATGATTATGTTGCAAATAGCATGGCAATCCAAGCACTTGAGGAAATCCACCAGTACAGAGCAATCGGGACGGTGGAAGGTTATAAACGAGCACTTGAAATATCTAAAGAAAATTTTCGTGTAAGCATGGAATATAAAGCAAAAGTGCAGGAATTTGAAGCAATCGGCACTATTGACGAATTTAAGGCTTTGAAAGAGAGTGATATACCGATAATTCACGGAAAAGCAGAACTGGAGTTGCACGATAAGAAAATTCGGGAAAAGGCTATTGATGATTTTGTGAAAGCAATCAAAGAATCACAACAGGCTTACATATGGTGTTGCACCGACTCACCTGCTGAAATGTGTGATAGTAATTGCGAAAAATGTTGGCTCAAGTTTGGAAAAGACATTGACAAATTCGCAGAGCAGTTGAAAGGCAATACACAATGAAAGACAAACTATTAAACACCTTATCCATCATCATCGGCACAGCAATAATTCTGTTTTGGTTGTTTTGTTGCAGCAGCGTGATGTATTACGGAGGGTGAAAAGTTACATTTAAACCATGATAAAAAAATGAAAGGAGCAAGGAGATTTGTCCGGACAATAAATCGCGATTTGCTCCCAAAGAAAAATGGATATTTTTAAAGATTACGAAGTAGAAGGGCAGTTGAGTATATTTGATTTGACAATGCCTGTGTTCAAAATAGACAAGCCTATACGTTTGATAGAACTTTTTTCAGGTGTAGGCTCGCAGGCAATGTCACTTAGAGATTTAGGTGCAGATTTTGAACATTACAGAGCGGTGGAATTTGATAAGTACGCAATAGCAAGTTACAACGCAATACACGGAACAGAGTTTCCAACAATGGATATTACAAAGGTGAGCGGTGCGGATTTAGGAATTGTTGATACCATCAATTACTGCTACATAATGACTTATTCGTTTCCTTGTCAAGATTTGAGCGTTGCCGGGAAACAAGCAGGAATGACAAAAGGTAGTGGCACACGTTCCGGCTTATTGTGGGAAGTGGAAAGGCTGCTTAATGAAGTGGAGAATCTTCCGCAAGTATTACTAATGGAGAACGTTCCACAAGTGCATGGCAAAAAGAATATGGAAGATTTCCAAAGATGGATTCAGTTTTTGGAGAACAAAGGATATTCAAACTACTGGCAAGATTTGAATGCTAAAAATTACGGAGTGGCACAGAATCGTAACAGATGTTTTATGGTTAGCATCTTGGGTAATTATAAATACGATTTCCCTAAACCAATTCCACTTACCAAAACCATGAAAGACTATTTAGAGGATGAAGTGGACGAGAAGTATTACATCGACAATGAAAAGGCACAGAAGTTGATTGACACATTAATCGAAAATGGCACAATTCCTCAGAGCAGAGCAGAGCAGAGCAGAGCAGACTTGCGTTGACCTTACCATCAACGAACCAAGAAAAATTGTCTTTGCAAATGCAATTACAACAAGAGAGGACAGAGGAATTAGTAGTCAAGGTCCAAAGTCAAGCGGTGTTGTCGAGTGTAAATGAATTGGGATTTATTGAACGTGGAACCGGACAACATCAAAGCAATACAGTATATGGAACTGACGGAATATGTCCGTGCGAATATTCTGTGCAGTATAAAGAGCCTTTTAAGATATTGGAGTGATTGAATGGAAGTAAAACAGATAGGTAATTTATCGGATAAAAAGACACAAAGCAGAACGGTGTATCAATCAGATGGAATTTCCCCGACTTTGTGCAGTGGAATGGATCACGGAAACACAATGCCACACATTTTGGATAAAACAATAGTTGCCATGCGTGGCCGCAATCCCGACAATCCATCTGACAGAACAGTAGGCTCATCAACAGAGCAAAGGTTAGAGCCTAACAGTCAAGGGATATGTAATACATTAACAAGCGTACAAAAGGATAATTTGGTTATGGAAGTTAAGCAATTAGGATTTATGGATAACGGAACCGGCCAGCATCAATCAAATACTGTTTATGATGAAAACGCCCTTTGCCCGAATATCACCACTATTGAGGGTGGCGGAACACAACAGATTAAGGTGTTAAATGAACCACAGTACCGCATTCGAAAACTTACACCGCTTGAATGTTGGAGATTGATGGATTTTAAGGACGAAGATTTTCACAAAGCAGAAGATGTCAACAGCAATACGCAACTTTATAAACAAAGTGGAAATTCGATTTGCCGAAATGTGTTGGTGGCTATATTAGGACAAATGATAGAAGGGAAAGAGGATGCGTACAGGAAAATATAAGAGAAAACTTCCATCATGGGAAAAAGTGATTGATTTGTATGTAAACGAAAAAAAGACATTGGCTGATATATGCAGGATTTACGGATTAGCAGAAGGGTCAAAGTCTAACATATCAAAGAAGTTGCGTAAAATGGGAATCGAAATAAGACAAGATAAAGGAGAAAACCATCATAGTTGGAAAGGTGGAAGAGTAATCAAAGGCGATGGATATATTGGTATTTGGAAACCGGAGCATGAGAGATCTGATAAGCAGGGATATGTATACGAACACACATTGGTTATAGAAAGTACGATTGGTAGACTACCAGAAAAAAATGAAGTAGTACATCACATAAACCTGGATAAACTCGACAACTCACCATCAAACCTTTGGTTGTGTGGGAACAAGGAACACTTAGTGTGCCATAGGAGTATTGAGAAACTAATAAAACCATTATTAGAAAATGGAATTATTGAGTTTGTTGACGGAGAGTATCAGATGATACCAGGAAAAGAAAATATTTATAAAGACTTGTCATAGGAATGGCACTACAACGCTTTTAAAGCCGCCATTTCGCCACGAAAAGCAATAAAAGGTAAAGTTATCGCATAGTGACGAAAAGTGGCAGAAAAAGCCTTTAAAAGAGTTTTGGAGTGGAGGGATAAACAATGATTATTAGAAGCCAGGATAAGAAAAGCATTACAACGGATTTGAACATAAATATTTATGAGGATGATAATGGAAATTCATTTGAAATGATAAACAAATCACTTACTTCTTTGGGCACATATTCCACCGAAGAAAAAGCAATAAAGGTGTTGGATATGATACAGAATGCATATTGCAAAATGAAAGTATCTGATTGCTTAGAAAACGGTACATTATGGGAAGTTGCAGAAGTCAGCGAAAAAGAAGCCAAAGAAATAATTAAAGGAAATAAGGAATTTTATGTTTTCCAAATGCCACAGGATAGTGAGGTGTGATATGAAACAATATTGCAGATATTGTATACATCTTCATGTGAACAATTTTCCGTACTGTGATGAAAAGGAAAAGGCATTATCTGAATCGAGTTGCAAAAAGCCAAACGATTGCAAGGATTTTGCTTTTGCAGACTGTGAGCCGGAATACCAAGATGCCTTTATGGAAAATGTAAAAGGCTATAAGCCAAGACAGAAAAAAGAACCAATAATGAAGCAGTGTGACGGACAAATAAGTTTGTTCGGGGAAGTAGGTGTAACATGAAAGAATTTATAGAAAAGCTGATTGGTAGGTTGGAAGAAAAAAGTGTTGAAATTACATTTCCGTTGTACCCTGATGATTCTACAAGTTTTGTTCCTATAACAGAAGCAATATCAATCGTCAACCAACTTGCAGAGGAATATAACAACGGTTGGATTCCATTTACACAAAGAGAATTGACCGAAGAAGAAAAGGAACATTACGGTGAAGATATTAAATATATGCTTGACTGCAAACTTCCAGAAGAGGATGAAGAAATACTTGTTACATACAAATTCAAAGATAAATTTTATGTAGACCATGACATCTTTCTTAAAGACGGAAGTATGTGTTATTTGGATAGTAGCAGGGAACTTATTGATGAAGTTATTGCATGGCAACCACTTCCTGCACCGTATCAGCCGAAAGGAGAGTAGTCATGAAGAAAAGAATACTTGAAATAATACTATGGGTGTTTTTTCTATCAACATATGTTTTTATCGACTGTTTGTTTAAAGTAATAGGATGGTCAGAAATGGCAGATGATTTTTTTTCAACATTGTTTTTTGCAATACTAATAAACATTGTCATAGAATGGATACTAAATAAGTAAGGTAAATTAACGTTTAGCGTAGTACTCGCAGAAAGGAATTGATATGGAAAGATTGAGTATTGATGAAGTAATAGAGCATTGTAAAAGGAATACCCAGCGTTGGGAACGTGCAGAAAAAGACAGAGTGCGTTTGGGTGGAAAGCCAATAAACTTTGAAACGGATGATATGTCCGACAATGTTATGAAAGAATATTGGGAACATAGGCAAGTTGCAGAATGGCTTGAACAATTAAAGGCTTATAAAGAAGCCGAAGAACAAGGCTTACTTTTGCGTTTGCCTTGTAAGGCTGGGAATACAGTATGGGTTATTGATGAGGATACACAATATCCTGATAAGAAAAAAATATATGAAGCAAAATGGACAAGAGTAACATTTGTACAAGTTACTGCTAATCATCCTTTTGAACTTCGTGGAGAAGTAAGTTACCAAGTTTATGATTATTTTTACAACGATGGAAGAATGATGCCACATGGAATGTATGTGGGACAACTTCATACAAAAGTTGGCGAAGTAGTATTTCTAACCAAAGAAGAGGCAGAAAAGGCATTTGCTAAATTAGACGATTAAACTGAATTTTAGAGAGGTATTGATAATGATTAGATGTAAAGGTGCAGGGTGTCAAACGGAAAAATGTTGCATAGAGTGTTCTACTAAGAATACTCATTGCATGTGTGAAGTTGCGGAAGAGTTGCATTATGACAAAGAGTTAATTTTGCAGAAATGCGAATATGCAGAGGAAAAACATGGAACGTGATGATTTTATTTATGTATGGAACACTTTAAAGCCATGCGATAGTAAGCAATCAGAATATATTGCTATGAAGATGAGTCAAAGAAAACAGTGCGATACTTGTAAAAGATGTATTGGCGAAAACTGTGATATTTATGTTTCAGCTAAAGAAGAAGCCATGTTAGGAAAATATTTAATTGAACAGAAATTAAGTAAATAAACCGTAGAAAGGTAAAACAAATGCAAAGAAAATATCCGCACACAATTAACGAATATCTAAGGAAACACCGTGTAACTGGAATTGTGACAGAAACAGATGCGCTATGGTGTTCCGCAGACGGTAAAATACCAAGCGAACTAAGAAAACGCACAATTAAGAGAGTAAATGGAACAACGGTTGTTGTTTACTAAACCGAACTTCAAACAATTAAAATTAACGTTTAGAGAGGTAAAGAAATATGGCAAGTCCAAAAGGATTTATATTATATCGGATATGGTATGGTGAACATCTTGCCTATCTTGGAAGAACAAAGCAACCGTTACAGGCACGCATAAGAGGTCATATGTTTGCCAAACCAATGCACCGAGCCATTGATATACATAACGTTACTAAGATTGAATATACAGAATTTCAGACGGAAGCGGATATGAACCTATATGAAATATATTATATCAATCTATGGAAACCACCTTTAAATGTGGATGATAAAGCAAAAGATAATCTTACAATATCCCTTCCAGATAATGAATGGAAAGTGTTTATACCGTCAAAATGGGAAGAGTGGAAAAGTCAATTACATTCAGAGGATATGTGGCAATGGTTTAAGCGTAGAAACGAAAAGATATTTGAAGATGATATTTTAAACTGACTATTAGTGGAGGAAATAAGAATATGATTATTGAAGCAAATCCGTGTGAAAACTGTGATTTCACACCTTCTGTATGTGACGGTGACATAGAAATTTGTCAGTTAACAAAAGGGAATTCAAGCCCTATATCAGAAAAATCGTTTAAAAAAGAACAATTAGAACAGTACAAACGTCAGTATATGAATGACCACAAAAAAGAACTTACAAAAGTCGATTAAAACCGCACTTTAGATAACTAAAAAAGAAAGCGGCGGTACACACTCGCCAAAGTAATTGTACCGCCATACGCAAAGAGATTATAACACGAAATACCTCTTTGTGTAAAGAAGTACAGAAAGGGGAATTTTGAAAATGACAAAGAACGATGTAATTAATGATGTGGTATCAAGCCTGGTAATGACATTGAACCGGGAACAGCTTGAACTTGTGAAGTCCACATTTATAGTAAAAATGCAAGGGTATGAGATACACGAAGTATGCTTGTTGCCGTCTACAGAGGTAAGAGATAACGAATTTATATTCAAGCGGTTTATGGTAGATATGATTGCTAAAGGAATAAAGAAAAGCAGTATAACAGCGTACATGAATATTATTAAGCCGTTCTTTGATTATACCAGGATGAACTACAGAGATGTGACAGCACAGCACATTATTGATTACATTGCTTATCGGAAAATAAAGCCAAACGCACAGGGGAAAATGAATAGCCAAACGTATATAGCAAATATCAATCGCGTAATGTTCATTTTCTTCCAGTGGGCATACAGAAAGCATCACATTGATATTGACATAATGCGTGACGTTGACAGAATTAAGCCGAAGCAGAAAAGAAAGGAACGTCTTACGGATGAAGAAATCGTGACTTGCAGAGAGAACTTAAAAGGCGTGAAAGAAAGAGCGTTGTTTGAGTTAATGATGTCTACCGGCATGAGAGTAGGAGAGATTGCTAATTTGAAAATATCGGATGTGGATTTGGTTGGTAGAAAGATACACATATCAGAGGGAAAGACGGAAAGTGCAGTCCGTGATGTGTACTTGACGATTGAAGCAAGGAACGCTTTGAGGAAGTATATCGGCAGTAGGGTATTCGGATTTGTATTCAGACCCGAAAGAGATGTATTGCAGGAAGATATACCTATCAGCACCGGCACGATAGAAAAATGGGTAAAGGATATAGGTGCGAGAGCAAATTGCCATTGTGTAACTACCGTGCATGTGTATCGTAAGACATTTGCAAGTTGCGAATACAGAAGAACGGGTGATGTGAAGTACGTGTCTATCCTTTTGGGTCATTCTTCTACAGCGGTGACAGAGAAATTTTATCTGGTGGATGATCTGAAAGATGTTGAGTATAAAGCATTGTATGCGGCGTAAGAAAGGGAAAAATATGCGGAAAAGAGAAATGTCATACAGTGATTACGGCATAACAGAAGATGAAGTACGGTATATTAAATCGTTCTGCCAAAATGCTGATGAGGAACAACAGATGTTAATAAAAAGTGCTTTATCGGAATTGGTTCCGTATATTGCTCCCTATGTGTACTATTCACTGGTAGACAACCTTTCCTATGAGGACATATGCGCTAAGAACTACCTCTACATAGGCAAGGGTGACTTTTACGGACACCGCAGACAGGGCATGGCTGCTATTAAGCGGTGGATGATTTTGTATGGTATATGGGAGATGTAAAATGTTAGATTTTGGCTATTACAATATGGACTGCATTGATGGAATGAAAAAAATTGATAGCGGTACCGTAGATTTGATTTTGACAGATTTACCTTATGGCATTACTCAATGTGAATGGGATAAAGTAGTACCGTTAGATTTGTTTTGGGATCAGGCGAAAAGAATTATTAAAGACAACGGAGCAATAGTTCTTACCGCAAAGCAACCTTTTACAACAGATTTGATAAATAGCAACAGAGAATGGTTCCGATACAATCTTGTTTGGGTAAAAAACATAAGCACTGGATTTTATAATGCGAATGTCATGCCACTTCAGACGCATGAGGATATATGTATTTTTTACAAGCATAAACCTACATACAATCCGCAGATGGAAACTGGCTTTGAAAGAAAAGTAAGTAAGGCAAGCAGCAAAAGAAAATGTCAATCTGCAGAAATATACAACAAGGCTATTTGCACAAAGGATTACGATAGCACGGAACGGTACCCAATTTCTTTGTTGTACTTTGAAAGTGATAAACATAAAAATTCTTTGCATCCAACACAGAAACCAGTAGCATTGTTTGAGTATTTGATACGAACATTTTCAGATAAGGGAGATTTGGTTGTTGACTGTTGCGGTGGAAGTAATACAACTGGAGTTGCTTGTTTCCGCACTGATAGAAATTATATTGGATTTGAGAAAGAAAAAAGATTTTTTGATATTGGTACTGAACGAATAAAAAATGAAACGGTACAAATGAGATTATTTTGATACTTTATGGAATTTGGGAGATGTAAGGATGAAAGATTATGAAATTTTTTCAAAAAGATTAAAAAAAGCACTTTATCACAATAACAGAATGACACAGCATGAATTGTCTATTTTAACTAAAATATCAGAGGTTTCTATATCGAGATATGCAAATGGTGATAGAATACCTAAAGGACCGGAAATCGCAATTATGGCCAGAGTATTAAACATATCAACAGATTATTTGCTTGGACTTGATGATGATATGAACGGAAAAGAAAAAGGTACAATATATGTTGATGAAATCTTAAAGTATTGTAAAGAAGCGGCGGTGTTTCTTTGTTGTGCCTTTATCATAACGCATAGTGCTAGCAGTATGCAAGATGTAATGTTGCACAAAGATTTTTGCCGGATTTTGGTAAAAGTGCATAGTGCTAGCAGTACGCGACAGTGTTATAATATTATTAGTGCATAGTGCTAGAAAGGAATATAATATTATGAGAAATAAAAACGGTGGCTTAACTTCTTCAATAGTAAAAGATAGATATAATCAAAAAGCCTACGATCAAGTTAATTTCAGAGTAAAAAAAGGTTTTAAAGCGGAGATAGATGCGTATGCAAAAAGCGAAGGAATGAGCCTTAATCAATGGTTATTAGACGCGGTACTGGAAAAAATGAAAAACCAAGATAATATGTTTGAAGAATCTATTCAAAGAGAATCTATTGATGATTAATAGATAAAGGGGTATAAAAATGACTAGGCAAGAAAAGAAAAACATATTACGGAAATATCCGAGAATATGCAAGCAAATAGAGGTATTAAAAAGCCGAATTGAAGAAACCAGGACAGCAGGCGAGAAAATAACACAGTCTTTCTCTGTTGGTGGCGGTTCTTCCGGGAATGAATCAAAAGTAGAACGTGCAGCGGTAAAAATCCCGGAACTAGAGGAACGATTGCAAAAGCGGATCAGACAAAAAGAGAAAATAGAAAACGGCTTAAAGGGGTTAAGAAGTCATCAACGGGAACTTATAGAGAAGATATACTTTGAAGGTGTATCACAAAACAGAATGGCGCAGATATTACATAAGACACCAAATTCATTAAGAATAACCGTTAATAGAGCAGTAGACGAAATTATTTTGTAAAAATGTGCAAAAAGTTGCACGTTATAAGTAGATTGACGCGTAACGTTATTGCATGATATTGTATAATAAAGCAAAGGCCAGTAAGGAATAAAATCCTTACCGGTCTTTTTTCGTGCCAGTAATTAAAACGCTATAAGGGAGGTGTAAAACATGGCAACGAACAACAGAGAAAACAACGGTGCAGATATTACACCAAATGACAGTGTAAATGCTGACTGTGATATAAGCGTTAATGATACAGCCGTTAATGGTACTGATACTGGAAAAGCAGATAATAAAATCGACTACAGTGCTATTGTTAACGGTGACTTAGACATTGACACTGATAGTCTTTCCGGGAGAGAAAAGAGTAATGTTACTGGGTGTAAAAACTTAGTGCCTTTTAGTGACCTAACGGAAGAAGAACACAAGACGTTATGCTCTAAAGCAGGTAAAGCATCCGGAGAGACTAGAAGAAAACAAAGAGATATGCGAGAAGTAGCAAAGGCAATACTTTATCACGCTATGGACGAAAAGCAGATACAAGAGGTTTTGGGTACTTCTGAAAGCCTTTTAGACGGTGATAAAAGCGTTATGGCAGTATTAACCGCTAGAATGGTGCAAGAAGCAGGAAAAGGCTCATATAAGCACTATGAAACGCTCAGAGATACAGCGGGATTTAAGCCAAAGGACGAAGTTGGTATAACAGCCGACATAATCACCGATGCAGATAGAGCATTGATGGATAAAGTTGCAAAGCGTTTGAACGTGAAAGATGCCTAAAATACTGCTAAAAATTGATTGATTTTAACATTTTGGCAGTGATTAAGGTGTTGAAATAGCGAAAACCCTTGATTTTACGGCATTTCCCGGTGTTTTAACTATTCGTGAAATTAATGTTTTGCGAATAGTTGATTGATAAAGGGGTATTTCCCTACGGGGTACACGGTTTTTTTGAAAAATTTTTATTTTTTTATTTTCCCGTGGTTTCCGTAGGATTGGCAGTCCGGCAGAATACACCCAGGCACCCACCCCCGGGGCCGGGAATCGTATTTGCGTGATAAGGTACTATACCCACATCAGAAAATTTTATAAAAATTTCAACTCCGCTTTAGTCAAATAAAGTGCGAGTGAAACAGAGGTAGTAACCCTAAAAGGTTCCACATATCCTCCCGTATAGGCACACAGTCCCGTCACAAGGCTGTGTGTTTTTTGGTAGATACTATGAGAGACATAGATAGAGATAGGGACATATTCACGAAGATATGGAACGCATATAAGGCATATGGAAATCCTACGACTGATGAAGAGTGGGAGAAGCTGATAGAAGCCATGCAAGAGATATACGGTGAATATGAAAGTAAATTAGCAAGAGATTTAATAAATGCGGTGCTAAGCGAGGTAGAGCGTGACAGTAGATGAAATCAGAGAAAGCGAATTGGAATATTGCCGTAACAATATTGAGTATTTCATAGATAACTACGGACATATTGAAGATAAGGACGCAGAGGAACTTATACAGCCGTTTGAAATGTGGAAAGAGCAAAGGGAAGCATTGCAGTCTATCATGGATCATAAAATGAACGTTATTCTAAAAGCTAGACAGTTAGGTTTCTCATGGCTTGTGGTTCATGTAGTTGCACATTTGCTTTTAACAAGCAGCGGCAAGACGGCAATCGGACTTTCAAAGACGGAAGAAGAAGCGAAAGAACTTGTGCGTAGGTTAAAGGTAATTCTCACATGGATGCCCGAACTTATTGCAGATAAAGAGTTTTTACCGCCTAATTGGAATGGACCGGTATTTCGTTCAACGGCATTAACACTTACAATTCATTTCCCGGACAATACAGAGAGTGTATTTAAAGCGTTGGCATCATCCCCCGGTGCAGGACGTTCATTCACGGCAAATCTTATTGTGTTTGACGAGTGGGCCTTTCAGCAATTTGCAAGGGAGATATGGCAAGCAGGCTTTCCGACTATCAACCGTCCTTCCGGCGGTAAAGTAATAGGGCTTTCCACGATAGAGAGAGGGACGTTGTTTGAGGAAATATTCACATCGCCCGACAATGGATTTAATAAGATATTTATTCCCTGGTATGCAGACCCGCGCCGAGATCAAGAATGGTACGACAAAACAAAACGTGCTTTAGGGGATTTGATAACAGCAGAATATCCGGCAACGATAGAAGAAGCGTTACTTGTTCCCGGTGGTGCATACTTTCCGGAAGTAAGAAAAGATACTCACGAAGTAGAAGAACCTTTAAGCGGTCCTTTGAGAAGATATGTGTGTATCGACTACGGACTTGATATGTTGTCAGCACATTGGATTCAAGTTGATGTGGCAGGAAACGCACAAGGCTATCGAGAATATGATATGCCGGAATTAACAGCAGGACAAGCAGCAGATGCATTACTTAGCATTTCGTCAGAGGAGCATATAGAAATGTGGCTTGCTCCGCCCGATTTATGGAACAGAAGAAACGATACCGGTAAAAGCGTGTTTGATATTTTTTATGAGCACGGCATTATCCTTACGAAAACATCAAATGATTTGTTTTCCGGTTGTACCGGTATGAAAGAATGGTTGAGGGTTCCGGAAGAAGAAGGAAGAAAACCGGCACTTACATTTTTAAAAGACACCTGTCCTAACCTTATCAGGTGCTTGCAAAAAATCCAAAAAGACAAAAATAAACCGAAAGTGTACTCTAAGACACCGCATGATTTGACACATGATGTCGACTCGTTGCGGTGTTTTTGCGTTTGGTGGGTACGTTCTGCTGCCACTGTCAAGAATGGCAAAAAGAACAAATGGCCTGCAGACCTTATAGAAGATTACAAAAACGCTTCTCCGGAAATTAAAGCATTGATGATTAAGAGATTGGGAGAACCTATGTTATGAAATGGTGGAAGAAGATGAAAAGAGCAGTTGCAAAACCCGAAGAAAACGAAAAATTAAAAAAGTGGCAGAAGAAATACGAAGATGCGAAACAAAAGTATGGCTCCGCTTTAAATGAAATGGAAACATACGAAAGGTATTACATAGGCGATAGACACGTTAAAGGAAACCCAAACAAGACAGATGGTTTTGTAGGTAAGCAGTCTATTAACGTAAGAAACATCGTGTATGAATTGATTGAAAGTCAGATTGACACATCAATCCCTATGCCGAAGGTGTCAGCGGTCCATGTAGAAGATACGGAGCAGGCACGCATCATAGAAAGTTTTTTGAAGAATGAAATTAAATTCCTCAAGCTTAACCTTCTGAACGATTTGCAGGAAAGAATAACCCCTATGATGGGAGCGGGCTTTATGCTTGTAGAGTGGGACAACACAAAAGGCTATCACTGTACGATTGGCGATTTGGCCGTAACCAACTTGCACCCAAAGCAAATCATTCCACAGCCGGGTATTACGGATATTGAAAAGATGGACTACATATTTGTTCGCATTAGTCAGACGAAGGACTATGTAAAACGCAGATTTGGTGTTGACGTTTCGGAAGAGGATGAAACAGATAGAGAAATCCGTGAGGGTGAAACATCTACAGATATCGTAACTGTAATTACTGCATATTACAAAAATGAGCATGGCGGTATAGGTATGTATCGTTGGTGTGGTGACACTGTGCTTGAGGATATGGAAGATTATCAAGCGAGACAGATGGAAGTTTGCAGTAAGTGCGGCAGAACCAAAGAAGGCGATGTGTGCGAGTGCGGAAGTAAGAAGTTTGAGAAAAAGATTGATGAAAGCGGCTCCGTACTTATTAACGAAGTAAATGAAGAGATTTTAAATCACGATGGCACATTCTCTGTAGAGAAAAAAGAAATTGAAATGAACTACTACAAACCTAATCAATTCCCTATTGTCACAAGGAAAAACATTTCCATGTATGACAAATTCCTGGGATATTCTGATGTAGCAGTTATCGAGGATCAGCAGGACACAATCAAAAAACTTGGTTCCAAAATAAACGAGAAACTTATGAAAGGCGGTTCTTATGTAACGCTTCCTTCCGGAGTTGGAATTGAAACAACTGACGAGGAGTTAAAGATTATCCGTATTGACAATCCACAGCAGAAAAGCCTTATCGACGTTATTACTGCACAGGCAGATGTAGGACAAGACAGAATTATGCTTGAGACAAATTACTCTTGGGCGAAATCCTCTCTTGGCGTAACAGACGCTTTCCAGGGTAAATACGATGCATCGGCAACATCAGGAGCCGCAAAGCAGTATTCAATCAATCAAGCGGCAGGACGTTTGGAATCAAAGCGTATTATGAAAAATCAAGCGTACGCTTCGTTGTACGAAATGATGTTCAAATTCGCTTTAGCGTATGCAGACCAACCAATCCCCATTAGTGTTCAAGGGAAAGACGGTCAGCAGGAATTTGCACACTTCAACAAGGGTGACTTCTTAAAGAAAGACGCGGCGGGCGAATATTATTGGAATGACGAGTTTATTTTCGATACAGACCCCACATCGACACTTCTTACAAACAGAGAAGCGATGTGGAATCAAGCCGACCTCAAATTGCAAAGCGGTGCGTTCGGTCCTTTATCTGAACTTGAAACCAATTATCTGTATTGGTTAGAACAGGAAAGAAACGGATATCCAAATGCAGGAGAAATCAAGACAGAAATCGAAAGGCGTATTGAAGAAAAGAAGAATCAAGAAATAAACATTCAGAAGCAGATTATAAAGCAACAGGGAGGTGCAGGTAATGAAATGCCCAGTATGTAATACGGAGATGGTTATTGCAAAGACGGGATTTGTAATATCGGGCGGCAAACTCTTCCGGGAAATGCGTATGGCGTGCAGGAATAAGAAATGCGGACGATACCAAAAAGAAACCGACCCCGTTAGGAATGAAGTACCGGCGACAGTCGAGGAAACAACCGAATAATTCAATTAATCAAGCAGACTTAACCGTCTGCTTTTTTAATACAAAAAACTTCGCAGGAAAAGCGTAAAAATCCAAGGAGGAAATCCATGAAAAGGAAATTAAAGTACAATCTTCAATTCTTTGCAGAAGAAGCAACAGGCGTAGAAGAACCGGGAGCCGCCGAACCGGTAGAAGTTGAGGAGAGCGGTGGAACGGAAGAAGTTACACAGGAAGAAACTACAGAAACCGAACCGCAGAAACAGATTGATGTAAACGCGATTGCAGCGGCCGCAAGAAGAAAAGCGGAAGAAGATGCAAAAGCAAGACAGGCAAACATTGACGCAGAATATGCAAGGAGATTTGGAAACTTCAAAAACCCGATTACCGGAAAACCCATTCAGACTCAAGCAGAATACCTTGAAGCCTTAGATGCACAGAGTCAGATTCAGGCAGAAGAACAGCTTAGACAGAACGGGGTAGACCCAAGCATATTAAATCAAATGATTGCCAACCACCCCGCTGTAAGACAGTCGGAAGCGTTAGTAGCACAGACACAAAGATTGGAAGTTGAGCAACGTATTTCTGCTGATGTTGCGGAGTTGGGAAAGTTAGATGCATCAATCAAAAGTTTTGCAGACATTCCGGAAGAAGTAATTCAGAGGGCAATGTCTACAGGAGTAACACTTGTTGATGCCTACAAAGTGGTTAATTACGGGAAAGTAAATACGGCCAACCGTGAAGCCATTCAGCAGGCAGCAATCAACCAGGCAAAAAACAAACAGCACATGGCACCGGTAAACGGTGTTGCAACAAATGACGGTTTAAAAGAAATTCCCGTTGACGAAGTGGCAAAATGGAAAGCATTTTACCCGGACGCAAGCATGGAGGAGTTAAAGAAAAAGTATAACCGTGTAAACAAGTAAAGAGAAGGAGAAAATAAACTATGGCAATCGTTGTAAGTAAAAACAGTAACTTAAATGACAATTTATGGAATGAGTGGTCCGATCAGCTTATCGCTGTATTGCAGGACACAGACACAGAAAAGAATGATGCAGACGAATTTGTGGACGCAGTCTTTAACGTAAAGAAATCCACAAAGTTCGGTGAAAAAGCAACCGGCTTAACAGAGTTCTCAGATTTTGAAATCGTTGGAGAAGGTGGCACAGCAGTGCAGGATGACTTGCAGGAAGGCTTTTCTAAGCTGATTGAACACAAGGCATTTATGAAGAAATTCGTATTAACTGCTGAAATGGCAGAAGATTCCGCTGTAGATATGATGAAAGCGAAAGCAGTAAACTTCGTAAATTCCTACAAGAGAAGCCGTGCACAGTATGCTTCCAACGCTTTAACAGCACAGGCAGCAACATTCACTTTTGGACAGGCAAGCGGCCTTGACGCTACAACAGGCGATGGAAAGGCACTCTTTGCGGTAGATCATCCCGGAAAGAAAGACGGTGCGCCCGCACAGTCCAACGTATTCACAAACGCTTTCGGTACAACTTCCGAAATGCTCAACAGACTTGCAGTTATCGGTAGAAACTTCAAGAACAGTTCAGGCGTTCCTATGGGATATACCTTTGATACAATCATCATCCCTTCTAACTGCTATGCACTTGAAGATACTATTAAGAAAATCATTAGAACAGATCTTATGGTTGGTTCACAGCTCAATGACATCAACACACAGAAGGGCTTATGGAAACTCATTGTTGACCCGTTCTGGCAGGTGGAAGATGGTTCCGAGCCTTACATCTTAATGTCCTCACAGGCAAACAAAGAAATGCTCGGCAATTTATTCTTTGACAGAATCCCTCTGACAATGAAGGATGAAGTTGATATCGACACCCATAACTACATTTGGTCTGGTAGAGCAAGATTCTCCGCAGGATTCTCTAACTGGGCTCATGTGATCCTCGGTGGTGCAAATGAGGGTACAACTCTTACAGTGTAATGGGGGTGTAACTCATGGCAGCTATCAAAAAAGGACTTAAAGCAGGCGATTACTTTGAGGACGGAGGAAAAAGTTATCGAATAACAGCGGTAAACGCTAACGGTACATACAATTCAATCCGCGAAGATAAAGTAGAGCCTGCAAAGAAAGCAACGACAAAAAAGACTGGCAAGGCAAAGTCTAGTGAAGTTGCTGTATCTGAAACAGAGTAAAAAGTAACTTGAGGGAGAAGGGGCTTTAATGCCCCTTCCCTTTTAAGGAGAAAAACGTATGTATACATGGAAAGAGATTAAATTAACAGCATTGCAAAAGATGTTTGCAGCAGAGGGAAATCAGATACCGAATGACGAGTCTGTAACCGATTATATTGCAGGTATGCCGGCGGTGGCTAACGAAGCATTGCAACTTTTGGCGACTGCAGGAAAGTTCATAATTAGAAGTATAGATATCGCTCATAACCCGGTTAAAAATCTGTTAGAGGATGGCGAGAAAATATACGCACATGAACGTGGGAAAATGGAATTTATCGCCGATGGTGCAAGGTCAGCATATTTTGAATGTTTCGGAACGGGAACGTATAGAGTTCTCATAGACGAAGAAGAAATTTTGACGGGCGAATTATTGAGCAAAAAAGGATATGCACCATATTCTATTTTAATTCCGAACCTGGAAGATAAAAAAGTGATTTTAGAAATTAACAGCAATTATCCTTTAGCAGTAAAGAATATTGCGTTATATTCTGCTGATTTTGAAACAGTAGAAGATATACAGCCATTTGCGGCAAAGGTGAGGTATGATTTGCGGAAACTTGCCCCGGATTTCTATTCCTTGGAGTCTGAAAGCATCTTCTTTGAGGGAGAGAATGAGGAAGCAAGATATATTCAAACAACAGACTACTTCCAAGAAGGTGACAAAGTTCTTGTCTTGGATAGAAACACAACGGGTAATTTCAAGATTTATTACAAGGCATATCCACAGAAGATAACAGCCGAAACACTTGATTCAGAAGAACTTGCCATTGATGATGAAGTCGCACCGTTAATACCGTTGTATATTGCTTCACAGTTATACAAGGATGATGATAATGGTATTGCAACATCGTATAGAAACGAATTTGAAGTAGCGTTTGAAAGGCTTATGAGAAACAATGCCGCACCTTCGGCAGAGAAATTCACAAGTGAAAGTGGGTGGATTTAATGACAACGTTCAAGGTTCCTTCCAGTCCGAGAAAGAGCATATTGACAATAGATGAATTTCTTGGTGTTGACTTTACTAATTCACCGGCAAACGTAGACATTAGAAAAAGCCCAAACGCCATTAATATGCTTCGTGATGTTCCGGGCAAGATACGCAAAAGTATGGGTTGGGAAATCGTAAAAGAGTATAAAGACGAAAATGACATCGGTCTTAAAATTAATGGCTACCATACCTTGAGAGGTGAAGAAACTTTTATAGTTCACGCAGGAACGAACATTTATCATGGTGACGAGTTGTTGTATTCAGATGCAAACAATGAAGTAAGTAAATCATGGCAGTTTGAAGATAGATTGTATATTGTGGACGGGAAAAAGTTGCTTGTGTATTACAAAGAGGAAATAGAAGAGGACGGGCAGACGATCACAAAGCATATTGTTGAACCCGTAGAAAACAACGCATACACACCAACATTGACTATTTCCAAGGATCCGGAAGGTGGCGGTACAGCCTATGAGGATTTGAACTTGTTAAATCCCGCTTTCACAGAAATGTTTCTCGGAAAAGAAAACGTGAAAGAATATTTCCTTTCATTTGATGGACTTGACGAAACACCGATTAAAGTAGAAGTAATGAACGCTGATGGTGAATTTGTCGAAAAAGTGCAAGGAACTGATTACACCGTAGACTATAGTGCGGGCATTATCACATTTATTAATGCACCGGGAGTCAGCCCGTTAAGCGGGGAAGATAATGTAAAGATTACAGCATACAGAACCGTTGAGGGATATTCGGACAGAATTAATAATTGTTCGTTTGGTACTTTGTTCGGTGTAAATGGTGCACTTGATAGATTATTCCTTAGTGGAAATCCGGATTATATTAATTACGATTGGTATTCCGCACAGTACGACCCTACATATTTTGAAGATACAGCATATGCGAAACTTGGTAGCGATTCAAGTGCGATTGTAGGATATTCTATAGTGTCAAATTATTTGGCGGCCCATAAAGACAACATGGAAAGGGACCAGAATATTATTTTGCGTCAAGGCGATTTACAAGAGAATGAACCCGTGTTCCGAATTGTAAATACATTACAGGGTGCGGGAGCAGTTGCAAAAAACTCTTTTGCATATCTTGCGACAGAGCCACTTTTCCTTACCAACCTTGGCATATTCGCTGTTACAGCACAGGATATAACCGGTGAAAAATACGCACAGAACAGAAGTTTTTTCTTGAACGGAAAACTGTTAGAAGAAGGCAACATGGAAAGTGCGTATGGTTTTGTTTATAAAGATATGTACTGGCTATGCTTAAATGATGTGGCTTATATTCTTGATGGGTTGCAGCCGCTTATGACGGACAAGTCAATGCCGTATTCAACAAGACAGTATGCGGGATTTTACAGAACCAATGTACCGGCTAATATAATGTGGGAGCGTGACGGCGTACTTTATTTTGGAAGTAAAGACGGAAAGATTTGCCGTTTCCATACAGATAAAACAGCACTTGCATCTTACAATGACAATGGCGAACCTATAGAAGCGGTATGGGAAACGCCTGACATTGACGGGGATTTGTTTTACAAAAACAAAACCTTGCGTTATATGGCGGTAAGATTAGAGAGTGCGATAGCAACGTCAATCAAAATATATGCTATGAAGCGTGGTATTTGGAACTTCATAAAGCATGATAATGCGGCAGGAAGGTATTTTTCATTTTCACAGCTTACATTCTCAAAACTCGGCTTTTCGGGTGACAAAACACAGAAAATATCAACCACAAAACTTCGCATTAAGAAGGTTGATAAATTTAGAATCCGGATAACGAATGACACTATAAACGAACCATTTGGAGTGTTCAACATGGCTTTTGAGTTTGTAGAAAGCGGAAATTATAAGGGGTGATTAAGATGGGATTTACAAGAATTACAGATGATGATACTCAAAACAGAGGTGTTATAGGTTTGCCCGATACACCAAACTATTCCACGGCAGAAATGCAGGAAAAATTTGACGAACTCGCTCTTGCGGTTATTATTCCTAAAATCAATAATCTAATAAGCGAATTAGAAGGTATGTCAGCGGCACTTAGTTTAGGAATAACGGTTCCGGAGGGACTTACAGCAGATAGCAATTTGCAGTCCGTAATTGACACGATATATGACCTTTTGGCAGGGGTTGGAGCAGCAGAACACTCTCACGATAACAAGGCTACTCTTGACACGATAACAGATGCATTGATAAAAGGTTTGGAAGATATCGCGGTATCACTTGCAGGAATAACCGGGGTAACAAATAGCGTTAATGGTAGTGCAACAGAACTTGTTACAGCAAAAGCGGTTGCCGATTATGTGCAGGTACTCGGTGGCGGCGATATGACAAGAGCAATCTACGATTCTAATTTAGACGGAATTGTTGACGATGCAGAGAAGTTGGGCGGTGAATTACCATCATATTATCAATCTGCAACCGATGAAAGGCTTATAACCGCAGCAAAAACTATTGTTGATGCAATTAACGAACTCGCTAGAAAAAGTGCAGATGTGCTTGATACGGCAGAAGAAATCAAGGCAAATACAAGCAACGGCAAAGCCGCAGGTGCAATCGGTGTAAAGGAATTGTTTAATGAAGCGGGTAATAACTCTTATTATGATGAAGATACCGAAACGTTGTATATCCAAGGTGGCACATCAAACTATACTTATGACAGTGAAACAGAAACACTGTATATAGGTTAGGAGGTGCTGACATGGGAACTATTAAAATCGGTTCTGTTTCTGAATTAAAAGGAATTACTATTAGCCCTAGTGTTGTTTTGTTTAATGGAAATAATGTTCAAGAATTAAAGCACGGTGAAACTGTAATATGGACTAATTCAAAACCTTTAATACCTGTTATGACAAGTAATACAAGTCCGTATGGTGTAGCAAGTGCTAGTAGTGCTAACAGTAGTTATCCAGCATATAAGGCTTTTGACAATAACGACTCTACATATTGGTTACACGCAAATGCAGGAAGTATTAGTAATCAGTGGATAATGTATAAATTTGAAAGTCCAGTACAAGCAAGCAAGTTTGACATCAAGTGGGTTAAACCATATGTTGCGTCTGTTAGTTATAAAATTCAAGGCTCAAACGACAATTCAGAATGGCATGATTTGACAGATAATATAACTACAATTAATGATGTTGAAAACGAAACGTTAAATAATAATACAGCATATCTGTATTATAGACTATATATAAATAGTCAAACTTCTTCGCCTAGTAGTGCAAACTGTGGAGAACTTTCAACATTCCAATTATACGGCAAACAGCTTAAAGGCTTAATCCCTAACATGACGAGCAATACAACTCCGAGTGGTGTGGTAAGTGCTAGTAGTGTTCAAGGAAGTAACTACGAGGCATATAAAGCCGTAACTGGCAATAATACTACGTTTTGGGGTTCTTCATATGGTGATGGAGTAGGTGGTTGGTGGGAGTATGATTTCCAACGTGAAATCGTACCAAAAGCATTTAGATTTAATCCATTAACATACAATAAAAACTCTACTATAACATTTAAGGTGCAATTATATGATGAAAACCTCGGTTCTTGGGTTGATGCTTGTTCAGAACAAACAATATCGACCAGTAACGCGGTTACTTACGCCGGAGAGTATTCATGTAATGCGTTTGTTATGCTCACCAATACTTTTAAAACAACACGTGTGAGATATTATCAGACAAGTACTACATATTATGGCGGTGGCAACACGGAAAATGCAATCGCAAACTTGGGTGCTGTGCAGATATACAGTTAGTTTACGGTGCTGACAAATAAATACAATATGCCGGATTTGCCGGAGAAAGGAAAATAAAATGCTTAATTTACAATATGTAAATGATACAGAAAATCATGAAGTATCATTCGATATAATTAATCAGAACATAGTCCAAATCAAAGGCAACATGCCGGTAAAAACTAACGGATTTATTCTGACAAGAATAGGAAACCCCGAAGCGTTTACGGGAGACTATTCTGATTATGTTACCGTATACAAAGAAATTGACGGCGGTGTGCAGTTCAGCAATGACGGTTCTGCTTATGCAGAGCCTATACCGGTAGTAAATTTCCGGGCCAACGGCGGCGGCACACTGGACGGAGATACAGTGCAGGAGGTGAAACGTTATGAGGATTTAATTATCCCTACGCCCGTGGCGTATGAAGATTACGAATTTACACAGTGGTCCCCTGGAATACCGGTAATTGGAGATGTTGAGGGAAACAAGACATTTGTTGCAATTTTTACAAGCACTCTTCCCGTTCCCGATCCGGAACCTACTTTAGAGGAAAGAGTTGCGATTGTAGAAGAAGATATCCAAAAAATTAACAACGCGATAGGAGGTATTTAACATGGGGCATATTGAAGATAGAAACATCAAACGGCTTGCGGCTATGTTTTCGCAGGCAAGAATTAACAGTGCCGATAATACGGACGAACAGGCTTTAGAGGTGCAAAGCCTTTATCCGAACTGGGAAGAACTTGCAGAGGGAACGGAGTTAAAGACTGGAAGTAGAGTGAATTACAAAGATGTTCTTTACAATGTTTTAATGACACACAAAAAACAGAAAATGTGGACTCCGGAAGATGCACCGTCCTTGTTTGCGAAAGTCCTTATACCCGAACCGAGCGTTATCCCCGAATGGGAACAGCCTACATCGACAAACGGATATATGACTGGCGATAAAGTAACGCATAAAGAGAAAACTTGGGAATCCCTTGTTGACAACAACGTGTGGGAACCCGGTGCGGTAGGAACAGAGTCACTTTGGAAAGAAGTATAAAACAAAGAGCCATGCACTTAATTGTGCGTGGCTCTAATTATTTGATAACAAGAGAGGGAACGTAAAATGATAATCGAATACATACAAGCAAATTGGGTAGAGTGGCTTTTTGGTGCCGCTATAGCGGTATTAGGGTTTCTTTATCGCCACGTAGTAAAGCAGTTAAAAGAAGAACGCCGCAAAAATGAAGCGTTAATGTTAGGGGTACAAAGCCTTTTGAGGGAAAGTATAGTGGGGAATTACAACAAATACCATGACAAGGAATATTGCCCCATATATGCGAAAGAATCAATTAAGAAAGTGTACGAAGCGTATCACAATTTAGGCGGCAACGATGTAGCAACAAGGTTGTATGAGAAACTTCTTGATATGCCGGAGGAAAAGCAGGATGTTTAAGCGAAGAAAGAGTTTTCAAGATAGGCTCTATTGGATGAATTTAAAGTTTGCGTGGATATTTACTTGTGCGTGTTTATTCTTAAATGCTGTTAGCGGATATTTGGGTGTATATGATTTATCCATTATTACATACGGACTTCCGGTAGTGTGGGGAGAAGTAAGTATACACACTGGTTTCATTGTATGGAAAGCAAAGGTAGAAAACTGCAGAAAGTACAAAGATGTAAACAGATTATCAGAACTTGAAAGCGAGGTATAGAGTATGAATTGGTTAATTGATAATTGGTATTTAGTGATTAGTGGAATTGCTTGTTTGGCATTTGTCGCATATTGCTTATATGTGTTTTTTGAAATGCCTACGGACAAACAGAAAGCAAAGGTAAAAGAGTGGCTTGTATGGGCGTGTATCGAAGCAGAAAAGGCATTACAGAGCGGCACCGGGCAGCTGAAACTCCGTCAAGTATACAATATGTTTTGTGCGGTTCCTGCATTTACATGGGTAGCAAAGATTATCTCATTTGAATTGTTTTCAGATTGGGTGTCAGATGCACTTGTAACCGTAAAGACAATGCTTGTTAACAACAAATCACTAGCAGATTATGTTTACGGAGATAATGCAGAAGAAGAGGTTAAAAAAATCAAAGAGCAGTTGGGAGCGTAGCAAATGAGAATCATTAAAAATATTGGTTGGTTTTGGTTGTTTGTTTTTATGTGGTTTATCTCAATGCTATGCTCGTCTGACAATTCAGAAGTTGGATAGGAGGAAACATGAAAGGAATAGACGTATCTTATCATCAAGGTGCAATAGATTGGAAAAAAGTAGCAAAGACAGACATTGAATTTGTAATCATCCGTGCAGGGTATGGAAAAAGTACAGTAGACAAAAAGTTTTTGGATAACATAAAAGGTGCTATTGGTGCCGGACTTAAAATCGGTATTTATTGGTTTATATACGCAAAAAACGAAGCGGAAGTAATTGCAAATGCCGAAATGTGCGATAAGACGATAAGACAATACAAAGAACACATAACAATGAAGGTTGCCGCCGATTGGGAATATGACTCTGATACAAATTCACAAAAGAACGGAGTAATTCAAACAAAAGAGAGCAGAACAAAGTTTGTTCGTATTTTCTTGGAGCATTTAAAAAACAAAGGGTACGAAGTTTGCAATTATGCAAACCCAGATTATTTAAAAAGTAAATTTGGAGATTTGAGCGAATATCCTTTATGGCTTGCACGATACTCTGACAAGATGGGAGATTACAACGCATGGATGTGGCAGTATTCCTCTACCGGCAAGGTTCCGGGCATAAACGGAAACGTTGATATGAATATCTGCTATGGAAATGTTGAAGAAAGAGTACAGTATTATCCCGTACCAAAATTCACATTAATAGACCACTTGGAAAAAATAGGTGTAGATAGTTCCTTTGCAAACAGAAAGAAGATTGCAGAGAAGAACAACATAAAAGGGTACATAGGAACGGAAGTTCAAAATATAAAAATGCTTGATTTGTTATTAAGCGGAAAACTAATAAAACTTTAATGTATAAGGAGGTACATAATGGGAGTAACAGTATTAACAGCTAATTCAGTAGGCAGGGCACCAATCAGAAATACAAAAACAACAACCGGGACCACTCCGGCGGCTACTGCACCCGTAGCAACAACGAATGTAATGAAAAATGTGCAGAAGCCATCGAGTTCAAACACTTCTACCAGTGTGAGTCCAAGTACGAGCACAATCGATTACCAAGCACAGTTAAATGCACTATATGCACAGCAGCAGGCACAAGCACAGGCGTTGGCGGCACAGCAAAGGGCGGCTGCAGAAAGTGCTTACCGGGCCGGCATGAGTCGATTAGGTGAAGCGTGGGATACAAAGACAGGAGCACTAAGAGACAACCTAAATTCCACATTGTCTAATTTGCAGAGACAGTACGATGCGTCAAAAGGCGAAGTAACAAACGATGCAAACAAATCGTTAAGGGAAGCCTATATCAATTATATGCTGAATAAGAAAGACCTCAATCAGAATCTTACAGCACAGGGAATCGGCGGTGGTGCCGCTGAATCTACAATGGCAGGAATGTATAACAATTACGGAAATTCCCGTAACAACATTAACACCACTCTCAACGATAATCTCACATCGTTGGAAAACACTTACCAGGGTAATCTTGCAAGTGCACAGCAGCAGTACAACAATGCATATGCTAATGCATACGCAGACTACATGAATATGCAAAATCAGATGGAACAGAATCTTGCAAATAGTATCGTTGGTTCATATGGTTCTATGATAAATTCGCTTGGCAATTTAGATACGGGCTATACCAACGCACTATATGATCTGTTGAGCAAGCAAGCTGCCTATGCTTACAATCCTACGCAGAATACTCTCGGGGTTAAGAGCGTGAGTACAACATCGGCTAACAACATGGGTTCAGTAACAGATTATGCAAAGCAGAAAGCGGCAGAAATGCGACAGCAAGGATATTCAAACAGTCAGATTGTTCAGCAATTGGCAAAAGACGGAGTAGGCATTAACGAAGTATATCAGATGTTCGGGGTATAGAATATGACAAGAGAAGAAATAGACGCTATTTATGGTGTAAAAAATCAAAATCAAAGTGGCATTACAAGGCAAGAAATTGATGCTATTTATGGGGCGAATAATCAAGGCGGCATTAGCAAGGCAGAGATAGATGCTATTTACGGTGTAGAGCAAACTACGTCTGTTTCTTCTCCGAAACCTGTAAAGGTGGAAGAGAGCAAGACTGCAGAAATCAAGCCTGTAGAAGAAAAAACTTCAAACAATATGAGCAATAAAGAAGAGTCTCTTCAAACGCAGAAAGAGTTAGACACATTGACACAAAACGCACTTGCTTTGAAAAAAGTTGCTCAAGAGATGGAGAAAAAGCAGAAAGAAAGAGAAAAAGAGTTGAAAAATCCTGCACCGACATTCAATGTAGCAAGCAACAAAAGCACCATGAAAGCGATTGCGAAGAACGGCATTACTGATGATGCTAAAACAAAAGAAGATATCGAAATACAGCAGAAGAAAAACGAGATCATAAGACTGGAAAATCAGATTGCTAACGAAACGCATGGTGTATTTAAACAGGTTGACAAGCGGAAATTAGAGAAACAGAAAAAAGAATTATACGAAATGGAACGCGTGAAGAATCAAACTGTTCTTTCGGAAAATCCCACACAGGAAGAAACAGACCAAGCTATCAATAAATGGTTGACTCCCGGTTATGAATTAACAAAAGTTGAGCAGGAACAGGCAAAGCAAATAGTTAGCGATTATTATAAGGCGATGGATAAAAAAGTACAGGAAACAATGCCATTTGCTGATATTTTAAGCAGAAACTATGAGGGGGTAGACAATCCGGTTTCAAGAATTAGAGTAAAAATGGCATACGGTTCTGCCGACAATCCGGAAAGTGAAAAATTGAATCAAATGCAGACACTTGCTAATAAAACAAGTCCTTATGGAGCATATGTAAACAGTATGTTTGATTCATTACATTATTATGACTTGGGTGCTGCAGCGATAAACGGACAAAACGCGCTTTTAGGAATGGACGAGAGAGTTACGGATGAGGATGTTGCAAATTTAATAGGATTTGATGTAGAAGCATCTACAACACAGCATCCTGTGGCATCCGGAGTTGGTAATTTGGCGGGAAATTTAAGCGGATATATGGCCGGTTCAGAAATCATGCAATCAGTACCGGCGGTAGCAAATTTGACCGGTAAAGCAGGACAAGTTGTCGGAAGAGGAGCACAAGCAGGCTTAAACAAATTAGGTGTGGCAAGCGCAGAAAAAATAGGACAGGCCATAGGCACGGGTGCGGCAAATGTTCTTAGCGATACTACTGTTGATGTTGCATTAGATACCATTCCACACGCTGTAGAAGACGCGAGAAACGGACTATCCGGGGCAGAGGTAGGAATTAATGCCTTGCAGAATATAGGTGGTAATTTGGCTTTAAATACGCTTGGAGAAGGTGTCGTACAAACAGTACCGTATATCGGTATGTATTTAAAAAATAATGGGATGAGTAATAAAACTTATGCGGATGTAGCAGACAATATTTCAACATGCAATCCTTTAAATCCCTTAGAAAATCAAGTGAAAAGGTCAAATGATATTTTAGATGAAGAAAGCAAAAGTATTGTTCAGCAGATTGATGATTACGCAAACGGCAAGATGAAAACCGATGAATATATCAATATGGGCGAGACACCGCAATATTTGGAGAGTATAGGAAATGTCAATAACCCACTAATGATGAAGCAATCAACAGTTAACAAGACCGCATATCCGGAAGGATATATGTCTGGTAAACATAACCTAGGATATTTGCCATTTGAACAGACACCATATCAATTAAACGATCCTGCTCTTGTTGCAAAGTCATATTCCCAGCCTAAAAGCGCTGTTATAATGACGGACATGATTGATAGTAATGGATATCCTGTTGTTATGCCAATTCACATGGATAAAAATAGTGATAAGGGCGTTATAAACGAAATAGCTAGTATGTACGGAAGAAGAAATGCTGACAAGTTAATAGAAAACAGCGAGTTGTTGATAAATAATAAAGATAGAGTTAACGATATACTTTCGGGCAACGGGCTACAATTGCCCGAGCTGAAAGCAGAATCAGACCCTATCTTTAATTATAGTATATCCAATTCTGCACAAAACGTCAACAACGTGGCAGAAAATACTGGATTTAGAAGTCCGAAACTGGCTGCAGATGCTAGTAAAGTGAATACGGTTCCTGCACTCGAAGGGAATAACATTATTGGAAAACCCGAAAGCAAAGTATCTAAAGTGAGAAGTAACACGCTTGAAAACAGCGATATTAATACTGTTGATGAGTTAAAAAGTCAGTATTTAGATGAAAGCAACTTCCGATATGAAGAAGTTGGAGAGAAAGAAACTCTTAGTAACGCCCTGGATAGAGTTGCAACGGACGCACAAGGATGGAAAGACAAACTTATGCAAGCCGAACAATTTACGGCAACGGACGTTGACACAATGATGCTTATGTATCGTAAACTTGTGCAAGAAGCACGAATGACAGGAAATGCGGAATTATGGGAACAGGCAAGTTTGTTATTTAAAAAGATACAAGAAGCAGGAACAACAAGCGGTCAAGCAATTCAAGCCTTTGCAAAATGGAGTAGAAATACACCGGAGGGAATTGTTGCTGATACATTCAGAGAAATCAAACAGGCGGCAACAAAGACTGTTGGTGATAAAAAGGCTCAAAAGTTAGTAGATAGTTTGGCCGATGATTTGCAGGAAGAAATCTATAATCTTGCTGACGAAGTAGTGCAGAACGGCAAAGACAGCAGAGCCGGTCAGATTGCCTATGCAAAAATCGGTCAGATTATTGATGAGAATACCCCGAAAACTTTGGGCGGTGTTGTAAAATCCTATCTTATGGATAGTATGTTGCTAAACTTCCGTACACTTATTTCCCGAAATGCCGGCGGTAACTTAGGTTATAATGCTATGGAATTTGTTAGACAGCCTATTACAGCAGGAATTGATAAGTTGGCAAGTCTCAAAACCGGTGTAAGAACAAGAACCGGTTGGAACATCAACAAAGTGAAGTCAGCACTTGAGGGAGCGGCAAAGGGTATCAGCGATGAAATTGACGATGTAAGAAAAGGTATTCATACCGCAAAAAGCGGTCAGAATGATTTGTCAGATGTTATCTACGCGAACAGTCACCCGTTTAAAGGCAACAATGCAGTAACAAAGGCGTTGAATAAAATAGACGATATTACAAAGCATGGATTGTCTGTAGGTGATAGACCGTTTTATGAAGCTGCATACAAACAGAGGATAGAAGAGTTGACAGATTTAAGGTCAAGAAATCTTCTCGGAGCCGATGTTGCAAAACTCTCTGATGCGGATTTTAAAGAGTATGCAGAACTGGCCGCTAAACTTGACGGCTTAACCGCAACGTATCAGGACTATGGTGCTATGGCAAAAGCGTTTGACAGTCTGAAAGAATCAATAGGAAATTTATCTAAAGCATCCGTGGGTACGGATATTATGTCACAGTTGACAATGCCATTTACCCGAACACCCGGAAACATTATCACACGATCTTTGGAGTATTCGCCTTTAGGTCTTGCGAAAAACGCAGTTAATACCGGTAGAGAAATAAGGACAGGCAATTTCAATCAGCAAAGATTTGCAGATGAAACCGGACGTAACTTGCTCGGTATGGGATTGTTTGGTGCAGGCGTAGCCGCTTACGACAACGGTATGCTCACTGGAAGTTATTCTGATGATGCAGATATGAAAAACGCACAGAAGAACAGCGGTATGCAGGAATACGCATTGAATACCGGAAACGGCAATTTTGATATTTCATGGGTTCCTGTTCTTGGTTCTGATTTGACAGCGGCAGCGGCCTTTAAAGAAGCCTATAACGAAAATTCAGAAGAACCAATAAACGCAGTATGGAAAGGTGCGGCGGCAGGAGCAGATGCACTTTTGAATACCTCAACATTGCAAGGTATGAATAGAATGTTTGGCGGCAATCAGAGTTATAGCACCGAACAAAACTTGCTTGAAAACGCCGGAAGTGCAATGGCAAGCGGAGTAGGACAAGCAATCCCTTCACTCGTACGTCAAGTAGCACAATCTGCCGATGAATACGAGAGAAATATCTCTAATGGTGATAGGTCCTATGCGGTAAATAACTTGATTAACAGCATACCGGTGCTTAGAGAAGAACTGCTACAGCCAAAAGTTGACAACGAAGGAAACCTTGTTAAGTCTAACCAGGGCAGACCGCTTGGAAGTAGAATAGTGGAAAATATGATTAGCCCCGGCAAATATACGGAATTGTCCGATGGTGTTGCAAATAACGAAGCAATGCGGTTGTTTGAAAGCACAGGCAACAACAAGGCGTTTATACCGACTGCAAAGAGAAACGATATTAAGACGGATGATTTTGAGCCTACCGATGAGCAATTCAGAAAATATCAGCAGGAGAGAGGGCAACTCAACTCTGAAATGGCAGGTGCGCTCATTGAATCAAATTTCTATAATGGTTTGTCTGATGAAGAAAAGGAAAAGGCACTTGGCGATATATACTCCGGCATGAAAGCAATCGCAAAAGAAAATGCGGTTCCCGGCTATATGTCTGATGATAAAATAGCGGCCGCTTACAAAAAAAGTGGTGCAGATGGTGTTATCGAATATATGCAGAGAAAACACGACTTTGAAAGTGTCGGACTCAACGAGGGGAAAACAACGCTGCAAATCTATGAAGAGGGCGGCGTAGACGCATTGAAGGAATATGCGGCATATAAAACCACTGTTGAGAGTTTCGGTTTGACTACCAGTGAAAAAACGGAACAAGTATATAACGATGGCGGTATACCATATCTCAAAACCTATAGTGATATAAAGAGTGGTGCTGATGCTGACGGCAACGGCAAACTTAAAAAAGATGAATTAATACCATATTTGGATAATTCCAGTATGGGTGTATCTGAAAAGAGATATTGGTTTGGTATTTTATCAACCGCTAAAAATCCTTATTAAAAAAATTCCCCGGTGTAATGCCGGGGATTTTTTGTTATGTTAAACATATATTATAATAGGAAGGGATTTTTTGATTTTGTGTTGCATTTCGTGTTGCATACCTTTGTTTTTTTAGAAAAAAGTGTGTCTGACGAAAAAACATTTTTACCTACAAAACAAAAAAGAAACGTTGCAAAAACAAGGTTTTCGATGTATTTAATACAAAATACAGTAACTTAGAGCATTTGTATAAAAACCACTTTGCAAGAGTTCAAGTCTCTTTTCCTGCATGCAAAAAGCCTAGTGTTTACTAGGCTTTTTTGTGTGTTGCACTTCGTGTTGCATAATCTGTGATTTTCTGGTAGATAGCAGTGAAAAAAGTTGGTACAAGCGGAGCGAAACAACCCAACGAAACAGAGAAAAGAACAAGAGAAGTTGGTACAAGTGGAGGAAAATATCCCAACGAGACAGAAAAAAGAGCAAGAAAAGTTGGTACAAGCTGAGGGAAACAACCCAACGAAACAGAGAAAAGAGCAAGAGAAGTTGGTACAAGTGGAGAAAAATATCCCAACGAGACAGAAAAAAGAGCAAGAAAAGTTGGTACAAAAGCCGGAAACGCACCCAACAAAAGAAAGAAAAGCACAATATCAGACAAGTAATATTTTGATAATAGCAATTTAGAATATGCCGTAACCGCCTCTTGTTATTTGCAATCAAAAATGATAAAATAAAATTAACTATAAGGAGAAGTCTGCCGATAAAGTTAATGAAAAGAAAAACTGGGAACACGGAGGTTCCTTTTGTAACTAATAAACATATCAATAAATCAAAGGAGTGATGATATGGGAATTAAATTGAATGTAAATATGAAGCAGGATTATTCGTATCTGTTTCAGGGACTTTCATCAGGAAATGGCAATAGCCTCGGAAACTTGAATTTCCTTTCAGATTATGCTTCCATCAAAAACGGCAGTTATGGAAAGCTTATGAAAGCTTATTATGCCAAGGATGATACTGCAAAAGAAGTTGTGTCATCGGCAAAAGCAAATAAAAATAATAAGTTAAACACTTTGGCCTCAGCTGACACAGCGAAGACACTGTCCGATATTCAGGCCGCTTCCGAAAAATTGAAAGATACAGCGGACGAGCTAATCGCTAAAGGAAAAGATTCCGTATTTGAACAAAAAGATATTACGACTACAAATGAAAACGGACATACCACGACGACTAAAGGATATGATGCAGACGCGATTTATAAGAAAGTGAATGAATTTGTCCAGAATTATAATTCCCTTCTTGAAAAAGCAGCGGAGTCTAACACAAACAAAATTTTAAATAAATCACTTTCATTAATAAATGTAAGCGCTTCCAATGAAAATCTTTTGGAAAAAGTGGGAATTACTATTAATGAAGACGATACCCTTTCCGTTGACGAAAAAGCATTTAAGAATGCCAATATGACGACCATCAAATCGTTATTTAACGGAAACGCATCTTATGCTTACAGAGTATCTGCACAGGCATCATTAATTGATTTTGCGGCAAGCACGGAAAGCAGTAAGGCAAACACGTACACCATGAACGGAAGTTACGGCAACACATATTCCAGCGGAAGCATTTTTGATTCCTTGTTCTAACTGGAAAGGTAACAGACATTTATGTCCGGTGTAGTGTCATAAGCTACACCGGATTTTTTTGTCGTAAGACAGATATAAAAGGATAGGAGAGAATGAAAAAATGAATGCAGTTCTAGAGCAAATCAGTAAAATCGGTATTGTGCCGGTGGTAAAAATTGACAGAGCGGAAGATGCACTTCCTCTTGCGAGGGCGCTTTGTGCAGGTGGGCTTCCCTGCGCGGAGGTTACATTCCGTACCGATGCAGCAGCAGAGGCTATTAAGGTTATGGTAGACAATTTTCCCGATATGTGTGTGGGAGCAGGTACTGTGCTAAATGCAGCACAGGTAGATGCTGCGGTAGATGCCGGTGCAAAGTTTATTGTAAGTCCCGGACTTAATCCCAACACCGTAAAATATTGTATTGAAAAGGGCGTACCCGTTACACCCGGTACATCCAGCCCCAGTGATATTGAGATGGCCATTGAACTTGGGCTTGATGTAGTAAAATTTTTCCCGGCAGAGCAGTCAGGCGGACTTGCTAAAATCAAAGCAATGGCAGCACCTTATGTGAATATGAAGTTTATGCCCACAGGCGGAATTAATGCAAAGAATTTAACATCCTACCTGGATTTCCCTAAGATTATTGCCTGCGGCGGATCATGGATGGTTCCCGGTGACCTCATTAATGCCGGTGAATGGGACAAAATTGAGCAGCTTACACGAGAAGCAGTGCAGACCATGCTTGGGTTTGAATTGGGGCATGTAGGTATCAATGCAGAGAACGAAGAAGAGGCAAAAAAAGCAGCAGCAAGATTTTCCTTTATTTTTGGTATGCCTGCAAAAGACGGAAACAGTTCCATATTTGCAGGAACAGCAGTAGAGGTAATGAAGAATCCATATCTTGGAAAGAACGGTCACATTGCTATCAGAACAAACTACATCGAAAGAGCAATCAATTACCTTGAGAGCGTTCTAGGTGTGGAATTTAATGCTGAGTCCGCAAAGAAAGATGCAAAGGGAGCATTAAAAGCAATTTATTTAAATGAAGAAATCGGTGGTTTTGCCGTACATTTGGTACAGAAGTAAATAAGAGCAAACGGAAAGGAATTTATAACAATGGCAAAAGTAATTACAATGGGCGAAATTATGCTCAGACTATCAACTCCCAACAATGAAAAATTTATTCAGGCAGATGAGTTTGATATTAACTATGGCGGCGGTGAAGCAAACGTAGCGGTATCCCTTGCAAACTATGGACATGATGCAGAGTTCGTAACTGCAGTTCCGGACAATGAAATCGGAGAATGTGCAATTGCAGCACTTCGCAAATACAATGTAGAGACAAAGCATATTGCAAAATGTGGTGAGAGACTTGGCATTTACTTTTTGGAAACCGGTTCTGCCATGAGACCCTCCAAGGTAATTTATGACAGGGCACATTCTTCTATTTCTACAGCAACAGAAGCTGATTTTGACTTTGATGCTATCTTTGAAGGTGCAGATTGGTTCCACTTTACAGGAATTACACCGGCTGTATCCGATGCGGCAGCAGAACTTACCCAAAAGGCATTAATTGCTGCTAAAAAGCATGGGGTCAAGGTTTCCGTAGACTTAAATTTCCGTAAGAAATTATGGACATCCGAAAAGGCACAGAAAGTTATGACGGGACTTATGAAGTATGTAGATGTTTGTATCGGTAATGAAGAAGATGCAGAACTGGTACTTGGCTTTAAACCCGGTGAAACCGATGTGACAAGTGGTGAGTTAGAACTTGCCGGATACAAATCCATATTTGAGCAGATGGTAGATAAGTTTAATTTTGAATATTGTGTATCCTCTCTTCGAGTAAGTCATTCTGCTTCCGATAACGGCTGGTCTGCATGTATCTACTCCAGAGATACGAAGGAATTTTATCATTCCAGAGAATACAGAATCAGTCCTATTGTAGACCGTGTGGGCGGCGGGGATTCTTTTGCAGGCGGTGTTATCTGTGGTATGGTAGACGGAAAAGATTTTAAGGCAGCGCTCGAGTTTGGCGTAGCTGCGTCTGCATTAAAACACACGATTCCCGGTGACTTTAACTTGGTATCCAGAAAAGAAGTGGATACATTGGCCGGTGGCGATGCATCGGGCCGTGTGCAGAGATAACAATAAAGAAATAGAAATATCCTCTTTTGTCAAATTACAGGGATGGCAAAGAGGATATTTTTTTAATTTTCTGACAAAAGAGAAAATGGGAAATAGGGCCTAATACGGTTGCAAAAAAAATGTATAAATGTTATATTACTGACTGTTGTGAAAAAGGCGGTAGAAAATCGTCAAGATTTAGGAGGAGAATTATGAAAAAGAAATTAGCAGTATTGGTACTTGCTGCAAGCATGGTATTATGTGCATGTGGCGCAGAAGCAGAAACTGACGCAGAAGTAAGCGTAGAGGTTGAAGCAGAAGAAGAGGCAGAAGCAGAAGAAACTGAAGTGGAAGAAGAAGCAACTGAAGAAGAAACAGAAGAAACTGCAGGTTTTGTGAAAGGTTCTGTTACAGAAACAGGATGGGAAAGCGAATGGATCGGTATCCGTTATACATGTCCTGAAGGAATGACTATGGCAACTGATGAAGAACTGAATGAAGTTATGGGACTTGGTCAGGAAATGCTTTCCGAA
Source organism: Lachnospiraceae bacterium (assembly GCA_045586385.1). GTDB lineage: Bacteria > Bacillota > Clostridia > Lachnospirales > Lachnospiraceae > Suilimivivens. Next base: position 53,989 of record JAZNAE010000015.1, read on the forward strand.
GACTTCACAGAAGCACAGCTTAAATATGCTGAACTTGCAACTGTATATGAAATGATGTGTAGTGACGAAACGGGTGCAACTAACATTATGGTTTCTGTAGAAAAACTTCCCATGGAATTAACTGCAGATCAGTATATTGAAGCTGTAGAACAGCAGTTATCTGCGGTATCTGCTATTACATATGAAACTGTTAATAATGGTGAAGTAGTAGCTATCGGTGGTGTTGACTTTACTAAGTTAGAATGTACCGCTGATTATGAAGGTGTAGTTATGCATCAGGATTACTATGTAACTATGATTGAAGACAGAGCAGTAGCAGCGGTAGTTACCTATATTGATGAAACAGCTGCAGCAGCAGATGCAATCATGAATGGATTTGCTGCTTACTAATTAGTTTTACGAATTTGTTAATCATCTATCTAACCCGTAAGGTATAGAATACCTTGCGGGTTTTTTGTTGCATTTCTTCACGGGACAGTCACGAAAAGTAACATGACGGATATAATATCATAAAGACACAAATCCGCATATTTGGCGGAAGGGGTGATTATGGAGCAAGCAATTCTTTGGGCTTTTCTTGGAACAGGATTTACTTTTGTTATGACTGTATTAGGCGCGGGAATAGTGATTTTTTGCAAAAAAGAGATGAATAAGAATATTCAGAATGCTTTTTTGGGCTTTGCATCCGGTGTAATGCTTGCCGCTATGGTTTGGTCATTGTTAATTCCTGCCATAGAAAGAGCAGAAGAATTGGAAAATATTGGTTGGATTCCGGCTGCGGGAGGGTTTATATTCGGCGGAATTTTTTTAATGTTAATTGATTATGCAATAAGATGTTATTATTTCAAGGAGCAGAGGGATGCCAATCCGTTTAGACATAGAACCACATTGTTGATATTGGCGGTTACGCTTCATAATATACCCGAAGGAATGGCAGTAGGGCTTGCTTTTGCCATAGCGATACAACAATCAGAGAATGCATCATTATTTGCAGGCGCATTTGCATTGGCACTCGGTATGGGAATTCAAAATTTTCCGGAAGGAGCAGCAGTGTCCTTACCGCTTAGACAGTCAGGAATGAGCCGGAAAAAGTCTTTTGTTATGGGGATCTTATCAGGTGTGGTAGAGCTTATTTTTGGTGTGGGGATTACACTTCTTGCAGCGTGGATTACGCCTTTTATGCCGTGGTTTCTTTCTTTTGCTGCGGGAGCGATGCTTTATGTAGTGGTAAAAGAATTGATACCCGAGGCAACAAGCGGCACTAAGCCGAGTGTGGGCGTTTTGGGAATTATGATAGGATTTATGATAATGATGATTCTGGATGTGGCGCTTGGATGATACTTTGTGTAAAAACAGAATTGTGCAAAATGACGATTGACAGTCAATATGTAATTTGTTAAGATGAGTTCACTTCAAAATTTCTTTTAATATATTTTTAATCTAAATTCTGATAACTTTCTGGAAGTTCAGAAAATTACCCAACTGATTTAAAAAAGGATAGCAGGAGGTGAAGGTCTGTTTGTCGACTCATGGAAAAGAGCGGAAGGACTTGAATGTGTACCTTTATTTTTACACAAAAGATGTATACTTTCGTGAAAAGAAAAACTTTGATACCGAGGAGATGCTGTGGATAGAGATATCAGCAGAAAAACTGGGTACAATGGGACCATTAAAGATAAAAATAGAGAGAGGTAAAAGCGGTTTTTATATTTATGGTGATAAAGAAACAAGCGGAAATTTTGCATTTTTAAAAACAGAGGATGGACAAACTGTTTTTCTGGTTATAGCAGAAGGAAAAGAAAAATTGGGCCTTTGTAGTAGAATTCAAATGCAATATGATGCGGTAGTGGTTGTGGGGAGTAGCTACTTAAGTGATATTTTTTATGAGTATGAAACATTCATAAGTGAAAGGATGTTTACCATAGAAAAATCAGGTAATAGATTCCGGCTGTGCGGAATGTCTCTTGATAAAGGCAGAAAAGAGAGCGGAGCCGTTTATGTAAATGGAGAGGCTATAGATGAAGATATTACCTTACAGGTAGGGGATACGATTGTATTACAGGGGCTTTCAATTTTACTATTGCATGATATGTTGCTTTGTACTTGTTTCTACGGTACTATGCGTGTGGCCCGGAGTATCACTGTTACAACCATAAATAAGTGCAATTTACGGGGGGAACAAAGGAGAGAAGACCTGGAAAGTGTTATGGCGACGGATAGAAATCTACATATGGGAGAGGTGGAAGTGGAGCGTCCACAGGCCGAAATAAAGCAGACCAATCACCCCTTTGTTTTGACAATGGGGCCAACAGCTACGATGATATTGCCTGTATTGCTCATGACCTATGTGGGAACGAAAGTGTCCGGGAATACCGGTTACTATCAGGTTACGATATGGATGACAATTGCCTCAGTAATTCTCAGTACGTTCTGGACATCTGTCAACTACATTTACAGAAAAATGATTACAAGAAAAGAAGAAAGAGAGAGAAGAAATTCTTATAAAGAATATTTGAACCGGCTCAAGGAGTATATGGAAGTATGCATGAAAGAAAACAGGGAAACGATGCTACTGCAATATCCTTCGTATCAATTTTTCTTAGGAGATGAGGGAAGAGGAAAAGTGCTTTGGAGCAAAGGATATGAAAGAAGCAGCACATGTTTTATAAGGTTGGGATTAGGTGAGAGTTTATTTCAAATATCTGTAAAAATGCCGGGAGGAAAACAGGAACTGTGCACAGATGATTTGCTTAAGGATGCCTATCAACTGTCGGAAACATACAGATACATAGAGGATGTACCGGTTGGAATTGATTTGATGGAGGCAGGAAACGTAAGTTATGTGGGAGAGAATGTTTATACAGTAGTGATGCAAAGTGTCATACAACTGATAGCTAGACATGATGGAAGAAATATGAAGATAGCCTTTTTCTATAATGATGAGTGTAGACAAGAGCAAAATATGGCACAGTGCTTCAAGTGGCTTCCACATGTTTGGAATGCGGAAAAAAACATACGTTTCCTGGCAGGAAATGAGGCGGAAGCAGATGAAATCATATCTTATCTTTCCAAGAAATTCGGTAATGAGACAGAAGAAGATGTAAAAGTAAAATATGTAATAATTGCGTCAAATGAGAAACTTGTAAGGGCCGGGAGTATAGATAAAATAAGCAAAATGTCTGTGGACAAGTCAGAAGTCCGCACAATATATATAGGGAAAAAGAGAGAAAGTATTCCGGTGGAATGCAGTCATGTAGTGGATGTGGATAGGGAAAGGATATGTTGGCAGGAAGACGGAAAAATAATGGAACAGTCGCTAAGACCGGAAGTGTGTGTGGCTACGCAGGCTGATACATATATGAGGAAAATGGCATGTAAAGAGACCGGTAGTATGGGTGGAGAAAAATGGAATAATCAGCTTTCTTTTTTAGAACTGTATGGTTGTGAAAAAGTGGAAGAATTGAATTGTTCACTGCGTTGGAGGGAGAACCGTACAAAAAATAAGATACGGGTTCCAATCGGCAAAGAAAAAGGCGATAAGTTGATTTGTCTGGATATCCATGAAAAAGCGCATGGCCCCCACGGTCTTGTAGCAGGAACAACAGGTTCCGGAAAAAGTGAGTTGTTACAGACATATCTGTTGTCATTAGCAGTTTCTTTTAGTCCAGAGGATATCAATTTTTTTATTATTGATTATAAAGGGGGCGGAATGGGAGATGCATTAAAAAAACTTCCGCATTGCAGTGGAGTAATATCCAATTTATCCGGAAGACAAATCAGAAGGGCACTGGCGGCTATTAAAAGTGAAAATACCAGAAGGCAGATGTGCTTTCATAAAGCAGGAGTCAGCCATATTGAGGAATATGCAGAACTATATAAGGCCGGTATAAAAGAAGAACCCATACCGCATCTTCTGATTGTTGTGGATGAATTTGCAGAATTGAAAAAAGAAGAACCGGAATTTATGAAAGAAATAATCAGTGTGTCACAGGTGGGACGGAGTCTGGGGATACATTTGATTTTGGCAACACAGAAACCGGCGGGGACGGTAGACGACAAAATATGGAGCAATACCAGATTCAGATTATGTCTGCGGGTGGCGGATAAGCAGGATAGTCATGATATGCTTCACAGATCTGATGCAGCATATCTGACAGTTGCCGGCAGAGGATATATGCAGGTGGGAAATAATGAATTATTTACTGAGTTTCAGACCGGATACAGTAAAGCACTTTACCTACCGATACGTCAGAGGGGAGAAACTGCATTTGTCACAAATACAGGAAGCCGGATAAAGCTTCTGGATAAAGAAATGGAAAAGAAACAAAGGCAATTGGAATGTATTGTTGCATATATAAATGAAACCTTTGTTAAGAATGTTTATAAAAGTGCAGAAATGCTTTGGATGCCGGAACTTTCAAAACAAGTTGTGCTGTCAGATGGAAGTTTGGACAGCTGTGGAGAAATTTGTCTGGGAATTTGTGATCATGTCAGGGAGCGAAAGCAACTTCCGGTATATTATAATCCGGTCAGAGACGGACACTTGTGCTTATGCGGCGGGCCGGCAAGTGGGAAAAGTACATTTTTACAGACTGTATTGTGGCAACTATGTAACGGAAATAATACAGATGAGGCTCAGTTTTTACTGATAGCTTCTGATTATGCGGGGCTTAATTGCTTTGAAAATATGCCACACTGTATAGGAATCATGAAGTCTGCAGAGGAAGCAGAGTGCTTCTTCTATCATTTAAAATCTCTTTTTTATCAACGGAAACATCTGTTAGAGGGCATAAACTATGTCCAATATCAAAGGAAACAATCAAAAAAAATACCACAAGTATATATTGTAATCGATGGTTACGGAAACTTTCGTGAGCTGACACAGGATGCATATGCATGGATGATAGAAAAAATAGCAAGCGAAGGCCTTAATTATGGGATTTATTTAGTGATAACAGCATCAGCAGTAGGAAATACGGAAGTGCCTATAAAGCTGTTTGAGAAAATAAAAACAACAGTTGCACTTGCGGTAACTGAAAGTACAACTTACGGTGATGTGCTTAGAAGGTATCAGATAAGTATATTTCCTGCACAAGATTGCAAAGGACGTGGCTTATGCAAATTCGGTGATGAAATACTGGAATTTCAAGTGCCTTTGATAGCCGAGGAGGATGATTACGAAAGAATTCAAAGGATAGAAGAAAGAGCCCGGATGCTATCGGAAAAGGAAAGCGCAGCACAGAAATTTCCAAAACTGCCGAAAGTTCCTAAATTCGAGGTGCTATATAAGCAATTTAAAAAAGAACAAGAGGGAAAGGAAAACAGAATCCCTATCGGTTATCATAAGCAAAGCGCAAATGTAGAGGTCTTTCCTTTTTCTAAGTTGCCCTTCGTAATAACAGGTGTAGCAGGGAGCGGAAAGAAAATGCTTCTTAGCATCATGATGAAAGCGTTACATAAACAAGGTATCCCGGTTTATTTGTATGATACGGAGGAGCAAATGGAGAAATATGATGTCGGTTTTGCAACTGCTGTTACAAAAGAAAAGCTTGAAGGAGGAGAACTGTGGAAACAAAAGAACGCAGTATTGGCAATCGGTAATTTGACAAATTTTGTGAAAGAGATACCGTTTTACCATGTTTCATTTCCTATCATAGCAATTAATCATACAGAAGAGGAAATGAAAGTGATAGGGAACCCTTGGTTTGAAGAAATTACAAAAAATCAGTGCGGAATTTGTTTGGGAACAATTCCGGGAAATCAAAAAACATTAAGTTTTGATGACTTGGGATATGAGCAGATGTGTAAAAAAGTACCGCCGGGATATGGATATTTAAAGAGCGGTACGGGCGAGGCTACGAAGCAGATTTACTTGGTAAGGGAGGGATAAAGATGATTATGGTGGATGTCAAGGTACCGGAAACCGGACAGGTATATGATTTTGAGTTGGATGAGGAAAAGAAAGTAGAAACCTTACTAAGAGAGATCGTGCAACTGATTGCAGATAGAGAAAATCTTTCTATACAAGAAGACTGTTTGCTTGTCCTTTATGCATTTCAAAACGAAGAAATATTAAATAGCAATCAGACATTGAAAGAACAGGGCGTAAGAAGTGGGGACCGGCTAATATTATTTTGAAGGGAGAACAGAGAAGATGGAGGAAGAGAACGTACAATTTTGCGGAAGAGAAATGAAAGAGATACAGGAACAATATATGTCATCGATTACGGATTTGTACGATGCATTAAGACTGTATGAAACAGAAAATGATTACTTGTCAGGCATGTGGAAAGGAGATGCGGCAACAACTTTTTTTGATGGGCAAAAAAAGTTCCGGGATCAGTTAAGTGCCGGTATGCAAAAGACAGAACGATTAATTATGGCACTTATGCAAACAGAAAAAGTTTTTGAACAGGGAGAAAAAGAAATCTCCGGAATGTTGGAGGGCACATGATTATGGGAGATGTAGTACAGATACAGATAACGCCGGAGTATATGTTGCAGAGTGCAGAAGTAATGCTGGAAGCAACCATGAAAGCAGTGGGAGCAATCTCAGAAATGGAGGAATTGACGGTGCATACACAAACATATTTTTGCGGAAAAGCAGGTGAGAGTTTTCGTGCAAAAATGAGAGAAGTAATGGAAGAGTGGCGGCTTAGTGTGGACGTAATGAAGGAGAATGTAACTGAATTACAGGAAATAGCAGAGGAATACCGAAAAGCGGAAGGAGAAAATAAAGATGCTGCAACACGAAATTGAAATATATTATGAGCAGTCTATGGAGATTGCAAAAAGACTTCGGGAAGTGTCGAAGCATTTGAACTACATAGCAAAGGAGAATGTTGCATGGAGTATGAAAGCAATAAAGGAGGCGTGGGAGGGAGAGAGTGTAATTGTTTTTACAGGTAAGTATGCAGAGGTGGCAATGCGTATAAAGGAAGATGCCGGCAGCATAGAAAAAATAGGGAACAAAATAGAAGAAAAGGTGACACAGATTTTTTCTTCGGAAAATAAGAATGTAGTTACCGCAGTGTTAAGAAATTATAGTTAGAGGAGGATTTTATTATGGCAATGATACTTGTAACATCACAAAAAATCAGAGCGGCAGCAGAAAACTTAGGACAACTGAACAGACAATTCAAAGGAAAGACGGAAGAGTTGACGACAAAGGAACAGGCACTTTGTCAGATGTGGGAAGGACAGGCAAAAAATGCCTTTCACGGGGCATTTGAAAGAGACAGTCAGCAAATGGATGCCTTTCATGGTCTGATTAATAAGTATGTGCAAGTGCTTCTTGAAATTGCACAGAGGTATGAACAGGCAGAAGCAAGGAATATGGAAATTGCAGGTGGCAGAAGTTATTAATGAAGGAGGATAAAAGATGGAAGGAATTTTAAAGGTAACACCGGAAAAAATGATACAGGCATCGGGTGAGTTTGCAACAGTGGGTACACAGATGAAAAATCTGACAGGGGAAATGCTTTCGCTGGTCAAAGGTATGAACGGGATTTGGCAAGGGGAAGCATCGGCAGCGTTCGGAAATAAATTTGAGAGTCTTACGCCGGATATGGAACGGTTATATCGGATGGTACAGGAGCATGTACAGGATTTACAGGAGATGGCAAAGCAGTACCAGATGGCAGAAAGTGGAAATACGGAAGCCGGCGGAGGGCTTGAAAACAGTGTAGTGGTATAGGCCGGGAGATAAGAAATGAACGAAGAAGAAATCAGCCTGATTCTTGATACTTATATGTATCTGGATTATAAAGGGGCAGATGACGGAATGAGTCTTTCTAAGATTATAGAAGCGTTATCCGATGCTCCGGAATGTATGGCGGGTGGCGTATATTATGAAGAGTATCAGATATTGGCAGATGCGGTTAAAAGACCGGAAGTGGGGCAGCTTTTGATTGGAAATCAAAGTCATTTAATGGGCTATGACAGTGGAACGGCAGCGTGTACTTTTCAAACACAAGACGGCAAATGTATGTATGTTGTTTATCGGGGGACGGGAGACGGAGAATGGGTGGATAATGCAAATGGTATGACCGAGGCAGAAACCATTCAGCAAAAAAGAGCATTATCTTATTTTGACACGGTGGTAAAAGCGGAAGCAATTACGGAAACGGAAAGACTGGTGGTCACGGGTCATTCCAAAGGAGGAAATAAAGCCCAGTATGTAACGATGTCTTCCCAATACGGAGATTTATTGGACGCGTGCTATAATGTAGACGGACAAGGGTTTTCTGATAAAGCCATAAAAAAGTGGAAACAGGAACTTGGTGAGGATGAATACGAAAGCAGGAGAAATAAGATTACCGGTATCTATGGTGAAAATGACTATGTAAATGTTTTAGGACATTCGATTGTCCCAAAGAACAAAGTGTATTATATCAGAACACCTGTAGAAAAAAAGGATTTTGCAGCTTATCATGATATTACCTATTTGTTTGCAAAGAAAACACAAAACTTACAAACCGGAGAGTGGGAAATTATATTTAATGCCGACAAAAATGATTATGCACCGGGGAGAGGAATGATTGCAAATTATGTGGCTGAACTTTCTGATAGAATAATGGATTTGCCGGAGGCAAGAAGAGATGGATGTGCTGCCTTTATGATGCAGATTATGGAACTTACGAAAGGGCGTATGGATGGCATTAACGGAGAGAGGGCTACTCTGTTGGATGTGGATGACTTTTTTTGGAGAGGGATTCCGCTCATAAGAGATAGTCTCTTGCTCTCGGGAGAAGGGTTGCTATTTTTGGATGCAGCATTTAAAAAGAATACTTTTGCGCTGCAGATGCAGGGAAGGGTGAACTTCAAAATAAACACAAGTGCGTTACGAAAAGAGGCTGCAGTGTTAATCAATCAATCCATAAGGTTGGAAAAAGAACGCAAAGAATTAGAAGTGATTATGGATGAGGTAAAGAGGTATATGAGAACAGAACCTGCGCTATATATGCAACTGAGTGTAAGAGAAACGGAAATAAGAGATAGAATCAAGAAGCTGGAAGAAATGGCAAAACAACTTTACCGTGTGGTCTATATTGGGGAGCAGAAAGATGAAGAAGCGGCTTTGTTTTTTTAGTAAGATATGATAAAATAAGGGAAAAGTATGGAAAGGATGCGAGGGTAATGGAGCATAAAAACGCAGGAAATTCTGACAGAATTACCAGAGAATATTTTGATTCTTTGTTGGTAGAAATGAGACATATCGATAATCAAAAACCGGATACCACATTTAAATTGTACGGGGAACAGTTTGAAACCCCGATTATGATGGCTGCATTATCGCATCTTCATAATGTATGCAAGGATGGCATGGCAGAGATGGCCAAAGGTGCTCTTATGGCAGGTGCCGTGAACTGGGCAGGAATGGGTGATGAGGCTGAGCTTGAGAGAATCACACAGACCGGTGCGAGAACCATCAAAATTATTAAACCATATAAAGATAACGACGTGATATTAAAGAGGATTGAACATGCCGAAGCCTGTGGCGTGATGGCAGTGGGAATTGATGTGGATCATGCATTTGCCGGAAACGGAGAGTATGATAATGTATTTGGCCATGAGATGAGACCTAAATCGGTTGAAGAGCTTCGTGAGTTTGCAGCATCAACAAAATTGCCGTTTATTATCAAAGGCGTATTAAGTGAAAAGGATGCCTATAAGGCGCTGCAAGCCGGTGCAAGGGGAATTGTTGTTTCCCACCATCACGGCATTATGGAATATGCAGTTCCGCCGCTTCAGGTATTACCTGCTATTTGTAAGGTGATAGGCGGGCAGATACCGGTTTTTGTAGATTGCGGTATGATGAGTGGAATGGATGCCTATAAGGCGCTGGCATTGGGGGCAACTGCTGTTTGCGCAGGAAGAGTGATTATGGAACCTCTCCGCGAAAAGGGGGCAGAAGGTGTTTGCGATACCGTGCGTAAAATGACGGCTGAATTAAAAGGTGTTATGGCAAGAACCGGTTGTACGACCCTTGCCGATATGGACTCTTCTGTAATATGGAAGAAGTAAGTAACGATATAGAGATTTAAAGAGAGAGAAACGGTCCTGCCGAAAGGGTGGGATCGTTTTTTATTTTCCGTTTGTATTCACTGGGAGTACATCCCAATACCTGTTTGAATACTTTATTAAAGTAACTGGCATTATTAAACCCTACACTGAGTGCAAGTGTAGACATGGAGTGGGCATCCGGTGCGTTACTTTGGATAAGACCGATGGCACGCATGATTCTGTATTTCATCAGATATTCAAAGGGAGTGAGTTGCAAGGTACGTTTAAAGCAGCGGCAACATTCACTTTTGCTGATGTGAATGCTGTCGGCAAGCTGTTCCAAAGTAATTTGTTCATGAAAATGATTTTCAATATAGATAATGGCATCTTTTACTCTGGACTCATCCATGGAAATAGTAGTTTCCTTTTGCTTGGTAATTGGTTTGGGAGTGATGTTTTCCAGAATCATAACCCAAAGATGGCATAAGTAAGACTTGAGTATCATTTCATAGCCATACTTTTTTTCTGTACTGCAAGCAATAATATTGTCTGCGAGCTTCAGCATTTTGGCATGGACAGGGTCATGTTTTCGAAGCTCTAGGATGCGCATGTTTGGAGAAGTAATAAGAGGGAGCAGGTATTTGGTAGATAATACCGTGTCACCGTAGCCAAACAAAAAAGAAGGATGGAATGCAATCGAATAAACACTGCATTCGGTAGAGTCATTTGCCGGTTGCAAAGCATGCATAACATTTTGGTTAATGATAATGCCGTCACCCGGAAAAAGACGAATTTTTTGATTGTCGGTGAAAAGATCGGCTTGTCCATCTTTGACAATAAATATTTCAATTTCGTCGTGCCATTGCCAGCGGATTTTAGACATATACAGCTTGGCAAGTTCAATATAATATACTGCAACAGGGAATCCGATTTCACCCTGTTCGGTTGCGATTCGGTCGGTGGATTCAAAAGGTGTCTCGTGCATGTTAGTTGTTCTCCGTTAACATAAAATGTGTTCATGGTAATATTGTAATTTAATTTCAGAGGATGTTCAACCGGAAATTGCAGATTTATCTGTTAAGGCTTAGCAAGGGAAAAGAGGGATGGAGGAAATGGCCAGTCAGAAATTGGAAGCATTATTAAATTTGGCTCTTTCACTCGAGCAAAGTGAAAGGGAACGTTCCAAACAATTGGATGTGGGATTTTTGCCGGAAATACAGTCATGGGAGCTTATTGTAAAATATCATGGTGATATCAGCAGATTAAACAGCGAACTGATTGTTGTGGAGGAATTGATTGCGGGGTATGCGATCGTTACAATTCCCGAAAATTTGATAGAAAGCTTTACAGAGCTTGAAGAAGTGGAATATGTAGAAAAACCGAAAAGGCTGTTTTTTTCACAATTACTGGGGAAGCGGGCCTCCTGTATTTTCCCGGTATCACAGCGTGACCCTAATTTGACGGGCGATGGTGTCCTTATCGGGGTTATAGATTCCGGTATTGACTACCAAAGTCCTGAATTTCGAAATGCATCGGGAGAAACACGGATACAGGCATTGTGGGATCAGACAGTTACGGTTCGTGAGACAAATGAGTTTGCAAGCACTCTTTCGGCTACGGAGGGGATGAATGAATTTATAGGTATGGCAGCCCCGCCGGAAGGATTTTCCGTTGGAGTGGAATTTTCACGAAACAGAATTGATGCTGCACTGCGTTTAAATAATCCGGCTTATTTGGTGCCAAGTTTTGATACCTCCGGGCATGGAACCGCAGTTGCGGCAATAGCAGGTGCAAGCGGAAATTTGCTGGAAGGACAATATCAGGGCGTGGCACCGGACAGTGAATTTCTGGTAGTGAAACTTGGAAGTCCCAATCCCAATTCATTTCCAAGGACAACCGAACTGATGCGGGCACTTACTTATATGGTAAATAAGGCAATTGCAGAGGGGAAACCGATTGCAATTAATTTAAGTTTCGGGAATACTTACGGCTCACATGACGGTACTTCCTTGGTGGAACGGTTTTTGGACAATGTAGCGGAAATCGGACGTACCGTAGTTTGTGTGGGGAGCGGAAACGAAGGAGCCTCCGGAGGGCATGTTTCAGGAAGAAATGCCGGAAATGAGCGGGTTGAATTAAATGTGGGAAATTATCAGACCTCCTTTAGTGTGCAAATCTGGAAGGAATATACAGACCGTGTCTTTATCGGGATTGTTTCACCTTCCGGAGAAAGAGAAGAAATCGATACATTACGGTCAGGAACGCAAAGATTTGTGGCAGAACAGACAGAAGTTCTGATTTACGTGGGGGAACCGTCACCTTATTCCGTTAATCAGGAAATATATTTTGATTTTCTTCCTATTGGAAGTTATGTAAACTCAGGTGTATGGACATTTGAACTTAGTGCACAAGATACGGCACTTGGAAATTACGATTTTTATCTGCCTTCCAATGCGATATTGAGCGAAGACACACGTTTTTTCGTCCCCGTACCGGTAAAGACGCTAACCATTCCGTCTACAGCTTCTAAGGTAATTACGGTGGGAGCCTATGATGCAGCATACGAGGCTTATGCAGACTTTTCAGGAAGAGGCTATCCGCTTCAAAGCATAGCTATGGAGCGGATTGATCAGGGCAGTATCAAGCCGGATATTGCAGCGCCGGGAGTCGCCATAAACACAATTGGACCGGATAATTCATTTGTGCAGGTGTCAGGAACATCTTTTGCGACCCCGTTTGTAACGGGTTCTGCTGCGCTGCTTATGGAATGGGGAATGATTAGAGGGAATGACCCCTATTTATACGGAGAAAAGATAAAGGCTTACTTTCGAAGAGGTGCAAGACCCATCAGAGGGGAAAGTATTTATCCGAATGAAAGAGTAGGATATGGAGCACTTTGTGTGGCTGACAGCCTTCCTTTGTAAGAAACTTCTGTTATGTAAAGTAAATAGTAAATACAGGAATTCGTTGTTGTTTCTGATGAAAGAAATGTGATATACTTATAGCAAGTGGGGTGATAATATGTATTCGGTTCATGGAGCACAGGAAATAGAAGTGTTTTCCGAAGAAAGAGTAATTAAATCCAGAGCAGTAGGTGCGACTACAGTAGAAGAAGTTAAATGGCTTGCAGATGCCACACTTTCATATGCTTCTGAGTGGAAAAGACGTGGCTGGGCATATATAGTAGTGATTAATGAGATGTATCCGGTAACAGCCGATATCAGTGCAGAACTGGTAGAATTTCATAAGAGACTTGAGAAAGCCGGATGTAGGGCGATAGCATTTGTTGATGGCGGAGCGTATGTTATTTCGGCACAGGCGAAGCGGCATAAAAGGAAAGCGAAGACAGCCTCTGTCGAGGGGCATTTTAGGACAGAAGAGGATGCATTTGAATGGATTGAAGAGATATTGTAGGGAGAACCCATGTGTTACTGATTTGTGTAGCATATGGGTTTTGTTTGTGATAGATATCAAAGGAGGATGTGAATGAAAGTAACATATATAGGACACAGCGGTTTTTTACTGGAAGTGGAAGATGCCTATTTTCTGTTTGATTATTATGAGGGTGAAATTCCCTGCTTAAATACAGAAAAACCTTTGCTTATTTTTGTCAGCCATAAACACGGCGATCATTATAATCCGGTTATTTTTGAACTGCTGCAGAAGTATCCAAAAACGCAATTTATATTATCCAAAGATGTGCCGGTTAAATGGAAGATAGAGGAATACAAAAATCAGGGGATAGCGGCAGAAGAACATATCACTGTTATGCGTAAATGGGAGGAGAAGGATATTGTTCTTTCAGGAAACAGGAAAATAAATATAAAAACACTTCGGTCCACTGATATGGGAGTGGCATATTTACTTAGTTATGATGGGAAATGCTACTATCATGCCGGTGATTTAAACCTATGGCTTTGGGCCGGTGAGACCAAACATTATAATGATAATATGCGGGTGAACTATTTTAAGGAACTTGAAAAACTGCGGGGATTGGAAATAGAAGCGGCATTTATTCCCATGGATCCCAGACAGGAGCAAGATGCCTTTGCGGGAATAGAAAGCTTTATGGAATACACCAAGACGAAATGCATATTTCCCATGCATTTTTGGAATAAGTATGAAATAATAAAGCAATTTTTGGAAAAACATCCCGATGAAGAAGAACGGGTAAAACGGATTGAAAAACAGGGACAAGTGTTTGAATGGAATTAATGTTTAGATATATTTAATAAATTGGAAATAGATGGTTATTTGACTTTATAAGACAGAGTTATTATAATAAAAAATTAGCAGTTATCCGATGGAAGAGGAAGGTGTATTATGACAAAAATAGATATTGTATCCGGTTTTTTAGGTGCCGGAAAAACAACTTTAATTAAGAAACTTTTAAAGGAAGCACTGGCAGATACCAAGGTAGTCCTGATTGAAAATGAATTCGGCGAAATCGGCATAGATGGCGGATTTTTAAAAGAAGCAGGAATAGAAATAAAAGAGATGAATTCCGGCTGTATTTGCTGTTCCTTAGTAGGTGACTTTGGGACATCCTTAAAAGAGGTGTTAAACACATATATGCCGGAAAGGATTTTAATTGAACCTTCGGGCGTAGGTAAACTTTCCGATGTGATGAAAGCAGTTTCCGATGTAATTGACGAGAAAGAAGTTGTCCTCAACAGTGCAGTTGCAGTTGTAGATGCTTCCAAATGCAAGATGTATATCAAGAACTTTGGAGAATTTTTCATCAATCAGATAGCACATGCGGGAACCATCGTGCTAAGCAGAACCGCGAATATCAAAGAAGACAAGCTTACAAAATGTGTTGAACTTATCAGGGAACATAACGAAAAAGCCACAATCATTACTACACCCTGGGATGATTTGGAAGGAAAAGATATTTTGGATACCATTGAAGGGGCCAAAGACTTAGAAGCAGAGATGATGGAAGAATTAAAACACCACCATCATGAGCATGAGCACCACCACGACCATGAGCATCACCATCACCATGACCACGGGGAAGGGTGTACCTGCGGATGCCATGACCATCATCATGAACATGACCATCATCATGCAGATGAAGTGTTTACAAGCTTTGGAATGGAAACACCTGCCTGCTACACGAAACAGGAAATTGAAGCAATTTTGGAAGAACTGGAGCAGGAATCTGTTTACGGGTTTGTACTTCGTGCAAAAGGAATGGTACAGGATAAAGAGGGCGGTTGGATTTATTTTGATTATGTTCCCGGAGAGAGCAATGTGCGTGCAGGAAAGCCGGATGTAACAGGCAAATTCTGTGTAATCGGTTCTAAGTTGAAAGAAGAGAAATTGCGGGAATTATTTGAAGTGAAAGCATAAGCAAGAGCAGTAAACAAGTGTATTTGAAAGAAAGTAGGTAGAAAATGAAGCCGGTTTTTATTGTAAATGGTTTTTTGGAAAGCGGGAAAACAGAATTTATTCGCTATACAATTTCGCAACCTTATTTTCAGGTAAGGGGAAAGACACTTCTGATTGTCTGTGAGGAAGGCGAAGAAGAATATGACGAAGTACTTTTAAAAAGAAGCAGAACCATTATGGAAGTAATTGACGAAGAGGAAGAGTTTACTCCGGCTAAGCTGCTTGAATTGGAAAAGAAACACAAACCGGAACGTATCATCATAGAATATAACGGAATGTGGAATTATAAGGAGATGAAGCTGCCGTTTAATTGGAAGGTTGAGCAGCAGATTACCACCATTGATGCATCTACATTTCCAATGTATTTTACCAATATGAAGTCTCTTTTGGCGGAAATGCTCAGAAAGTCAGAGATGATTATATTTAACCGTTGCGATGGGATAGAAGATTTAAGTTCCTATAAGAGAAATGTAAAGGCCATTAATCAGCAGGCAGACATTATTTTTGAGGACTCACAAGGGGAGGTTAATCAGATTTTTGAAGATGATTTGCCCTACAGTTTAAATGATCCCATCATCGAACTGGATAATGAAGGTTACGGAATCTGGTATCTGGATTCTTTGGACAATCTGGACAGATATATCGGAAAAACCATAAAGTTTACGGCAATGGTACTTTTACCGGAGGAATTTCCCAAAGGATATTTTGTGCCTGGACGTATGGCAATGACCTGCTGCGCAGATGATATGGCATTCCTGGGATTTGCCTGCGAGTATGAAAAAGCAAATACACTGACCAATAAGCAGTGGGTAAGGGTAACTGCAAAGGTGGCAAGAGAATATTTTGCGGATTATCAGGGAGAAGGCCCCGTTTTGAAGGCTGTCAGTGTAGAGCAGACTAAGGCACCCAAGGAAGAAGTTATCAGTTTTGTTTAGTGAAATTCCATGATGCTTTGCAGGAGTTTAAGAAAGCTGTAGAAGGATATATTAAAAAATAGAAAAAGGGTATTGACTATTTATTGTATAGATGGTAAGATATCATTCGTGGCGTGAGTCACGAACATAAACGCGGAAGTGTCGGAACTGGCAGACGAGCAAGACTAAGGATCTTGTGACCGTTAGGTCGTGTGGGTTCAAGTCCCATCTTCCGCAGTACATTGAGCAACGCAAAAGCGAGTAAAGTGAAAAAAGACTGTTTACAGTCTTTTTTTCATTTTACTCGTTTTTTATGCTGCGAAAGTTGCGAGAACGAGAATTTTCATAGAAAATTCGAGTGCCGCTGCTTTCGGGTTGCTCAATGTATATAAGTGTTCCCTTTTCCCCAAGGGTTCAAGGTCTCCTCGGCATAAATGCCTCGTCGGTCAGTTCGATAGGATGAAGGTCCACCGGACCTTTTTCTTCAACCGTCTCATCCCATTTTCTGCATTAACCTTTTAAGAAAGTTGTTTGCTTATGTTGGAAAGAGTGATATAATAATAAGCAATGATTGATGTTGACTATGTTAATTTATACATAAAGGAAGGAAAAATAATGTATTGTCATAATTGTGGAAGTGTTATTGGTGAAGAAGATTTGTTCTGTGCTGTATGTGGTACAAGGAGTGTTAATGGCGTAGATAATATTTCAACAACAAAATTATCTCAAAATGATACAAAAAAAAAGAAAACTAAAATATGGTTACTGGTGTTTTCTATAGTCATTATTTTTTCTGTTATATTAGCGTGTGGAAGCTATGTTTTATGTACTTATATGCAAGTAAATAATAACAAAAGAGTTGAAGAAACAGTTGACAAAGAAGATAAATTGTTTAAAGAAAAAATAGATTATGAAGAGAGTTATATACAAGCGGCGTTGGAACCACATGATCAAAACCAGGATGCTGAGTCTGCGAAGACTGCTTTTGATAGTGCGTTTGCAGACCTTTCTAATAATGTAGATGCTATGGTAGAAACAATGTTAGGTGGAGATGGTGGCGCTTCTTCCAACAAAGTAGGTGTAGCAATGCCTACAAAGGATTTACAGAGATGGAACCAGGACGGTGCTAACATGAAGGCTGAATTAGAAGCAGTTGGTTACGAAGTTGACCTTCAGTATGCATATAATGATATCGCTACACAGGTTTCCCAGATTGAAAACATGATTAACTCCGGCTGTAAGGTTTTAGTTATTGCACCTATCGACGGCGAATCCCTCGGAACCGTTTTAGAGCAGGCTAAAGAAAAGGAGATTCCTGTTATCGCATATGACCGTTTGATCATGAACTCTGATGCAGTTTCTTACTATGCTACATTCGATGACTACATGGTAGGTGCAATCCAGGGTCAGTATATCAAAGATCAGTTAGACCTTGACAATGCAGCAGGTCCTTTCAATATCGAATTAACAACAGGTGACCCCGGTGACAACAATGCTAAATTCTTCTTTGGTGGAGCTATGGATGTTCTTCAGCCTTACATCGATTCCGGCAAATTAGTGGTTAAATCCGGTCAGGTTAATTTTTCAGAAGTTGCTATAGATTACTGGGCAACAGATGCAGCTCAGGCAAGAATGGAAGATATTATTGAAGAGAACTATGCAGACGGAACAACACTTGATGCATGCCTTTGCTCCAATGACTCTACAGCACTTGGTGTAACTGATGCTCTTGAAGCGAATTATACTGGCGAATGGCCTATCATCACAGGCCAGGACTGTGATATCATGAACATTAAGAATATCATTGCCGGAAAACAGTCTATGTCTATCTTCAAGGATACACGTATATTAGCTTCTCAGGTAGTTAAGATGGTTGATGCTATCATGAAGGGTACAGAAGCACCTGTTAATGATACATCTACATACGACAACGGAACAGGTATCATTCCTTCTTACCTTTGCGAACCTGTATTTGCTGATATCGATAACTACAAGCCATTGTTAATCGATTCCGGTTACTATACAGAAGATCAGCTTAAATAAGCAGATAAATAAAATGAAATGATGTGCAGGCGGGTAAATCCCGCCTGCCATATTTGTATTAGCAATAAAAATTAACGGGGCTGTAAAAATGAACTGAACCCCAAATGTTGCCAGGTTTGTTATGGTTTGATTAAATTTCCTTGATTTGAAAAATAAAAGTTGCTATAATTAATTTCATTATTATACATATTAGGAGGAAAAGAAATGAAAAAGGTATTATCTCTTATTCTCGCTATGTGCATGGTATTATCTCTTTGCGCATGCGGTGGCGATTCTGCGAAAGGGGAAGCAGGTTATAAGGTCGCTATGATTACAGACTACGGTGATATTACAGACCAGTCGTTTAACCAGACAACCTATGAAGCTTGTAAGGCATTTTGTGAATCCCAGAAGATTGAATTTACATATTATAAGCCTGCAGGTGACAATACAGCAGATCGTGTAGCTATGGTGGATAAGGCTGTTGACGAAGGTTACAATGTAATTGTTATGCCCGGATATGCATTTGGCGGAACAATCGTAGAAGCAGCAGGAAATTATCCTGATGTGAAGTTCATCGCACTTGATGTGGCAGCAGGCGATATTCTTGAAGCAGGTGTTGCAGCAAAAGGTGAAACTTATGACTACAATCCTGACAACTGGAATGTAAAAGAATACTATAATTCTGACAATGTATACTGTGCGATTTTCCAGGAAGAACTTTGTGGTTACATGGCAGGATACGCAGCTGTTAAACTTGGCTATACAAAACTCGGCTTCCTTGGTGGTATGGCAGTGCCTGCAGTTATGAGATATGGTTACGGTTTTGTACAGGGAGCAGATGCTGCATCAGCAGAACTTGGAATTACAACAGAAATGAAATATGCTTATGGTAACCAGTTCTACGGAGATGCTGACATTACAGCAGCAGTAGATACATGGTGTGCAGCAGGTACAGAAATCGTATTTGCATGTGGCGGTGGTATCTATACTTCTGCAGCAGAAGCTGCTCAGAAGGTTGGAGGCAAGGTAATCGGTGTTGACGTTGACCAGGCAGCTATCATTGATGGTGCTTATGGCGCAGACATGACAGTTACATCTGCTATGAAGGGTCTTTATCCTGCAACATATGATGCACTTAATGATGTTATTGTAAATGGTAAGTGGGCTGATTATGCAGGCAAGATTACAACTCTCGGTTTAATCTCCGGTGATAATCCGGAAGCAAACTATGTTCAGATTCCTATGGAATCTACACAGTGGGGCGACGGATTTAGTCAGGATGATTACAAGAAGATGGTGGCAGATATGTTTGCCGGAACCATCAAAGTTTCTAACGATATCAGTGCAGAACCTGCAACTGCAAACTGTACAGTAGAATGGTTAGGAAACCTCAAATAATGTTTAATTAAAAAACATATTAAGACAGGCAGCTTCGGCTGTCTGTTTTTTATATCTACGTTTTTATTTGAAGAATGGACAAAGCTATAGTATAATAATTCTATTCGGGTATTAGGAAGAATTGTAACGGAAAGAGAGGGGATATTTTGGAACAGCCATATGCAATAGAAATGCTAAATATTACAAAGAGATTTCCGGGCATTGTTGCAAACGACAATATTACCATTCAACTGAAAAAAGGTGAAATTCATGCGCTTCTTGGAGAAAACGGAGCCGGAAAATCCACACTGATGAGCGTTTTGTTCGGTCTTTATCAACCGGAGGAAGGTAAAATCAAAAAAGACGGAAAAGACGTAAAAATTGAAAATCCCAACGATGCCAATGATTTGGGAATCGGTATGGTGCATCAGCATTTTAAATTGGTAGAATGTTTTTCTGTACTGGATAATATTATCCTAGGTGCAGAGCCAAATAAACTTGGTTTCCTAAAGAAGGCGGAAGCAAGAAAGAAAGTGATGGAACTTTCGGAAAAATATGGGCTGCATATTAATCCCGATGCTTTGATTGAAGATATCACGGTGGGGATGCAGCAGCGTACGGAAATTTTAAAGATGCTTTACAGGGATAATGAAGTTTTGATTTTTGATGAACCCACAGCGGTTTTGACGCCTCAGGAAATTGCGGAACTGATGCAGATTATGAGAAATCTTGCTGCAGAGGGAAAGAGTATTCTTTTTATTTCCCATAAACTTGGTGAGATTATCTCGGTGGCAGACCGTTGCAGTGTTCTCCGTAAAGGAAAATATATTGGTACGGTAAACATTGCTGATACCAATGCAGAGGAACTTTCTGCCATGATGGTAGGCCGTAATGTGAACTTCCATGTGCATAAAGAAGAGGCAAAGCCGGGAGAGGTTGTACTGGATGTCCGAAATCTGACAGTGGCATCCGATTTGCACCAAAATGATGCAGTAAAGAACATCTCCTTTAAGGTCCGTGCCGGAGAAATTGTCTGTGTCGCAGGAATTGACGGAAACGGACAGACGGAGCTTGTGTATGCCCTTGCAGGTTTGGCGGCGGCTAAAGGTGGCAGAATTGAATTACTTGGTCAGGATATTACAAATTTGAGCATCCGTAAGAGAAATGATATGGGTATCAGTCATATTCCGGAAGACCGTCATAAACATGGTCTTGTACTGGATTATTCCCTTGAGGATAATATGATTTTAAAACGCTATTATGAACCGGAGTTTTCCGGAAAATTTGGTATTATGAATAGGCCAAATATCCGGAAGTATACCGAAAAACTGATTGAACAGTATGATGTCCGCTCAGGACAAGGGGCGGTAACCCTTGCAAGAAGTATGTCCGGTGGTAATCAGCAGAAGGCCATTATAGCAAGGGAAATTGACAAAAATCCAGAACTTTTGATAGCAGTTCAGCCCACCAGAGGTTTGGATGTAGGTGCTATCGAATATATACACAAACAGCTTGTTGCACAGCGTGATGCAGGCAAGGCAGTCCTTCTTGTTTCTTTAGAACTTGACGAAGTAATGGATGTGCCGGACCGGATCCTTGTCATGCATCAGGGAGAGATTGTAGGAGAATTTGATCCTAAGAACGTAACCCAGGAAGAGCTTGGCCTTTACATGGCAGGTGCAAAGAAAGATAAGGTGGAAGCATGAAGAAGAATTTTTTTAAAAACAGCATAGTGCAGTCCATACTGACTTCTTTGATCTGTATTGTGCTGGGTATGATTATCGGATTTATTGTATTACTGTTTATCAATCCTGCCGGAGCTGCTGAGGCGATCGTCAGTGTGGCAAAGAACTTTTTGACTTATAACAGTGCAAATATGCAACTGAAATATTTGGGAAATACACTGGTAAAGACAGCACCTCTTTTGATGTGTGCATTGTCGGTACTATTTTCATACAAAGTAGGTTTGTTTAATATCGGAGCAGCCGGACAGTATGTAGTAGGTGCCTGTGCCTGCCTGTATGCTGCACTTGCGTGGAAATGGAGTTGGTTTCCCTGCATGCTGATTGCGATTGTGGCAGGAGCAGCATTTGGAGCGATTTCCGGTATTCTCAAATCCTATTTTAATGTAAATGAGGTGATTTCAGGTATCATGTTGAACTGGATTGGTTTGTATTCCACCAACATGATTTTGAGTAATGTAAAAGAGGCGGCGAGCCCTTACACGTATCAGCTTACAGCAGCCGGTGAACAGGCGATTCTTCCGACTCTCGGATTGGGAGCCTTGTTTAACAAAAACCAGTATGTAGGACTGGCACTTCCATTGTCCGTGCTGATGGCAGTACTGATATGGGTGATTCTTGGCAAAACGAAATTCGGTTATGAATTGAAGGCAACCGGTTTTAACAAAAATGCAGCCAAATATAGCGGAATGGCAGAGAAGAGGAACATTATTCTGACACTGATCATCGGTGGTGCCCTTGCAGGACTTGGCGGTTCCTTATTGTATCAGACCGGATATGAACAGTGGCAGTGTACGCACTCATCACTTCCGGCAATGGGATTTAACGGAATTGCGGCAGCCTTCTTAGGCGGCTTAAATCCTATCGGAACAATTTTTTCCTCATTCTTTATTCAGCATATTACTGCAGGCGGAGCTTATGTGGACAAGACCATGTATTGTTCGCAGATTTCCGATTTGATTTCTGCGATTATTGTATATTTGTGTGGCTTTGTCGGATTCTTTAAATATGCTATGAATGCCCGCATCGAAAAGAGCGAAGCAAAGACGGCGGCAAAAGAAATGACGGTAGAAAATAAGGAAGGAGGAAAAGAATAATGTTATTATTGATTCAATATACACTTTTATTTGCCTCTATCCTGATTCTGGTAGCACTGGGGGGATGCTTTGCAGAGCATTCCGGTGTGATTAACTTAGGTCTTGAAGGTATCATGGTAATCGGAGCGCTTGGTGGAGCCCTGATGATGAGATATCTGCCCTCCGGTACTTCTGCGTTTGTGATTATTCTTCTGGTGGTACTGGCAAGTATTTTATCAGGTTTATTGTATTCCGTATTGTTGGCAGTGGCTGCCATTCATTTCAAGGCAGACCAGACAATTGTGGGAACTGCCATGAACATGCTTGGTACGGCAGCAGCAACAGTAATCGTTAAGGCTTTAAACACAGCAGCTAACCCGGATGACGTATCATCTACCGTGCAGTATGTAGAGGAAAAAGCAGCCTTTATTATCAATATCGGTGGCTTTGAGTTTAACTGGTTTATGGTATTTACGGTGATAGCACTGGTTGTCTCTTATATTACTCTTTACAAGACCAAGTTCGGTCTCAGATTGATGGCATGTGGGGAACATCCCCAGGCGGCGGATTCTGCAGGTATTAATGTGTACAAGATGCGTTGGGCCGGTGTGTTGATTTCCGGTGTGCTTGGAGGACTTGGCGGAATCGTTTATATTACCGCAGGTGTCAGCGAGTGGAAGTTTGAATACGGGGTTGCCGGTTTTGGTTTCCTTGCATTGGCAGTTATGATTTTTGGACAGTGGAAGCCTACTAAGATTGCACTGGCAGCACTTCTCTTTGGTTTGTTCAGGGCACTTTCCAATGTATACTTCGGATTTGACTTCCTGGTGAATCTGAAGATACCCAGCGGTGTTTATAATATGTTGCCTTATATTATTTCTCTGGTGGTACTTGCATTTACGTCGGGTAAGTCAAGGGCACCGAAAAGTGAAGGTATTCCTTACGATAAGGGTAGCAGATAGATAATCATAGAGAATGATGAAAGGAGGCAGATGAAAAATCATCTGCCTCCTGTTTGTTTGGTTTTCCAACATTTGTGGCACATAGCCATGTACTTATTGTTGCCACCGAGGAACACTTGCTCTCCTTTGGTGACGATATTACCTTGTTCGTCTATACGTGCGTTGACGGTGGCTTTGCGTCCGCAGGCGCATACCATTTTAATTTCTGTAATGGAATCCGCAAGTTCCATAAGCCGCATGGAACCGGGGAAAAAGCGGGTATTAAAATCTGTACGAAGACCGAAGCAAAGTACGGGAAGGTCTTCTTCATCAACTAATCTGCGGAGTTCATCAATCTGCTCAGGGGTAAAAAATTGTGACTCGTCTGCAATGATGACATTATGATTGCCTGCTTTTTTATATTCTTCAATAATACTCTGGTCGGGTGTGATTACCTGTGCTTCCTTTACGATACCGATACGGCTTTTGATAGTGCCTGCACCATCTCTGGTATCAATACTGGGTTTAATCAGCCAAACAGTCATGCCCATTTCTTCGTAATTGAATTTGGTGATCAGGGCTTGTGCCGATTTGGAGGAGCCCATAACCCCGTATTTAAAATATAATTTTGCCATGATTTTCTCCGTACATTACCATTTGCTACATAAAGTTATCAATAATACTTTACCATATAATGTCAGATTTGTACAATTTCTATAAGATAGATGTATTTTTATGTTTCTGCAGATAATCCTTTAAAATCATATTTACAAATTGGCTGAAGGAGCGGTCGTCTTCTTCTGCCATTTCTTTTATTGCTTCTGCCACATCGCTGTCTAACGAGAGTGAGTATCTTTCTTTCAGTGGTTTCATAATTGTCTGCTCCTTTCTCCACATTTTATCAAATGTTAATACTATTGTTGACTGGTTATGATAAATTATCATATAATCATAAAAAGTAATAATTTGTAACAACAAATCTGACAAAAATAATAAGATAGATTGTATTGAGAGAAATAATTGTAAAACCGGAACCAATGTACTATAATATTAAAAGTATATATACACAAATGGTAGAGGAAATATTTAATGAAAAGAAAGATTGCAGTATGCGGAAATGGTTGGAGTAATGAATATTTAGAAATTGTAATGTCCGGTATTCGTAAATGTGCAGCGGAAAATAATGCGGATGTTTTCTTCTTTTTTAATTATTCTGTAAATGATACTGAGCCATATAAGCACATAGGTGATACGAATATTAATAAACTGCTTGAACATGGAGCATTTGACGGAATCATACTTCTTGCAAATACATTCCATTTACAATCAGAAATTGAATATCTGTGCAATTTTGTGAAAGAGACAAATATTCCTTCCGTCAGTCTGGAATACCACTTGCCCGATATTGATTTTTTGGGTTCCGATAATTATTCCGGAATGTTTGAACTTTGTAATCACCTTGTGGAAGAGCATAATGTAAGTGATGTATTGTTTATAAGTGGTCCAAAGGGAAATGCAGAAAGTGAAAGCAGAAGAAAGGCATTGGAAGACGCCCTTAGGAAGAAAAATTTGTCTTTGAAAGATGAAAATATTTTATACTGTAACTGGAATTATTATGAGGTGGAACCTAAGTTGACTGCATGGCTTAAAGAACACCCTGCGTTGCCTGACGTGGTTGTTTGTGCAAATGATGTTATGGCGATGGCGGCATGCTCTGCACTTGAAAACAATGGTATTACTGTGCCGGATGACGTAAAACTTACGGGATTTGATCATTTGCTTTCAGTAAGAAGTTATTACCCTACCATTGCAACAGTAGACAGAAATTGGGATGATATGGGATACCAGGGAATGCAGTATCTGCTTGACAAGATAGATGGGAAACCATCCGTATCATCTAAGTATATTGATTCCAGAGCGGTGACCGGGGAAAGTTGCGGTTGCATGAATCATGAAACCAAGAAAAGAGGCGGACGAATCAGAGAAAACAGAGTGTATGCGAATTATGTGGAAAACTCTTTCTGGGTGGGACACCTGTGTGACATAGCCGACAGTATATCCTTGATTTCATCAGAGCGTGATTTTCACATTTCCGTGAATGAATTTTTTAATAAAAATCACGAATATGAAGGAAGTGAATTTTATATTTGCTTGGTGGAAAATTTTTTCCATACACTCAAGGGCACGGCATTGTTAAAAAAGTCGGGATATACTGACAGGATGAATGTAATATGCGGGCTAAAAGATGGTAAGCCACAAGAACAGGCTTACATAGAGACAAAGCGTTTAGTTCCCGGCTATGATGAGGAAGGTGAATGTGGAAGGGTATACGTATTTCTCCCATTATACAGCATAGAAGGTAGTTACGGATATGTGGTTTTTGGAGACGAACTTCCCATTATCTATAATTATTGTATGTACAACTGGGTCAGATCCGTTGTACAGGGGCTTAGCCGTTTGAGACAGAATATGATTATTGCAGATTTGCATGATCAGCTTACACAGTTATCCGTCACTGATGGTCTTACAGGGGTGTATAACCGGACAGGTTGTGAAAAAGTTGCATATCCTTATCTTGAGCAGTGCCATAAGCAGGGAAAAAATGCAGTGCTTATATTTGCAGATATCAATAAAATGAAAGTAATTAATGATAAATACGGACATTTACATGGAGATACCGCAATCTGTATTGTTGCCGATGTAATCAATGAGGTTCTCGGAGAGGATTGGATTGTAGTACGCTATGGCGGCGATGAATTTTTGGTGGTTGGAGAATATGTAGATGAGCAGCAGATAGAGGAAGCGATACAGACCATCAACAAGAGATTGGAAGAAAAGGTAATCCAAATGAAATTGCCATATCCATTAAGGGCCGGTATCGGATACTTTGTAGTGGATGCAAATGAGAAATTGGATTTATCCGAGTGCTTAAAGAAAGCAGATGAAGCTATGTATCTGATGAAGAAACGTCAGCATGAGGAAATGAGAAAAGAAATTTAGAGAAAGCAGTTAAAAGAGCAATCGCAAAGCGGTTGCTTTTTTGTATTGCAATATGTGCGTAAAAATAATAATATTATTTATGGACTTAATTATGTGTGAAAGAGGTAGATGGCATAACATGGAAAAGGAACAAAAAAGGAATAAAAAATGGATTATAATAGCCGGATGTCTGAT
The DNA here is from genome assembly GCA_045586385.1 of Lachnospiraceae bacterium. GTDB lineage: Bacteria > Bacillota > Clostridia > Lachnospirales > Lachnospiraceae > Suilimivivens. The sequence continues at coordinate 80,637 of JAZNAE010000015.1, forward strand.
GGCACTACTTATCGTTTCTGTAGTAGCCGTTAAAGGTTGGCAGAGTTATCAAAAAAGCCCGGCAGCTTTTGATGCTTATATGGATGAACTTTTTAAAAATGAGATAGTTGCCAATACCATTAATTTACATTATACATTGGCTTATCCGGAGAACTATGGAATAGAAGATTATGAGGTTTCCCTGGGAGAGTACTCTCTGGAGAAAATGAAAGAAAGCTATTTGGAAATGGAAGAACTTAAGGATGAGATAGCAGAATTTGACAGGGAGCGCCTCTCCGAGGAACAGAAACTTACCTATGATATTGTTCTTAACTATCTGGATACAGAGCTTGAGGCAGAGGATTTACTCCTTTATTCTGAAATACTGGGGCCGACTACAGGATATCAGGCACAGCTTCCGGTGCTGCTTGCTGAATATACATTCAGAACAGAGCAGGACATTAAAGACTATTTGGAACTTGTTGCACTGGTGGATGATATTGCAGAGCAAATTATCGAATTTGAGGAAGAAAAGTCAGAGGCCGGTTTGTTTATGGCGGATTATGCGGCAGATGCAATCATTGCCCAGTGCGAAGAGTTTATAGCTGAGCCTGAAGAAAATTATATGATAGAAGTTTTTAACGATAAGATAGATGCATTTGATGGGCTTTCAGAGGAAAAGAAAGCAGAGTACTGTGAAAAGAATAAAGAGATTATCACTACGGAAGTGGTGGATGGTTATGAAACTTTTATTGAGGGATTAACCGACCTGAAAGGCACAGGTACAAATGAACTCGGTCTTTGCTACTATGAGGACGGAAAAGAGTACTATGAATATCTGGTGTACGCAGGTACCGGCTCAGATAAATCGATTAAAAAACTGGCAAAAGAAACCGAAAAATTTCTGACAGATTATATGTATGAATTACAAATGGCTTATTTGGAGAACCCGGAAATTCTCACAGATTTAATGTCCTATGAGTTTGAAGAGGTGGAACCGGCGCAGGCACTTGAAGATTTAGCGGAAAAGATAGAAGAGGATTTTCCGACGCCGCCGGATGTGGATTATACCATTAAGTACGTACATTCTTCCATGGAAGAAAATTTAAGTCCGGCATTTTATTTGACACCGCCTGTTGATGATTTTGAAGGAAACACCATCTATATTAATAAGAAGTATACGGAAGGTGACAGTGCGGGAACCATGAATCTTTATACCACATTGGCACACGAAGGTTATCCGGGACACTTATATCAGAATGTGTACACAGCATCCTGCGATTTACCGCTTGTGAGAAATTTATTTTCCACCACAGGCTATTCGGAGGGATGGGCTACTTATGTAGAGCATGAATACGGTTACCGTTATGCCGGAATGGATGAACCGCTTGCAAGCCTGTATGCAGGAAATAACGCCACCAGCCTTGCACTGAGTGCTTATCTTGATATGAAAATCCATTATGACGGCTGGGACCGGGAGGAAGTCTATGAATATCTTGCATCTTATGGTGTGGCAGATAAAGAAGCTGCAGATGAAATTTTCGAGTATATCGTGGAAGAACCGGCCAATTATATGAACTATTTTATCGGTTATTTAGAGATACTGGATTTAAGAGAAGAGGCAGAAGAAGAGCTGGGAAACGATTTTGACAGTAAGGATTTTCATGAATTTATTATGAGCATTGGGCCTGCGCCTTTTGGCATCATTGAAGAATATATGGAAATATGGATGGAAGAACAAAAGTAAAAAATGGAGGTACAGCATGAAAAAGTTTTTGAATGAATTTAAGCAGTTTGCCCTGCGTGGCAACGTAATGGACATGGCAATCGGTATCATTATCGGTGGTGCTTTTACAGGAATCGTAACATCCCTTACGGACAATTTTATTAATCCTGTATTAAATGTGCTGATGGGACAGGCAACATACACCGGTGCCGATGTGAAGCTGTTTGCATCTGCATTTTTGGCAGCGGTTGTAAACTTCATTATCACTGCATTTATCTTATTCTGCTTAATTAAGGCCATGAATAAGATGCTGACAATCGGAAAGAAAAAGGAAGAGCCTGCAGCACCTACAACCAAGATATGCCCATATTGCAAGAGCGAAATAGCCATAGAAGCAACCAGATGTGCACATTGTACATCGCGGCTGACAGAATAGAAAGTTTATAAAATGGTTTCCATTCCAACCTTTTGGGGTTTAAGACCGCAGGATTCATAAAATTTCATGGCAGGTTCATTTAAACTCCATACATTTAAGGTTACGTTATAGCAACCGTGTTCCTTTGCAAAGGAGAGAACCGCATCATAGAGCTTTTTGCCGATATGCTGTCCGCGGAGATTTTCATCCACGCAAAGGTCATCAATATAGAGAGTTTTCACATCCGTGAGAATATTGTTGTTTAAGTGTTGCTGGAAGATGCAAAAGGCGTACCCTAAAACATTGTCTTTCTCATCTACCGCAACCAAAATGGGGCGTAGGTCGTCTTTAATTATGTCAGATAGTTCTTCATCGGTGTATTTTTTTGCACCGTATTTGAACAAATCGGGGCGTCCCTTATGATGGACAAGGCATACCTGCATAAGGAGGTTATTAATGCCTTCCATATCTTTTAAACAAGCTCTTCTGATTTCCATGTATGGAACCTCTCTTTCTAAAACTGCTATTGATTATAGCACACAGGAGATAAGATGTTAAGTTTATTAGTAAGAAGTATCCGCAAAAATTGGGCAAGGGCCGATGCAAAGCGTGATGAGGGGCTAACTACCCCGGAATGTATCAAGCGTCATGATAATCTTTCTTATGGACCATATGGAGAGGAAAATCTCCTTGACGTTTATTACAAAAAAGATGTGACAGCACCGGCACCGACCATCCTGAATGTACACGGTGGCGGCTGGGTATATGGTTCTAAAGAAATTTACCAATATTATTGCATGGAACTTGCAAAAAGAGGATTTACCGTTGTCAATATGAATTACCGGCTGGCACCGGAAAGCAAATATCCCGCCCCGCTTGAGGATATCAATTGTGCTCTTGCTTTTTTGGAAGAAAAAGGAAAAGAATATATGGTTGATACAGAGCAGCTGTTTGTGGTAGGGGATTCTGCAGGAGCGCAGCTTGCATTTCAGTATGTAACTATCTGTTCCAATCCGGACTACGAGGCTTTGTTTGGTTTTAAAGTTCCAAAAGTAAAAATACGGGCAGTAGCCTTGAATTGCGGTATTTACGATTTTAGGTTTATTGTAAATAAAAGCCATGGTAGTGTGTGCGTAGAGTATATCGGTAAGCAAATTGTAAAGAAGATCTTGCATACGAAGGAATTTCCGGAAAGTATGAATACCCTTAATTATGTAACGGACAAGTTTCCACCGGCGTTTGTGATGAGTGCCCATAACGACAATATGCTTCCCCATGCAAAACCACTGCATGAGTTTCTTTTAGAAAAAGGCGTGGAAAGTGAACTGAAAATTTATGGGAGCAAGCAGCAGAAGGAAGTCGCCCATGTATTTCACGTAAACTGTAAGTTAGATGAGGCGGTCAAGTGTAATGATGAAGAGTGTGCGTTCTTTTTAAGGTATGCCGACCTTGCAAAGTAAACTGAAAATATGTATAATCAATTTCGGTGGAAAAATTACGGAAACATTTCGTAAAGAAAATAAGAATATATAGAATATAAAGGAGTCACTATGGTACAGTCAAGAACACATAATTGTAATCAGTTAAGAATTTCTGACGCAGGTCAGAAGGTTACGATTGTCGGCTGGTATGACAATATGCGTAAAGTCAGCAAAAATCTTGGATTTTTGATTCTTC
>JAZNAE010000016.1:0-28675 GCA_045586385.1 Lachnospiraceae bacterium
TACAACGAGCAAAGAATTAAGCAGAAACTTGGATGGATGAGTCCTGTAGAGTACAGACTCAATCTTCTGGCTGCATAAAAAATGCGTAACAGATGTTAAATCTGTTACGCAATAAAAGTCTAACTTTTTGGGGTCACATCAGTTTGCGACTTCCTTTTTTGTATGGTGTTTTATTTTTGGATGTCATCTGAACTTTCAATGTATTCAGCAATATCTTGTAAGTTGCAATTTAGAATTTTACAAAGTTGGTTGAGAGTATATGTATTGACGTTTCCGTTTTTTCGTAATCGGTCTAGTTGGCCGGTGCTGATTTTGTATTCCTTTATCAGCTTATATTGAGAGATATTTCGTTCTTTCATAGTTTTCCAAAGTGGATTAAATGAAATCATATCAGAGCACCTTTTCATATTTATATTAATTACATGGTATATAGATGCCCTATCATTGACAATAGCCCACATACGGGCTATAATTATTTTTGAAATGAATGAGAAAAGGAGAATCTTATTTATGAAAAGTGAAAGAGACAAAAGGATTAATAATGCAGTATTAATTCTTGTGTTATATGTGATAACAATACTCATGGGATGTTCATCAACAGAAGCGATAAACAAGTCAGAAAGTTCAGAAGTAACCGTTGTACAAGAAACAGAAACTGAAGAGACAGCAGTAAAAGAAGTAGAGGTAAAGGAAGAAGTAAAAGAAGCTGAACCTGCACCTGAACCCACACCCGATCCTACACCTGATCCTACACCTGAGGCTGTAACATATGAAGGTATTGATATGGAATCTACACTTCCTGGTGGAGAATGGATTCAAACTTTTGTTGGTATTATCGATGAACCTAAAGTTGTTATTTTCAATGATGAAACAGGAAGGAAAGAAATTATTGAAAATGGCGATATAGTTAACTTTAATCCTGATGTAGATTTAATGGCATTATATTTGCCTGAAGGAGTAAAAGTACTTAGAAAAACTAAAGGAATTTGTATATTAGAGATTTTACATGACAAAGATTGTTATGAAATCAACAAATTAGATGCAGCTGAAACAAGAAATAGAGGAAGGCAAATGGCAACTCTTTATGTAGAAGTTGATGGAGAGAAAGTGGCTCTTACTTTTGACCTTAGACCTGAATAAGATGATGGATGTTAAGTGTTTTCAAAAAAAGAATGGTATCGTAGAGTTTAATAAATTCTGCGAAAAAAAGAATGGTTAAAAGTATATATGTATAATGTTTTGAAACGAAACGCCCTGCTAAGTTGCAGGGCGTTTCACAAATTTGAATGGTTGCAAAGTAACTTAGAAACTCTATTCTTCTTCTAATACCTTCTTTACATATTCTATTGAAAGATTTAATTCTGTCGCGATATCTTCCGGGGACTTACCTTTAAGACATAGCTTGAGAATGCCTATTTTTTGGTCGGCTTCTTCTTTTATAGACGCCACCTCTTCCTTTATAGCCGCCGCCTCTTTCCGCGCTTTTTCCTTAGCCAGCCTTATTTCTTCCTGTGCTTCTTCCTTGAACAGTTTCAGTTCTTCTTTAGCCAGCCTAGCTTCCTCCTGCGCTTCTTCTGCCATAAGACGCTCTAAATTTTTGTCCATTTTTAAAAGTTCCTGCGAAAACCAAAACATAAGCTCCTCCGGTTTCTTTGAAAAATCAGCAATTTCCTGATAGATACCTGCGAAATCAGGAAAAGAACTGATGAGTGAGTGGATATTTTCAGGCTCCGTGGCACTTAAAAAGGTAAGCCACGCTTCCAGAATATTACTGTTTTTAGTTATATTATGTACAATAGAACGAAAACTGTCAAGACATATAAATATTTCTTCATGTAGTCCTGCATCTTGTGTATAGATACCGGTATCAAAGGTTGCCCGCCGTCTGTGGATGTACGAACCGGTATCAGTACAGAAACCTTTGGGACTTTGTTCCATCAGGATAATGCAGTAGACCTTATGCATGGCCCGGAAGGTAAAATTGTTTCCTAGGGCAGCTTTGGCATCCACGTATTGACGCATGATAATGTCAGAGATGTAGCAGTCAGCCCTGGCAAGAGGAAAGTTATAACCGATTTTCTGCATTTCCACGTTGGCATAGGAGCCGTCATCAAGCTGTACCAGAATATCCATGATGACAAAGCCAGCATGTTCACTCAGCTGTGTGCCTTCCCTTGGTATGATTTTGATAATTCTTACCTGCCTGTTTAAAATGGCTGATAATAAAGATTCCAAACGTATCACACCATTTTTTGATTGTGGATTAAAGATTTTCCTAAAAACGGAGTCATAAGTAACCTTTAGTCCTTGTTTTCCCAGACAGAAGTTGATGAGTTCCTGCTGTATTTTTGTTGGAAGCAGAATGAAATATTCCCATGCTGTGGGAATGGTTTTTAAATATGCCTCTACCGCTTCTTTGTCAGAAAAAGAAGGTAGTGGCAGGTCCCGGACAGATAGATTGTCCGAAAGATCAGAAATAGATTTAGACATAGATTGTCCTCCTTAAGATATGAAGTTTTGTTTTTCAAGGGAAATGATTTGAACTATAAAAGAATTTTAAGATAAATAGAATCAATCAAGAACCTTTGAAAAAGAATAAAAAATGTTACAAGGTAAGTATAGCAGAGGGATGATATAGTGACAATGAGTTTAGAAAAATTTAATCTTGTGGAAGGTTGAATAGAAAGTCTATTGCATAAATAGAAGGGAACCAACGAGATAAAGAAAGGGGCGAGGAAGTTGGTATAAAACTGGGTAAGAAACCCAACGAGACTGAGAAAAAATAAGAGAAGTTGGTACAAAACGGAGTAGCGAACCCAACGACGCAGAAGAAAAAGCAAGAAAAGTTGGTACAGACGAAGGAAAACGTCCCAACGAAACGGAGAAAAAACAAGAGAAGTTGGTACAAGTGCAAGAAAATAACCCAACGAGGCGAAGGGAAAGGCAAGAAAAGTTGGCATAAAAGCAAGAAACTCCCGAAAACAAAGAAAGAGTAAGAGCTTTTGATACCAACTTAAAATGCTTGCTTAGAACGCATGCTTAAAACAACCTCGTAGTCCATTTCGTGCAATCCCACACATCGGTAGCCAGACCTTCATAAAATTCCGGTTCATGGCACACCATCAGAATACTTCCCTTATAAGCCTTAAGGGCACGCTTTAATTCATCTTTGGCATCCACATCCAGGTGGTTGGTAGGCTCGTCCAGGAGCAAGATATTTGTTTCTCTGTTAATCAGTTTGCACAGACGGACCTTTGCCTGTTCACCACCGCTTAAAACCTTTACAAGGCTTTCAATATGCTTAGTGGTAAGCCCGCGCTTGGCAAGGGCAGAGCGTACCTCATATTGGGAGAAACCGGGAAACTCTTTCCAGATTTCTTCAATACAGGTGGTGGAAATACTTTGATCCATCTCCTGTTCAAAATATCCAATGCTTAAGTAATCGCCCTGCTCCACACTGCCGGAGATGGGCTTTATTAATCCCAAAATACTTTTGAGCAATGTGGTTTTTCCAATTCCGTTGGCACCGGTAAGGACGATTTTTTGTCCCCGTTCCATCTCTAAATTTAAAGGAGAGGAAAGTGGTTCGTCATAACCGATAATCAAGTCCTTGGTTTGGAAAATGTATCGGCCCGGTGTACGGGCTTCCTTGAAATTGAATTCCGGCTTCGGCTTTTCGTGAGCCAGTTCAATGACATCCATTTTATCCAATTTCTTTTGGCGTGACATTGCCATATTTCTGGTGGCAACTCTTGCTTTGTTTCTGGCAACAAAGTCCTTAAGGTCAGCAATTTCCTTTTGCTGCTTATTATAGGCTGCTTCCAGCTGGGACTTTTTCATGGCATAAACTTCCTGGAATTTGTCATAGTCTCCTACGTAGCGGTTTAATTCCTGATTGTCCATATGATAAATCAGGTTGATAACGCTGTTTAAGAAAGGAATGTCATGAGAAATCAAGATAAAAGCATTTTCATAATCATTTAAGTAACGCTTCAGCCATTCAATATGCTCGGCGTCCAGATAGTTGGTAGGCTCGTCGAGGAGTAAGATGTCGGGTTTTTCCAGCAGAAGTTTTCCCAGAAGTACTTTGGTTCGCTGGCCGCCGCTTAAGTCAGTGACATCCTTGTCAAGTCCTAAATCAAGAAGACCAAGGGCTCTTGCTACCTCTTCTACTTTGGAATCAATCATATAGAAGTCATGCATGGTAAGCAAATCCTGAATCGTACCCAATTCTTCCATATATACTTCCAGTTCTTCTTCTGTAGCACTGCCCATCTTGTCACAGATTTCATTCATTTGTGTTTCCATTTCAAACAGAAAATCAAAAGCGGAAGAGAGGACGTCGCGAATGCTCATGCCTTTTTCAAGAGCGGTGTGCTGGTCGAGATATCCTACACGGACATTTTTAGACCATTCCACAGTACCTTCATCCGGCATCAGCTTTCCGGTGATAATATTCATAAAAGTAGATTTTCCTTCACCGTTGGCACCAATCAGTCCAATGTGTTCTCCTTTGAGAAGACGGAAGGAAACATCATTAAAAATAGCACGGTCTCCAAAACCGTGAGTTAAATGTTCAACATTTAAGATGCTCATAAACGGGCTCCTTTTATATATAATGTAAGTACCATACGATTATAGGGGAGAAGAGGAAGCTTTGTCAATGAAAGGAAAGAAGACAGAGAAAATCTGATTAAGAATATTTTCTGAAAAAAATGGTAATAATTGGATTGACAACATTATAATGATAATATATAATAACAGTAACCATTACTGATTTCGAGAGAGGAGAGAGGCTTATGGATAATAAGGTATTTACAAAACTTTCATATGGTGTATACGCAGTAACAACATGGGATAACGGACGTCCGACAGGATGCATTGCCAACAGTGTTATGCAGATTACAGCAAATCCGGCGACAGTTGCTATCAGCATTAATCATAATAATTATACCAATGAGTGCATTGCACAGAGCGGAAGATTTGCTGTTTCGGTTTTGAAGGAACAGACAGACCCTTCGGTAATTGGAACTCTTGGTTTCTTTAGTGGCAGGGATACCAATAAGTTTGAAAAGGTTTCTCATGAACTGAAGGATTATATGCCGGTAGTGACGGATGCTTGCGGATATATTGTGTGCAATGTAATTAATAAGATGGAGACGGAAACCCATACCATATTTTTAGGAGAAGTGATTGGGGGAGAAGTTATGTCAGATGAAGAGCCTATGACTTATTCTTATTATCATAAGGTGATAAAAGGTAAGAGCCCCAAGAATGCACCTACATATCTCCCTGAAGAAACAGAAAAAGGAAAGAAGAAATTCAAATGTCAGGTGTGCGGATATGTATACGAAGGAGAGGAATTACCTACAGATTTTGTATGTCCGGTTTGCGGAGTCGGTGCAGACAAATTTACAGAAATAGTGTAAAATAAGAGTACACTTTTCTATATATTATTTAGAAAAACATTTTAGGAGGTATTAATTATGAATTTGAAAGGGTCAAGAACAGAAGCAAACTTAATGTCAGCATTTGCCGGAGAATCCATGGCGACCAACAAATATACTTACTTTGCATCTAAAGCAAAGAAAGACGGTTATCAGCAGATTGCTGCTATTTTTGAAGAGACAGCAGGAAATGAAAGAGAACATGCCAAAATGTGGTACAAGCTTCTTAATGACGGAATCGGTTCTACGCTTGAGAACTTAGGCCATGCAGCTGAAGGCGAAAATTACGAATGGACTGACATGTATGATAAATTTGCCAAGGAAGCAAGAGAAGAAGGTTTTGAAGAGATTGCCACCTTGTTTGAAGGAGTGGCAGCAGTAGAGAAAGAACATGAAGAAAGATACCGTAAACTGATTGCCAATATCGAAGGCGGACTGGTATTTTCTAAAGACGGTGATACCATCTGGCAGTGCAGAAACTGCGGACACATCTGTGTAGGTAAGCAGGCGCCCGATATCTGCCCCGTATGCGCACATCCTCAAAGCTACTTCCAGGTAAAGCCTGAAAACTATTAAGAAGATATTGAAACAAGCAAAATGTCATAACCATGCAGAAGAACAATTCTGCAGGTTATGACATTTTTTTTAAATACCTTATGTAATGGATTGCAAAAATAAATGCCCTATGTTATAATGAAAAGGCTGGCAATGATAAAAAATTAACAATCATTGAAAGACACATGTAAATATAAGTATTTAAAACGGAGGAAAGTAATAATGGCAAAGAAAGTAGTTTTAGCCGGCGCATGCCGTACTGCTATCGGCACCATGGGCGGATCTTTAAGCACAACACCCGCTGCAGAACTTGGTGCAATCGTAATTAAGGAAGCTTTAAACAGAGCAGGTGTAGCACCTGAACAGGTTGACCAGGTTTACATGGGATGTGTAATCCAGGCTGGACAGGGGCAGAACGTTGCTCGTCAGGCATCTATCAAAGCCGGACTTCCTATTGAAGTACCTGCAGTTACCATGAACGTTGTATGCGGTTCCGGTCTTAACTGTGTAAACCAGGCTGCACAGATGATTATGGCAGGAGATGCTGACATTGTTGTAGCAGGTGGTATGGAAAATATGTCCATGGCTCCTTATGCTATGCCTCAGGCTCGTTTTGGTTATAGAATGAACAATGGTACTTTAGTAGATACCATGGTAAATGATGCTCTTTGGGATGCATTTAATAACTACCATATGATTATGACAGCTGATAATATCTGTCGTGAATGGGGAATCACCCGTGAAGAACTTGATGGGTTGGCAGTTAAGAGCCAGCAGAAGGCAGAAGCTGCTCAGGCAAGCGGTGCATTTGATGCAGAAATCGTACCTGTAATGGTTAAGAAGAAAAAAGAAATGGTTGAATTCAAGGTTGACGAAGGCCCTCTTTCACATACCACAATGGAAGGTCTTGCTAAGCTTCGTGCAATTAATAAAGACGGTTTTGTTACAGCAGGTAACGCATCCGGTATCAACGACGGTGCAGCAGCAATCGTTGTAATGAGCGAAGAAAAAGCAAAAGAATTAGGCGTTAAACCCATGGCTACTTTCGTAGCAGGCGGACTTGCAGGCTGCCGTCCCGAAGTAATGGGTATCGGTCCTGTTTACTCCACAAAGAAAGTACTGGAAAAGACAGGAATGAAGATTGAAGATTTCGATATCATCGAAGCAAACGAAGCTTTCGCTGCTCAGTCTATTGCAGTGGGAAGAGATCTTGGTATCGATGTAGATAAGCAGCTCAATCCTAACGGTGGTGCAATTGCACTCGGACACCCTGTAGGTGCTTCCGGATGCCGTATCCTTGTTACCCTGCTTCATGAAATGCAGGCAAAGGGTGCTAAGACAGGTCTTGCAACACTTTGTATCGGTGGCGGTATGGGATGTTCCACTATCGTTAAAATTGAAGACTAATTAAGAACATGAAAAATGAAGATAAGCAGGCTTAAGTTTTTAGGTCTGCTTATCGGAATGTTTAGAAATGAAAGAAACAGGATTGATAGTACAACTTATTTGCTTTGGCAGATGAGTGTCAGGTCCTGAAAGTTTAAATATTATTAAGAAAAGGAGTTACGAAAATGGAATTTATCGTATACGAACAAAAAGGTGCATACGGCATCATCACCATCAATCGTGAAAAAGCATTAAATGCTTTAAACTCTACAGTTCTTGAGGAACTTGATGCTACACTTGATGCAGTGAATCTTGACGAAGTAAGATGCCTTATCTTAACAGGTGCAGGAGCGAAATCTTTTGTTGCAGGTGCTGATATCGGTGAAATGAGCACACTTACCAAGGCGGAAGGTGAAGCTTTCGGAAAGAAAGGTAATGACGTATTCCGTAAGTTAGAAGTATTCCCTATCCCCGTAATTGCAGCAATCAACGGATTTGCTCTTGGCGGCGGATGTGAAATCGCTATGAGCTGTGATATCAGAATCTGTTCCGATAATGCAGTATTCGGACAGCCTGAAGTAGGTCTTGGAATCACACCCGGATTTGGCGGAACACAGAGACTTGCACGTCTTGTAGGTGCAGGTATGGCGAAGCAGATGATTTATACAGCAAGAAATATCAAGGCTGACGAAGCTTTTAGAATCGGTCTTGTAAATGCAATTTATACACAGGAAGAATTGATGCCCGCAGCAGAAAAGATGGCAGCAGGTATCGCAAAGAACGCACCTATTGCTGTCCGCAACTGCAAGAAGGCAATCAACGAAGGACTTGACGCATCAATGGACGAAGCTATCGTAATTGAAGAAAAACTTTTCGGTGACTGCTTCGAAACAGAAGACCAGAGATACGGAATGGCATTCTTCTTAGATAAGAATAAAGAAAAAGTAAAAGAACCTTTCAAAAACATGTAAAATCAGCAGAAAATCAAGCGGCTGCGAAGCAGACATTTGATTTTGCCTGATTTTACAACGAAAGAATTGGTGAGTGCGAAGCACGACAGCAGCAAGGCTGCTGAATTCTTGAGTGAAAATGAAAAATAAAATATAAACAAGGAGGAACTACAATGAAAGTAGGTATTATTGGTGCCGGCGCAATGGGCCAGGGTATCGCAAAAGCTTTTGCTCAGACAGAAGGATATGAAGTTGCACTTTGCGACGTAAAGCAGGAGTGGGCAGACGGCGGAAAAGACAAAATTGCAAAAGGCTATGCTAAGTTAGTAGAAAAAGGCAAAATGACACAGGATGTAGCTGATGCAATCGTTGGAAGAATCACAGCAGGTCTTAAAGAAGACCTTTGTGCTGACTGCGATTTAATCGTAGAAGCTGTATTCGAAAATATGGAAGTTAAGAAAAATACATTTGCTGAACTTGATAAGTTCGTTAAGCCTGAATGTGTATTTGCATCCAACACATCTAGCCTTTCCATCACAGAAATCGGAAACGGATTAAACCGTCCTATGATTGGTATGCATTTCTTTAATCCCGCAGACCGTATGAAATTGGTAGAAGTAATCGCAGGTGTTAATACACCTCAGGAAACTGTTGATACAATTGTTAAGATTTCCGAAGAAATCGGAAAGACACCCGTTCAGGTAAATGAAGCTGCAGGTTTCGTTGTAAACCGTATCTTAATCCCTATGATTAACGAAGCAGCATTCATCAAAATGGAAGGTGTTTCCGATATCGCAGGTATTGACGCTGCTATGAAGCTTGGTTCAAATCATTCCATGGGTCCCTTAGAATTAGGTGACTTTGTAGGTCTTGATATCTGCCTTGCAATCATGGACGTTCTTTACAATGAAACAGGTGATTCCAAGTATCGTGCATGTCCTCTTATCCGTAAGATGGTTCGTGGCGGTAACCTTGGTGTTAAGAGCGGTAAGGGCTTCTATGTATACAATGCTGACAGAACAAAAACCCCTGTTGATGCTCAGTAAAATAAACTAATAGATATTTGGAGGAAATAAAATCATGGATTTCACTTTAAGTAAAAAGCATGAAATGGCGCGTACTCTGTTCAGAGAGTTCGCTGAAAAAGAAGTAAAGCCTTTAGCACAGGAAGTTGACGAGACAGAAGAATTCCCTCGTGTGACAGTTGAAAAAATGGCTAAAGCAGGTTTCATGGGTATTCCCGTTCCCAAAGAGTACGGCGGACAGGGATGTGACATTTTAACATACGCTATGTGTGTTGAAGAACTTTCAAAGGTTTGCGGTACTACAGGTGTTATCGTTTCCGCACATACTTCCCTTTGCTGTGACCCTATTTTGACATATGGTACAGAAGAACAGAAACAGAAATATTTACCTGACCTTGCAGCAGGTAAGAAAATCGGTGCTTTCGGTTTAACAGAACCCGGAGCAGGTACCGATGCACAGGGACAGCAGACAAAAGCTGTTTTAGATGGTGAAGAATGGGTACTTAACGGTTTTAAAATTTTCATCACAAACGGTAAAGAAGCTGATGTTTATGTAGTATTTGCTGTTACCGGTATGATTGAAAAGAAACTCGGCAGATTCATCAAAGAAATCTCTGCATTTATCGTAGAAAAAGGAACCCCCGGATTTACTTTTGGTACAAAGGAAAAGAAGATGGGTATCCGTGGTTCATCCACATATGAATTAATCTTTACAGATTGCCGTATTCCTAAGGCTAACTTACTTGGCAAGCAGGGGGCAGGTTTCAAGATTGCTATGCATACACTTGACGGTGGACGTATCGGTATCGCTGCTCAGGCACTTGGTATCGGTGAAGGCGCTCTTGAAAGAACTATCGAATACACCAAGGAAAGAAAACAGTTCGGTAAAGCTATTGCAGCTCAGCAGAACACACAGTTCCAGCTTGCTGATATGGCTACAAAGGCTCAGGCTGCTCAGTTACTTGTTTACAGAGCTGCCCTTAAGAAAGATGAGTATACAAAAGATCACAAGACTGCTTACGGTGTAGAAGCTGCTATGGCTAAGCTTTATGCTGCAGAAATGGCTATGGAAGTTACAACCAAGGCTGTTCAGTTACATGGTGGTTATGGTTATACAAGAGAATACGACGTAGAACGTATGATGCGTGACGCTAAGATTACTGAAATTTATGAAGGTACCAGCGAAGTTCAGAAGATGGTTATCTCTGCAGATTTGCTGAAATAATTTAGACAAGGTAATCACATATTAACGAAAACAAAGAATAAGGAGTGAAAATACAATGAAAATCGTTGTTTGTATTAAACAGGTACCTGATACAAAGGGTGGCGTTAAATTCAATCCCGATGGTACACTTGACAGAGGTGCAATGCTTACAATCATGAACCCTGATGATAAAGCAGGTTTGGAAGCAGCACTCAGATTAAAAGATCAGTATGGCGCAGAAGTTACTGTAGTAACAATGGGTCTTCCTAAGGCAGAAGAAGTTCTTCGTGAAGCAATGGCTATGGGCGCTGACAAGGGTATTCTTGTAACAGACCGTGTACTCGGTGGTGCTGATACATGGGCAACATCCCAGACTCTCGCAGGAGCAATCCGTAACTTAGAATATGATTTAATCATCACAGGCCGTCAGGCTATCGATGGTGATACAGCACAGGTAGGTCCTCAGATTTCCGAACATCTCGGAATCCCTGTAATCTCCTATGCACAGAAGATTGAAATTGAAGGCGACAGCGTAGTTGTTGAACGTCAGTATGATGACAGATATCATGTATTAAAAGCTAAGATGCCTTGCTTAATCACAGCACTTGCTGAATTAAATGAGCCCCGTTATATGACTCCCGGCGGTATTTTCGATGCATATGATGCAGAAATTACTACTTGGGGAAGAGCAGACCTTAAGGATGTAGAAGATTCCAATTTAGGTCTTAAGGGATCACCTACACAGATTGCTAAGGCTTCTGACAAAGTAAGAAAGGGAGCAGGCGAAAAGGTTGTTCTTGATCCTACAGAAGCAGTAGATTATATCGTTGGTAAATTAAAAGACAAACATGTCATCTAATCGATAAAATAATTGGAGGTTCAAAATGAATATTCAGGATTATAAGGGCGTATTTGTCTACGCTCAACAGGTAGATAATGAACTTAGCGGAATCGCTTTGGAATTAGTTGGCAAAGGTAAAGACCTTGCTAAAGATTTAGGTACAGAAGTAACAGCAGTATTAATCGGTTCAGGTGTTGCAGCACTTGCTGATGAACTTGCTGAATATGGTGCAGATAAGGTTATCGTAGTAGATGACCCTGAACTTGCAGAATACAGAACAGAGCCTTACACACATGCTCTTGCATCTGTTATTAACGAATTTAAGCCTGAAATCGTTCTCGTAGGTGCTACTGCAATCGGCCGTGACTTAGGCCCTAGAGTATCTGCAAGAATCCACACAGGTTTAACAGCAGACTGTACACAGCTTGATATCGGTGATTTCCCGATTAACCCCATTCCCGGAAAAGAGCAGCTTCACAATCAGCTTCTCATGACACGTCCTGCCTTTGGTGGTAACACAATCGCAACAATCGCTTGTCCCGATTTCCGTCCTCAGATGGCAACCGTTCGTCCCGGTGTTATGCAGAAAGCACCCAGAGAAGTTGGCAAGAAGGCAGTTGTAGTTAATTACAATCCCGGATTTACACCTGATAACAAATATGTTGAAATCGTTAAAGTAGTGAAAGCAGTTTCAGACGTAGCTGATATTATGGACGCTAAGATTCTTGTATCCGGCGGACGTGGTGTTGGAAGTGCTGAAAACTTCAAACTTCTTGAAGATCTTGCAGAAGTACTTGGCGGTACTGTAAGCTGTTCCCGTGCAGTTGTAGATGCAGGTTGGAAAGCAAAAGACTTACAGGTTGGACAGACAGGTAAGACAGTTCGTCCTAATGTATATTTTGCAATCGGTATCTCCGGTGCTATCCAGCACTTGGCAGGTATGGAAGAGTCTGATATTATCATTGCAATCAACAAAGACGAAACAGCTCCTATCTTCGATGTGGCTGACTATGGTATTGTAGGTGATTTAAACAAGATTCTTCCTGCGTTAACAGAAAGCTTAAAGGCAGAAGTTGCCGGTAAATAATGATAAGATAATGCTTACTAAGAGGGTTGAATGAGAGTACTCATTCAACCCTTTTTTTGAGCAAATTGTGTTAAGAATAGAGGACAAACAGGACTATTGTATTGACAAAAAGGCGAAAAAATGAGAAAATTTACACATAAATAAAACGTTTCACAGAACTGTTTGGGAACGTTATATTTTATGTTTTTAGGAGGTTATATGTAATGAAATCGTTGGCTTTTAATCCTTATTTGCCGTCATGGGAGTATATTCCGGACGGAGAGCCATATGTCTTTGGGAACAGGGTTTATGTTTACGGCTCCCACGACCTTTACAATGGGCATGTATTTTGTCTCGGAGATTATGTGTGCTGGTCAGCTCCGGTGGATGATTTGGGCAATTGGCGTTATGAAGGGGTGATTTACCCGAAAACGGCAGATCCGCTAAACAGAGATGGAAAAATGTGTTTATATGCACCGGATGTGACGGTGGGACCGGATGGCAGGTATTATTTGTATTATGTACTTGATCATGTTTCAGTAGTTTCTGTTGCGGTAAGTGATACTCCGGCAGGCAAATATGAATTTTACGGGTATGTACATTATGCAGACGGAACAAAATTGGGAGATAAGGAAGGCGACGAGCCTCAATTCGATCCCGGTGTACTTACGGAAGGTGATGTTACCTACTTGTATACAGGTTTTTGCGGACAAGGAGATAAGTCCAGAACCGGTGCTATGGTAACGGTTCTGGATAAAGATATGCTTACCATTAAAGAGGCTCCCAGATTTGTTGTGCCGGGCTGTGAATACAGTGCCGGAACAGAATATGAAAATCATGCTTTTTTTGAAGCACCGTCTATACGTAAAAGTGGAGATACTTATTATTTCATCTATTCATCAGAGGTAATGCATGAACTTTGCTATGCAACAAGTAAATCTCCTACGGAAGGATTTCATTATGGTGGTGTGATTGTCAGCAATTGTGATATGCATATTGATACATATAAGCCGGCAGATATGCCTGCCGCATACGGTGCCAATAATCACGGAAGTATTGTAGAGATAGCAGGGAAGTGGTACATTTTCTACCATAGACAGACAAACGGTACGTGGTATAGCAGACAGGGATGTGCAGAGGAAATTGTCTTCAAGGAAGATGGCAGTATTCCTCAGGTGGAACTGACATCCTGTGGTTTGAACGGAGGTCCCCTGCCGGGTGTGGGTGAATATCCCGCATATCTGGCATGCAACTTATTTACAGATGATCCTTCCATGTATATTGCAGGAGATAAATATCCTAAGGTAATGCAGGAGGGACGGGACGGAGATGAGAATCCCGGATATATCGGAAACATTACAGATACTACCACAGCAGGATTCAAATACTTTGATTGTAAAGGCGTGAAAAAAATCCGTATTTCTGTGCGCGGATATGCAGATGGTGTATTTGAGATTAAAAATAAATGGGACGGCGACGTGCTGGCAAGTTTGAAAGTAGAATATGCAAATGTCTGGGAAGACTATGAAACGGATATTTGTATTCCCGACGGGAAGCAGGCAATTTATATTACATACAGAGGAAATGGAAACGCCAGCCTTAGAGCATTCTGCTTAATAAGTGAATAAGTTCTTTTAAAACATATACATACGATAAAAGGAGGCTTACATATGAAGAATATGAAACTTGCAACAAAAATCAGTATTTTGGTAACAGTGATGTTGGTAATTGGTTTGTCGCTTTTCTGGTATACGACAAACAGTCAGATGACAGTTGTTATGGAAGATTCGATTATTCAATCTTTAAATGATTCTGTGAAAACGCAGTCTGAGATCGTAAATAATTATGTGGATAAAGCGGAGACCTATTTAATCGGATTTGCACAGAGCCCGGAGCTTGCAGATACAATTGCAAAAGTTAATACCGGTTCCAATGCACAGGTTCTCCAAGATTACACCTTATCATATGCAGAGGTCGGCGAGAATATTGAAAATATCTATATTTCTGATTGGAATTCGACTGTTTTATCTTCTTGCGTAGAAGCAGTAATCGGCGTAACACTTCGTGAAGGCGATGCCCTTAAACAATTACAGGACGCAATGGCAGGAGGAATGTATAATACAGGTATCATGGCATCAAAGTCAACGGGAATGCAGGTTATTTCCATGTATTATCCCGTGTACGGAGCAGACAAGAATCCTGTGGGATATGTAGGCGGAGCCATTTATGCTGAAGGTCTTCGAAATACCCTAAACAGTTTAACGGGAGAAGAGGATGGTAGCAACTATCTGCTACTTGATGTGGCGGCAGGAACTTATATTTTCTGTCCGGAAGATGAAAAGATTGGAACAGTGATAGAAGATGCAAATATTCTTACTGTCATTGAACAGGTAAAAAGTGCGGAAAACAATTCTGTTTCCACAGAATTTGTAGACAGTACCACAAAGAGTGAGGTTATTTCTGTTGTACAGTACATGCCGGATCGAAATTGGGCATTTGTAAAATTGGTAGATAAAGATGTGGCATTTGCACCGGTAAATAAACTGACTACTTTTTTGGGTATCATCTGTATTATCATGTTGGTAGTATGTTCCTTTGTAATCTGGTTCTTTGTCAGAATGAGTGCAAGAGGTATTGTTAAGATTGCAGAAATTGTACAAAAATTGGGAACTCTTGATTTTACCAGAAAAGATGAACTCCGTGTATATTGTAAGAGAAAAGATGAAGTGGGGATGATTGCCAATGCAGTCAGCCAGATGGTAGATTCTGTTTGCGGAGTTATAGAGCAGCTTAAAGAAAACAGCAGACAACTTAGGGCAGCGTCGGGACAGATTAATAATGGTTCCACATCAACAGCCGATGCAGCACGAAATGTAGAATCTGCAATCAATGATATTGCCCAGGGTGCAAACAGTCAGGCAATGGAAACTACAAAAGCAAATGAAAGTGTTATTCATATTGGTAACAGCATTGCTGATATTAGAACAAAATTTGCAGAGTTGAACGAAGTGGTAGGAAGAATCGGCGGCTCCAGTTCCGAATCCTTAAGCGCGTTAGGACAGCTCAGCAAGATTAATATGCAGGCTAAGGAAGCAATTGAAGAAATTAATACCCAGACAATTTCTACCAATGAGTCAGTTTTAATTATCAAAGATGCAGCACAGCTCATTACATCAATTGCAGAAGAGACAAACCTGTTATCCTTAAATGCGTCTATAGAGGCAGCAAGAGCAGGAGAATTGGGACGTGGTTTCGCGGTAGTTGCGGATCAGATAAAGAAATTGGCAGAACAGTCAAACGAATCTGCAAAGTATATTGATACCATTATTGAAACGTTGCTTGTAGATTCCTCCAAGGCAGTAGAGACCATGAATCATGTGAAGGGTATTATGGAAGAACAGAGCAGTTATCTGGAGTCTACAGAAAAGAACTTCGGGGAAGTGCGTAGGGACGTTGATCTTACCCAGGAGGAAGTTGCACTGATTAGTGAAGCGATCACCGATGTTGATAAGGAAAGAATAGAAGTTGTCGATACAGTTTCCAACCTTACCGCAATTGCAGAGGAAAATGTAGCGGGAACAGAAGAATCTCTTTCTTCCATGGAACTTGTTAACGGCATGATGCATGAAATTGCAAATGTAACGGACCGTATTGCACAGGTTGCAGCATCAATCGACGAAAACGTACATATTTTCACATTATAAAAATGAGAACAATAGTGAAAAAGGGATATTGAACTATGATTCGGATAGCAAAAACAGAAAACGGGTTAGTGAAAGGACTTCCGGCAGCGGATCCAAGAATAACGTCTTTTAAAGGAATTCCTTTCGCGGCACCGCCCGTGGGAAAAAACAGATGGCGGGCACCGCAGCCTTGCGAAAATTGGGAAGGGGTACGAAATGCTTATGAATATGCCCCTATATCCGTACAGGATACACCCGGGCTCGGGGATGACATTTATTGCAGGGAATGGCATGTTGATCCGGATATACCTATGGGAGAAGATTGTTTATATTTAAACGTGTGGACAGGTGCAAAAAGTGAAGAGGAAAAGTTGCCTGTTTTGGTATGGTTTTTTGGCGGAGCCTTTCAATGGGGGTATACCGCTGAAATGGAATTTGACGGAGAGCGGATTGCAAGAAGAGGCGTAGTGGTTGTGTCTGTTAACTACAGACTTGGTGCACTGGGTTTTCTTGCACATCCCGATTTGACGAGAGAGCAGCCGGAGGCTCCGGCTAACTTTGGTAGTTTGGATCAGCAGGCAGGACTAAAATGGGTAATCCGCAATATTGCCGCTTTCGGAGGAGATCCTGAAAATATTACAATTGCAGGACAGTCCGCAGGAGGCGGGAGTGTCATGACACAGCTTACCAGTCCTACCAATAAGGGATTGTTTCAAAGGGCAGTGGTCATGAGTGGTGCGATCAGAAGTCCTTATGTGGATTTGCCTCTTATGATACCGAAAACATTAAAGGAAGCAGAAGGTTACGGAAAGGATTTCTTAACCTATTTAGGTGTGGAAACCATTGCCGAGGCACGTGAGTTGGACGCGTATTATATAAGGGGAAAGTATGCTGAATTTCGGGATTTGCATGGTATGCTTGCCCCTACTATAGATGGAGTTTTTTGTTTTGGCGATCCGGTAGAGTTATATCTTGCCGGAAAGCATGTAGATGTTCCTATTATGTCAGGTAATACAAAAGATGAGTTCCCTGATGTAATAAGTGTACAGTTGAAGGATGAACTTAAGGCTAAGGCAGAAGAATATTTCGGTGAGTTTTCCGAACAGTTTCTGAAATATCCGGAAGCGGTGGAAAAGGATGTAAACGGTAACTATGCAGCAGTAAGCGGTATAGAGTGTACCGTAAAAGCAATGGCATTACAAAATAATAAAAATAAACAGAAAAAAGAGGTTTATTATTACCGGTTTGAACCGGATATTCCCGGATGGGATAACCCGGGATGCTTTCATTCGGTGGATTTGTGGTTTTTCTTTGAAACCCTTGCCAAGTGTTGGAGACCCTTTGTGGGAAGACATTATGATCTATCAAGGCAAATGTGTAATTACTTATGTCATTTCGTAAAGAGCGGAAATCCAAACGGTGTAGATGCAGACGGTACAGAGCTGCCACTGTGGAAACCCTACTGCGAGGAAGAAACTTTTGAGATGGTGTTTACAGGAGATGGCGTAAAGGGGCATGTGGGAGAAAGTGAGTTTGTGAAATTCCTGATAAGCCAGATTATAAGGAAAAAAACGAAGTAGAGAGGAGAAAAATCGGAAGGAGGAAGGCAGAAATGGCAAGATTCAACATCAATTTTTATTCACATTCGTTATGCAGAGATGTATCCTTTCATATGTTTATACCCAATGATCCAAGGGGAGTAGAAACGGAAGATAAGAAAATGAAAACCGTATTTTATCTTCACGGATATACCGGTTGTGCAGATTATTTTTGGAATTTGACGGATTTGGCAGAAAAATATCATTTCGCAATGGTAATGCCAAACGGAGAGAACTCTTTTTATCTGGATGGTGAAGCGACGGGAGATAAATATTGCACCTATGTGGGGGAGGAACTGATACAGTATATAAGAAAAACCTTCGGACTTGCCATGACAAAGGAAGATACCTTTATTTGCGGATTTTCCATGGGAGGCTTCGGCGCTCTTCATACAGGACTTGCCTATCCTGAAACCTTCGGGAAGATAGTTGCAATTTCTTCAGCCTTGATTGTAAATGAAATTGCACAGTTACAAGCGGGCGAAAGCAATGAAGTGGCAAATTATGCGTATTATACAAAATGCTTCGGAGATTTAGCGGTAGTAAGAGAAAGTGTAAATAATCCGGAAAAACTGGTTAAAGATATTATCATGCAGAAGGGGCAGATGCCGGAAATTTATATGGCATGCGGAACGGAAGACTTCCTGCTTGATAAAAACAGGGAGTTCCATGCATTTTTGGAAAGTAATAATGTGAAACATTGTTATTATGAAAGTAAAGGGATTCACGACAGTGTATTTTGGAATGAATATTTCAGGAAATCGGCAGAGTGGTTATTTGTATAGGGATGCTATATGGCAATTACAGTAAACGAACAAAAAAGAATATTTTATTTAGACGGAAAAAGTACAACCTATGCATTTATGATTAATGAATATCATTATGCCGAGCATTTGTATTATGGAAAAAGCATAGGACATGATGATATCACCTATATCAGGTGTGACAGTGGAGGGAGTATGCTTGCTCAGGTCCCGACATATAAGGCTCAAAAAGGAATTTACCCGAGCTATGATTCTTACCATCAGTTTCCGGCAGAACTCTCTTTCTACGGAACCGGAGATTACAGAGAGCCTGCATTAGAGATAATGCATGAAGATGGTAGCAGAATTGTGGAATTATTGTATGACGGTTATGAGATAGCAGGAGAGAAACAAAAACCGGAAGGTATGCCTGCTATGCGTGGTGGCGAGACACTTATTTTGCATCTAAAGGACGCTGTCAGTAATTTCGGATGTGATTTATATTATACAGTCTATGATGATGTGGATGTCATTGCAAGGCGTATTGTATATAAAAATGAAGGTGAAAGCGATGTGAGTTTAAACAGAGCTTATTCCTTTACTTTCCATGTACCTGACATGGATTATGAGGTTATGACCTTATACGGTGCATGGGGAAGAGAGCGGAGAATAGAAGCCGTTCCGGTACATCATGGTGTAATTTCTGTGGATTCCAAGAGAATGTCCTCGTCTGCCACCTTAAATCCGTTTATGGCGCTTGTAAAGAAGGGGACGACCGAAGAGCACGGAGACGTTTATGGCTTTAGTTTGGTTTATTCTTCTTCTTTTGTGTTAAAAGCAGAAGGCATTAACAACGGTAGTATTCAAGTGACCGGAGGGATCAATGATTTTGACTTCTCATGGAAATTGCGAAAAGGCGAAAAACTGGAGACTCCGGAAATCGTGATTGCTTATTCCGATGAAGGACTTGGCGGAATGAGCCGCATTTATCATGATGCTTACAGAGAATATTTAATTAATAAACGTTTTGTGAAAGCAAAACGCCCCCTTGTAATTAACAACTGGGAGGGGACTTATTTTGATTTTGATAATCAAAAATTAAAAGAAATCGCCAAGGCAGTTAAAGGTACGGGAATTGATACTTTTGTACTTGATGACGGATGGTTCGGAAAACGAGATGATGATTTTTCCGGCTTGGGCGATTGGTTTGTAAATACAGACAAGATGGTAGGCGGTCTTACCGAAATTATCGAGTATGTAAGTGGACTTGGAATGAACTTCGGCTTGTGGTTTGAGCCGGAAATGGTAAACGAAGATTCCGATCTCTATCGTGCGCATCCAGACTATGCAATTGGTGTACCGGGAAGAGTAAGGTGTCAGAGCCGAAATCAATATATGCTGGATCTCACCCGTAAAGAAGTTAGGGATACTATCGTAGAAGCTGTCAATAAAGTATTACATGAGCATAATATCAGTTATGTGAAATGGGATTATAACAGAAATGTTACGGATGTATGGTCTTATGGGCTTGCAAAAGATGAGCAGGCAGAATTTTCCCATAGATATGCACTCGGTTTATATGATTTGTGTGAGAGGATTGTAGAGGCAAATCCGGAAGTCTTTTTTGAGGGATGTTCCAGCGGAGGCGGTAGATTTGATCCTGCCATACTTTACTATTTCCCGCAAGTCTGGACTTCGGACAATACGGATGCAGAGGATCGGACACTGATCCAATACGGAACTTCTATGGTATATCCTTTGTCCACCATGAGTTGTCATGTTTCTGTGGTCCCCAATCATCAGACGGGGCGAATTACAGAAATGGATACAAGATCGGATATTGCGCATCTTGGAGCAACAGGGTATGAACTGGACACTACGGTTTTTACCGAAGAAGACAAGGAATGCGTGCGTAAACAGATTGAGGAATACCATGACATAGAAGAGTTGGTATTAAACGGAGATTTATACCGCACGGAAAATCCGATGGAAAGTAATTATTTTGGATTTATGCTGGTTTCCAAAGATAAAAAGGAAGCGCTTCTCACCGCATACAGGCGTCTCGGTTATGCCAATGAGGAAGTAAAACGGTTAAAGATATGCGGTTTGGATAAAGACAAAGATTATTATGTGAGAGAATTGGATTGTACGTTAAAGGGGGCAACACTTATGAATTTGGGTGTGATGCCTAGCTTTGAAAAAGGTGATTTCAGGACCGTAAAATATCATTTTATAGAGACTTGATATATAAACTTCTCTTTTTTCCTTAAAAAGGGTATCGTGACAAGGGTGATTTTGCTAATAGCCATCCGATGAAACGGTACTCTTTTTTATAAAGTTTTCCATAAAAAAAGTTGATGCTTGGCATTTATAGAAGTATAATGTAAGTAATTACAACTGAAAGACAGTAAGAAGAGGAGACACAAAATGGCAGGACCAAAAGCACCTAAAGACCCTACTGCGAAAGGTAGCAGTTTTTACATATGCAGACAGAAAGAAGTTGCAGGAAATCCGCAGCCGAATGGAAAAGGTGTGCAGTTTATATATTTAAATGATGTGAGACTGGTGACATTTGCGCAGATGGTGGGAAATGTTACAGACGAGGAAATGCTTGAAAATTTAAATACCGCAGAAGGCTTTATGAATATGGTGGCAGGTATCGGTGTTACCGTGGAAGCGCAAGACCGTAACCAAACGATTGATTATGTATTTCAGATGTATGGTAAGACTGACCCGAACAATTCAGGGACACTCATTAGAGTATCCTGTATTCCTGACGGTATGGAACAGATTATATGGTTTGATGATTATAAATGGTCAGAGGATGATGATCTTCCCGGACAGATGCGTTTTGAATTTCAGAGACCGGGCAGTTTTGCTACGGTAGATGTGAAACTGTATCTGCGGGAAGGGTATACGGCACCGGAGCAGGAAGAATGTAATGCAATTGATGAGGCTTCTGCCGACTATAAGGCTATGATACAGCGTTCTTTTATGGATGCGGGAAACAATTACCGGTTAAAAAAAGTAATTGACAGAGCAAAGGCAGGGGAGGATGTGACCATTGCATTTATCGGCGGATCCATTACCCAGGGAGCCGGAGCAATTCCCATTAACACCAAGTGTTACGCTTACAGGACATGGGAAAAGTTTAAACAGGTATTTGGGTGTGACGATAATGTGCACTTTGTAAAAGCCGGTGTGGGAGGAACCCCTTCCGAACTGGGTATGATCCGTTTTGAACGTGATGTCCTTAAGGATGGCAAGGTGTTGCCGGATTTGGTGGTAATCGAATATGCGGTGAATGACGAGGGCGATGAAACAAAAGGCCGTTGCTATGAGTGCCTGGTAAGAAAAGCACTGGGATTATCGGAACATACGGCAGTACTTCTTTTATTTGCGGTATTTGCAAATGATTGGAACCTGCAGGACCGCTTGGGAGTAGTCGGAAAAAGATATGAACTTCCCATGGTAAGTACGCTGGATGCAGTCGTACCTCAGTTTTATCAAAAACCCGGAGAAGGAAGAGTGCTTACGAAGAGCCAGTTTTTCTATGATTCTTATCATCCGTCCAATATTGGACATGAAATTATGGCGGATTGTATCATACATATGCTGAAAGAAATTGATCAGCAGGACTATGACGAAAATTACGCATGGGAAGGAAAGGAGCCTGTCTTCGGAACCGATTTTACAAATGTGAAGCTGCTTGATAAGCAGTGCAATGCAGATAAGCTGATTGCTTTAAATCCGGGAAGTTTTTGTGAAACAGATGAGGATTTGCAATGCGTGGAAATGGATACGGATTTCGCTGCCACGCCCCAATTCCCTTATAACTGGCAGCATAGACAGGGAAGTGAACCCTTTTCCATGAAAATGAAATGCAAGGCACTTTTGCTGGTGAGCAAGGATTCCGGAAACGTAAATTCCGCAAAGGTGAAGGTGTGTGTGGATGGTAAGCAAGTACTGATTGCAGATCCCAGAGAAGTGGGATGGACGCATTGTAATGCCCAGATATTGTTTTCGGAGGAAGAGAGCAAAGAGCGTTTGATAGAGCTTTCCGTGCTACCGGGAGATGAAGATAAGCTGTTCACAATATTAGGCTTTGGTTTTGTGGAGTAAAGAAAGACGATAAAACAGATTAGGAGAAATATATGATTTTAGTTCAAAATCAGAAAGTACTTCCTTTTATTGTTGAGGATTGTGCATATGAAGGTGTAAAAAGAATCGCCGTAAAGGTAGCCGCCGATGTGCAGAAGGTAAGCGGTGAACTTCCGGTTATTTTACCTGACGCAGAAGGAAAACCGGAAAAGTGTCTGCTTTTTGCAACTTTAGGACATAGTAAACTCATTGATAAACTGGTAGAAGAAGGGAAACTGGATACATCTGTTCTTTTGGGTAAGAGGGAGGTCTATTTTTCCAAACTGGTGAGTGCCCCGTTTGATGGTGTAGAGCAGGCGCTTGTTGTTTGCGGCTGTGACAAGCTGGGTACCATATATGGTATGTTTATGATATCTGAATATATCGGTGTATCTCCCATGTGTTATTTCGGAGATGCAGAGCCTGCACGGGATGAGGCAATTGTATTTGCAAAGGATATTGAAAAGGTATCGAAAGAACCCAGTGTAAAATACAGAGGCTTCTTTATCAATGATGAGTGGCCTTGTTTCGGTAATTGGACCTTTAATCATTTCGGTGGATTTACAGCTGAAATGTACGATTACGTATTTGAGTTTCTGCTTCGTATGAAAGGTAATTATTTGTGGCCTGCCATGTGGAGTTCTTCATTCCCTCTGGATGGACCGGGCGGCTTAAGTGAGGAACTGGCAGATATATATGGGATTACGGTTTCTTATTCCCATCATGAGCCGTGTCTTCGTGCCAGTGAAGAGTGGGATTTGGTAAGAGGAGAGGATTCCCCTTACGGAAATGAGTGGAATTATTACACTAACAGTGAAGGTCTTTCCAGATATTGGGCAGATGCGCTGACGCGAAGCGGTAAATATAATCATATGATCACCATAGGTATGCGTGGTGAGCGTGACAGTTCCATGCTGGGTGAAAATGCAACACTGAAAGATAATATAGATTTGTTGAAGGATATTATTACTAAACAGCGTCAGCTGATCGCTGAGCATGTCAATGAAGATGTAGACAGTGTACCCCAGCTTTTGGCATTGTATAAAGAAGTAGAAGCATATTTTTATGGGGACGAAAATACAGAAGGACTGAAAGAATGGAAAGAACTGGAGAATGTTGTTTTCATGCTTTGTGAGGATAATTTCGGACATATGAGAACTCTTCCGACAGAGGAAATGCGTTCTCATAAGGGTGGATTCGGTATGTATTATCATCTGGATTATCATGGAGGCCCGGTATCTTATGAATGGATGCCCTCCACACCCCTTACCCTGATTTGGGAACAGATGACGCAGGCATATGAATACGGCATTAAGGATGTCTGGGTAGTAAATGTAGGAGATTTAAAGGGAAATGAAGTGGCGCTGAGCTATTTCCTTGCCCTTGCTTATGATTTTGAAAGATGGGGTACCAAGGCACCGGGCAGTTATAAGAGATACCTTGGCTTGTGGGCAGAGCATTCTTTCCCCACAACGACACCGGACACCTGTGAGGAAATTGCAAAGGTTTATGAGGATATGGTAAAGTTAAATTCCATGCGTAGGCCGGAAGCATTACATTGCGGAATTTATCATCCTTGTCATTATAATGAAACTGACAGAATTCTTGCACTTTGTGCAGATTTGGAAAAGAGAAACGAAGAATTATATGCAGAGCGTAATGAAATAGAGAAGCTTGCCTATTACAGCATGTTGTATTTCCCTGTAAAGGCAAGTATCAATCTGAACCGTATGCATCTTTATGCTGGAAAGAATGCACACTATGCAGCACAGGGAAGAAAAGTTGCCAATCTGTACGGAAAGTTGATGAACGATTGTATTGCTGAAGACAAGCGTTTGTGTGAAGAGTTCGGCGCATTCAGGGACGGTAAATGGAAAGGCATGGAGTTAGAGAAGCATATCGGCTTTACTTCATGGAATGATGACGGATGGAAATATCCCGTCAGAATGTATGTAGAGCCTGTAGATAAGCCGAGAATGAGTGTTTCCAGAGCGGATGATGAAAAACTTTTTGTAAAGGTATACGGAGAGCCCCGTTGCATCGATGTTCACGATTTCCTTTATGAGGGAGAAGAAGAGGTTGTATTGGAAATCAGTAACGATGGTGCAGGATACTTAAATTACGAAATAACTGTGGTGGGCGATGTGATGCCTAAGTGGCTTGCTGTTTCACCTATGAAAGGTGAAGTGGCTGAGTTTGAACAGGTGGTTATTTCCTGTGACAGACAAAAACTTCCGGGGGAGACGCAGACGGTAAGAATGTTAATCAGTGACGGCGATACAAAGGTTGCCGTTGAGGTGAAAGCAAAGAGTGAAGACGTAAACGATTTGCCCTCTATGACTTTCCTGGATGTGGCAGATGTGATAACTATGGAAGCACATCACTATTCAGAAAAGAAGGATGTGGAGAAGGGTGGATTTGCGTGCATTAGTGATTACGGCAGAAGCGGAAACGGTGTGAAGGTGTTCCCTTGTACTTTGGATTTTGCAGCAGAGGAAGAAAAGCCGGAAATTACTTATACATTTAAGATTCCGAAAGCAGGAAAGTATCAGGTGGAACTTTGGACCACGCCTACCAATTCCCTGCAAAACAGAAGACCCCTGCAGGTGCAGGTTTCTGCAAAAGATCATAGTCAAAGCCATATTGTTACCATATTGGATGAAAATTACCGGGGCGGAGAAAACAGCGATGCCATGTGGTGCAAAGGAGCATTAGACCAAATTCGCATTACAAAAACAGAAATGGAATTTACCAAAGGGATACAGAGCCTTCATATCGGAGCTATGCAAGCCGGGCTGGTACTGGAAAGAGTGATACTCTATCCCGTACAAACCAGGCTGAAAGAATCCTATTTAGGACCGAAAGAAAGTGCTTATATGAAATAGCAGCAATAAAAGCCGGAACATTATTTCTTCTTATCACCGATAGTGAAGAATAAGCCGGCTTTTTTGAGGGCCGGACGAAGGGCCATGTAGACACCCACGGAGACAATCGTGGAAGTGATTGCATTAATGGATGTGGAAGCAATGTTCCAGGCAAGAGTAATTTCGGCAGCAGGCTTTCCTAAGATTACCAATTTGTAGAAGTAGCCTACCAGAGGGTCAAAGATAACGTTAAACAAAAGACCGCTGATTGCCGTAAGTGTGGATAGGCGAAGAACCTTTTTGTTGTCGGTAAGTTCGGTAATATGTCCCAGTCTGTGTGCAACAAAACCGGTAATCAGACCGATACAAAGTTTTAATAAAAAAGTTTTGGGTGCATATACAATATAAATAGGGTCCAATAAATCACCGATGGTCATACCGATAGCCCCCCCGATTCCGCCGTAGAAGCCACCTAAAATTAAGGCACCGAGTACGCATACAGCATTTCCCAAATGAATGGATGTGGCATCCCCTCCCGGAAGCGGGATTTTAATTTGTAAAAAGGTAAATACCACGTAGGATAAAGCAGCCATAAGGCCTGTAATTGCAATTTTTTGTGTTGTTTGATTTTTCATAATATGTATCCTCCTGTCGGATATCAGTATAACACAGAGTGGCATGACAAAAAGTGCCAAAATATATTTTTTTAACCATGCCAGTTGCGGCAAGAAGAAGGATTGTATAAATATGAGTATTTCTGAGAATGAAAAAAAGGGCATAAGCGGAAGTACATTAAAACTGATCGCGGTAGTATCCATGTTGGCGGACCATACGGCAGCAGTTATTTTCCCGTATTTGCTTTTGATGAACGGAATATATGATGTGAGTAATTGTTCACTTTCCTACATGAGCGGATTGCTTGAGCGTGGGAGTGTAGGAGTCATTTATATAGCGTATCAGATTATGCGGCGTATCATCGGCCGTCTGGCGTTTCCCATTTATTGTTTTCTGCTGGTAGAAGGATTTGAAAGGACGCGCAGCAGATTAAAGTACGGTATACGATTGCTTTTGTTTGCCGTGCTTTCAGAGATTCCTTTTAATCTGGCATTTTGTGGGATGCCTTATGCAAGTTACTATCAAAACGTGTTTTTTACACTGCTAATCGGATTGATTCTGATGCAGGGAATGCAATTAGTGGAAATAAAAATGCAAAATATCGGTATCAGTTGGGTCTTCAAAATTTTGCTGGTATTTGGAGCTTGTGTACTTGCGGAAGCGATTTGTTGTGACTACGGTGCAAACGGAATTTTGGCCATTGCGTTGCTCTATGTGTTCAGAAAAAACAAGTGGGAACAGATGATAGCAGGTTGTATAGGGTTTATATGGGAGATTACGGCACCGCTTGCATTCATTCCCATAAGCTTTTATAGTGGAAGAAAAGGAATGAATATGAAGTACTTTTTCTATGCATTTTATCCGTTGCATCTTTTGCTGCTTTATGGAATTTTGCAATTCGTGATATAGAAAATTTTTCTGAAAGGAAGGAAACAGTTTATGAAGCGTTACTGGAAATATATAAAACCGTATTTGCCGGCATTTATATGTGGTCCGATTTTGATGATTGTAGAAGTAATCGGTGAGGTGGTCTTGCCGAAACTTATGGCAAATATTATCAATAACGGAGCGGCAAATCAGGACGTTCCGTATATTATCGGAATGGGCTTTTCCATGATTTTGGTAGCCCTAATGATGATGGCAGGAGGAACAGGAGCCGCTTATTTTGCAGCAAAGGCATCTATCGGCTTTTCTTCAGATTTAAGAAGTGATGTGTTTGACAAAGTGCAGAAATTCTCTTTTGCAAACTTGGATAAATTCAGCACAGGTTCTCTTGTGACCAGATTGACCAATGATATTACACAGGTGCAGAATTTGATTAATATGTCTCTCCGTATGATGCTTCGTGCACCGGGAATGTTAATCGGAGCACTCATTATGGCGTTTATTATGAATAAGCAGCTTGCACTTGTCGTGCTGGTGGTGATTCCCGTGTTGGTAGTTCTAATTGGAGTGGTTATTAAGACAGCATTCCCCCGTTTTGGGATTATGCAGAAGAAACTCGATACTTTAAATGCAACCATTCAGGAAATGTTGATAAATGTGAGGGTAATTAAGTCTTTTGTGCGTGGAGATTATGAAGAGAAGAAATTTGCACAGGCCAATAAAGATTTAAAGGAATCAGGACTTGCCGCATTTAAAGTAGTGATTTTAAATATGCCCATTATGATGATGATGATGAATCTTACCACATTGGGAATCGTATGGTTCGGAGGCAGACAGATCCTGGCAGGAAGTATGCCGGTGGGAGATTTGACGGCATTTACCACATACATTGTCCAGATTTTAATGTCTCTTATGATGCTTGCCATGATTCTGCTGCAAAGTTCCAGGGCGCTTGCATCATTAAACCGTATCAGAGAGGTACTTGATACAAAAATTGACCTTACAGACGAAGGATGCAGATTCCCCGATAAGAAAGTAGAGAGTGGTAAGGTGGAGTTTAAGAACGTAAGCTTCCGTTACTACAAAGATAATACGGAACCTGTTTTAAATCATATTAGTTTTGAAGTGGAGAGCGGTCAGATTCTTGGGATTATCGGTTCCACCGGCTGTGGAAAGACCACATTGGTACAGATGATTCCCAGGCTGTATGATGCAGATGAGGGCGAAGTGTTTGTGGACGGCATCAACGTGAAGGATTATTCCCTGGAAAATCTCAGGGAAGGTGTGGGAATGGTATTACAGAAAAATGTTTTGTTTTCCGGCTCCATTATGGAAAATCTGATGTGGGGAGACCAGGAGGCATCGGATGAGGAAGTGTTTGACGCAGCACAGGCAGCGCAGGCAGCACCTTTTATCGAAGGTTTTACGAAAGGGTATGAAACACAGCTCGGACAGGGGGGCGTGAATGTGTCCGGCGGACAGAAACAGCGGCTTTGTATTGCAAGGGCGCTGTTGAAAAAGCCGAAGATTCTTATCTTGGATGATTCTACCAGTGCAGTAGATACTACTACAGATGCTAAGATCAGAAAAGCTTTTCGCGATGAAATTCCAAATACGACTAAACTGATCATTGCACAGCGTATTTCTTCCGTAGAAGATGAAGTCGGATCGTA
>JAZNAE010000017.1:0-2455 GCA_045586385.1 Lachnospiraceae bacterium
TGACCATATATATATTTCGCGATACTCCATATCGATTAAGAAAAGTACACTACTTTCTTCACCAAACATGTCATAACACTTTTGCTTAGCATATTCCCGTGTTGTCGCTTTATCATTTTGATTAATAGCGACCAATCCCACATTGCAATACTGCGTAATTTCTTGTATGCGATTCATTAATGCCTTTTCTTCAGATACACTATACAAATCAGCAGAGTCTTCAATCCTGGCCAAATATTCCTGCTCCCGTTTCTCTTCCGCTTCTTTTGCAAAAGCAATACTTGAATAAGATGTGACAACAATTAACGTACAAAGTAAAAAAATAATATATTTGAAAATACTCCTACTTTTATGCATTATCATCACCCCCTGTTCTTTTAAATTGAGGAAGCGGGCGTGTAGAAAGTAAATTATATAAACGGATTAAATCGACCAAACTTATCACCACTGCCGCTAAGGATGCAAATGCACCAATATAATAATATATATCATCAACCGGATTAATTAATGGTTTAACTGTAACCGTCAGCAAAGCCAAAAATGCTACAATATGCCCATACCCCTTTTGCAAATGTCTGTTTATCTTGACAGATTTAGTAAAAACCACACTGCCCATAATTAAACAAGCAATCAATACCAAGGGATTCAAAAAAGCCCCCGGTGTCCCTCTCGACAATAATGTAATGCATCTAAATAGCAGACCTGCCCCTAGTATGATATTAATAACCACATTTAAAATATTGATTTTACTATCCTTGTCATGCTCCTGTACTGCCGCCATTAATGTTTCCAGTTCTTCATCCTCTTTCCACTTGGACTTAGGCTTATTTTTGTCTTTCGCTTTTATAACATATTGCACACCGGCATCATCGGATGATTTTTCATGCACAAGAAGCTTGGCAACTTCCCACTTAAAAACCCCCAGTACAATCACCGCAAGTAAAGCCGTGATAAGAATCAGTATGGTAGGTTTTACTACCAAAAACAAATTCAGTAGCAAATACAAAATCACAAATGCAATTGATGTTCCAATGAAGAATTTTTTATAATCCACAGGAACATCCATGGATAGCCTTCCTGTTTGTCCATTGATTGTGGCATATGCGATTCGCTCTCCCTTTTTGTAAGACAAAAACCAAACCGGAAGCATGGCAATCTGTGGCTTCTGCAATTGGATTGCTGCATTTACCCCCGTATCAAGATACTCGCTTTGATATTTGGAGAAAACCTCCACCTTTCTGACTTTTGAATCTACGACTTCTTCCACAATGCTTCTCAATCGCCCTGTATAAATTTCAGGTACAGTATCCGGGCAATCTGCATAAAAACCACTTAAATAGGCCGGCGAAAAATCTTTCTTTAATGCTGTATCAAAAGGTTTAATGGCATCACTGAGTTCATCCGCAAAGGAACTGGATGCATCCTGGTAAAATCCTTTCATTTCTGCCTTATATTCCACTTCCACACGCTGAGAAGTCCAAACTGTGAAAAGTTTTGCCTCGCTCATCGATGCTTTTCCTTCGATATCAAAAGTATAATACCAATAAGGCATATAGATTCCTCTAAAAGAGTCAATATGCTCTCTGCTTTTGAGTTCCGACGGAGCATATACCGCTTTCTTCATCATTTTTACATATTCATCTTTACACTCTTCTTTGGTGATTCCAAACGGTACAATATATCTCGGTTTAGCAATCTTGGCAAGCTTATCCGACAGAATGGTTGAACTGTCGCAGTATGGACAGAATACTGCTGCCTCAGTGTCTTCATAAATCAATTCCCCTGCACACCATGGACAGTGATAGGTTCTCACATCCATATACTGCACTGCATTTGCATCCGTATTCGATACATAATCCTCCGGTGATTCCTGTGTCCCACATGAAATACACACAAGTTTCTGCTCTTCGATGCTAAATTTTAGTTTACCTCCACAATTTTTACATTCGTACATTTTCCCCTCACAAATTATTCATTCTTTATTTTTTGTATTATTTCGACAGAAGGCAGACGGTTTCACAATGATTGGTAAACGGAAACATATCACACCCAACAGCCCGTTTCACCTTATATCCCTGCTTAGTCAAGTACTTCAAATCCCTGGCCAAGGTCTCAGGATTACATGAAATATAAACCACCTTCTTCGGCTTCATCTTTATCACGGAGCTTAAGAAAGCTTCGTCGCTACCGCTTCTGGGCGGATCCATCAAAACCACATCCACCTTGGCTCCCTGTTCTGCCATCTCCACAAGGAATTTGCCGGCATCGTTTTGATAGAACTGGATATTCTTTACATTGTTGCGCTTTGCATTCTCCTTCGCATCCTTTACGGCATCCCCATTGAGTTCCACACCGATGACCTTGCCTGCTTTATCACTGGCAATGATACCTATGGTACCGGTACCGCAATAGGCATCCAGCACGGTCTCATTCCCTTGTAAATCCGCAAATTCCA
>JAZNAE010000018.1:0-10802 GCA_045586385.1 Lachnospiraceae bacterium
CGCTGCAAACGTAGTAAATACCCGTAGTTTTGAAATCAAGACTCCGGATGTTGTGGTAAAAGTCAATCCTGCCATGACTCATCTTGTTGAAACCAAAGTCATTGACGGAAAGACCTGCCTTGTCATTGCAATTAATGACAATGTGGAAGTAAACGGAATTAATGTAAAAACCTATAAACGGGAAGAATAAAAAAGAAAATGCGTAAAACGCATTTTCTTTTTTATTGGTTTATTAGTTTCATATAACAATCCGTACCATCTCCCGAAAGCCGTATATAACCATTTTTTTCAAAGCACCGTTTGCTGGCCTCATTCTCTGATTTTACCAGACCAACCAAAACCGAAAGTCTATCATCCGCATGCTTTTCATATTGTTCAATAATATCGGTTCCATATCCTTTTCCCCGATGCCCTGGTGCTATCAAATAACTGATTTCTCCCACCTGGCCAATAATATCAATTCGGATTTGTCCTACATCTTCGCCACCATCCGATAACAAATACATTTGACAGGTTTCATCACCCAGTTTCTTTTGCATCCACATCATATGTGCTTCCAAAGAAATTTCATCTGATGAAAAACTGTTTTTTCTGCTAAGCGGGTCATTCCGCCATGCAAGAATCGTTTTTGCATCTGCTATTGTTGCTGGACGTAAACTTAAATTTTTCAAATTATCTCAATCCTTACTTTTTATTTCTTAGCTAATTTATCAGCGGCAAACAATTCACGATACCATTTAAGGGACGTTACATAAGCATCATATACACTGTTCATGTCAATATTTTGAAGGACCATTTGTCTGGATACCTCCTGCCAGTTTGCTGCTTCGTACTGTACCATAAAATCAAGAACCGGTGCAAATTTACCCTTTTTATCAATCAATGCTTCTCTAATATCCTTTGAAACTTTTACCATTTCAAGTGCTTCTGCCATCGGCTTATCCAAAATCAAATCAAGCACGGAAAACAGTCCCATCAGGAAAAGTTCCGAAGCGTTAACTGCCATCTCAAATACCGGTGCCAGGTTTTCTGCAAATTTAGCTCTGAGAAGAGAAACTCTTGTAATTTCATTAGGCTTGTCTGCACATAATTCCTTAGTGACTGCCGTATTAATCCACTTCTTTAATTCCTTTTGTCCCAGCATAGCTGCTGCATGGCGAATGGATGTAATTTCCGAATTAACAGCCATTCTGTTCACCATTTTTAGAAGGGATATAACAAGCGCGGTATCCCTGCCGATAACATCCGCTGCTTTTGTTAGGTCAAAATCAGTATCATTCACTAAATTAAGCAACTCGATATAATTTACCTTTAATGGTGAAACACTTGCTTCCCCCTTTGTTACAGGCATACGGAAAAATTCACCTTCATACAGATGGTATCCGCCTTCAGTTTTCAACTCGTCAAATATCTCCTGGGATTTAATATTGCCGGCACATAACTTAATGTTCGGATATATCTTGGAAAAATAAATCCTGGCTTTGGTAATATCAATCTTCTTATGATCCAACAATATGTAATCCATCAGCAGAAGAATTTCTCTGTATAATTCAAAATTGGCAACTGCCAATTTTCTGATTGCCAGTTTAAATCCACATGCTTTCAACTCTTTTAACCTGTTTATATACATGGCATCCGGCGTAATGGTATTATCCATAAGAAG
The DNA here is from genome assembly GCA_045586385.1 of Lachnospiraceae bacterium. Taxonomy (GTDB): domain Bacteria; phylum Bacillota; class Clostridia; order Lachnospirales; family Lachnospiraceae; genus Suilimivivens. The sequence continues at coordinate 1,664 of JAZNAE010000018.1, forward strand.
TACCACTCTCTCCCTGGAAGAAGTACATTGGGACGCAATATCCGTAAAGACGGAAATATTATTTACTTCCACAAAAATATCTTTATCTGATGATATTGTGTTGATTCCCATAATCTTAATAATATCAAGTCCCACAATATCAGCCGCACCATCATTTCTTCCTGTTCCAAGCAGACTCGGATTTAATAAATAATTCTTTTTCTGTGCAAACAAAGAGTACGCTTTCACTGTCATATTTTCGTCAAATAAAGGGATTAATGTAACCAGCATAATCATATTCTCCTTATCAACAAAATCATACTACTATTACACTTATATCATACTATATTTTGTCAGAATTTTATATAGTATTAAGGTCATTTTTTTGAAAATTTTTATAAATGTCTCTGTCCGTTTATTGTGAGTCTGAATTCCACGCCAAGTTTTTCTGCCGCTTTTTTACATAAAATCATACGATTTATGAAAATTTCAAAATAATCCATTACCGTACACATTTTTGTCTCAATGGTAAGCTGTAATTCAATATGTGAATCCTTTACAACCTGCACATTACTTTCTTTTACGGAATAATTCACTCTGTCATGAATATCAAAACTTGCAAAATCCTGATTTCTCACACGGGTATATCGCACGTCTGTCTTGTCAGCCAATATTAAAGCTGCTGCAATGGAATTTACGGGAAATGCCGTTGACTCGTCGTGATTTCCGATTGCCGTTATAATCGTGGCAATATCCTCCGGTTCCGCTCCCATTCTGTCTAAAATGCGAAAAGCCATAACCGCACCCGATTGTGCATGGTCTATCCTGTTTATTACGTTTCCGATATCATGAAGATACCCTGCAATACTTGCAAGCTCCGCTTCCCTTTCACTGTATCCCAGTGTCCGCAGAATATCACTTGCCAATTTTGCCACCTTTGTTACATGGGCAAAGCTGTGTTCCGTATAGCCAAGTGCAATAAGCGTTTCGTCCGCCTTTTGTATATATGTCTTTACTGTTTCATCTTTTACCACATCTGCATATGTTACTTTCATTTTCTACCTCTGCCTTATCATTTTTATAAACATTGAATTAATCTTAGTATACGCTTATTAATTCCTTTTATCATTCCCCAGAAGTCTTAAATTTTCTGAATCATTTCCGCCAGATATTCTCCAAGCTTCTTATGACCTCCGGCATCCAAATGAACACCATCCTCCACACAGGGACCGGCAATTCTTGCTGCATCTACAAACAGACAGTTTTGCCTTTCGGCTACTAAACGGTATGCCTCTGCAAATTTTTTAGATTCTTCTTCCGAATTAGCATCAAATCCATACAGATACATTCCTGTTTCTGCTTTATAAATATGTATGGGACTAACCAAAACAAAGGGAATGGCTTTGTGATTTTCTTTTATCAGGATCTCCTTAAATCGCATAATTAACCGTTCTGCCCCCAGTGCTGCCTCATCTGCTCCAATAGAAAACATTCTTTTCATATCATTGGTTCCAAGCATCATAATACACATATCAATCGGCAAATGCGAACACATCATCGGTTCAAAATACTTTGCACCATTTCTCCCTATCATCAGCGGATCTTCAAAAACCGTTGTTCTTCCGCAAAGTCCTTCTTCGATAATCTTATAATCTTTGCCAAGTTTTTCCTGTAAAACTCCCGGCCAACGCACTTCATCAGTAAAACGTCCGCCTCCCACAAAATCGTATCCCCAAGTATTTGAATCACCAAAACATAATATTCTTTTCATCTTCTGCTACAATCCTCTCTTGTTTTATGTTATATGCATATTATACTAGAAATTCTTCCGATACTGCAATCCATTCTTTCTGTAAACAAAAACAGTTGATTCTGTTTTTTGAACCAACTGCTTTCCGGCAAATGCAATTACACTTTACGAACAACACCATTATACTTTTTCCTGCGTCACATACTCGGTATAAGAAATTCCCATGTACTTTTTAAAACATTTACTAAAATAACTCACGTCAGGAATTCCTACCATTTCTGCAGTTTCATACATCATTTTCCCTTGTTTTGCATATTCACATGCCTTACTTATCCGATAGGCCGTTAGACACTCTACAAAGGATTGCCCTGTCACCTCTTTAAATTTTCTGCTGAAATAAGTGGCATTAAAACCAAACTTCTTTGCCATAAATGAAAGGCTTATTTGCGGCTTTTCATAATGCTCTTTTATATAAGCAACATATTGATTAATATTTTCTACTTTTTCCCCTTCTTCTTTTACCTTTTCTTTATTCACTTTACTAATAACATCCGCAAATGCTTCGTTTATTTCCTTCTTCGAAATGGGTTTTAGCAGATAATGCTTTACCCCCAGTTGAATACACTGCTTCGCATAGTCAAATTCGGAATGCGCAGTTACCACAATCATCATAATATCGGAATATATTTCTGTCATGTACTTCATAAAAGTAAGTCCGTCCATAAAAGGCATACGGATATCTACAAACACGATGTCCGGCTTTATTTCATCAAGCATATTGATTGCTTCAATTCCGCTTTCTGCTTCTCCCACTATCTCTGCGTCGTACTTTTCCCAATCTACCAGTTTTTTAATCAGACTACGGACTGACTTTTCGTCATCAATAATCATAACCCGATACATCTCTCTCACTCCTCACTCTCTGTCAAGGGAATCAACAATTCTATCTTACAATAATATCCGACTTTACTTTCAATACGGTAAGGTGTTTCTTTATTGTAAAGATAACTTACTCTTTGCAACGTTTTCTTTAATCCGAATCCCTCTTTCTCTTCCTTCAGCACCTCTTCTATCTTCTCCTGCGTCATACCAATACCGCTATCATAAACTGCTATTACGAGCAAATCAGCTTCTCTCTGTGCGGATATCTTTATAATTCCCTTTTCGCCTTTCAAGCGGATACCATGATATAATGCATTTTCTACCAATGGCTGCAATAACAACTTGGGGATTTTGTATTCTAAAACTGAAGGCTCAATGTCATATTGTTCTTCAAAAATATCTTCATAGCGAAGCCTTTGCAATTTCATATAATTACGCACCATATCTACTTCTTTTTGAACCGTTATCATTTCATCTCCGTTGTTCAAAAAGCTTCTATAAAAATCACCCAGACTGACTATGGCATCATAGACATCTTCCCCTGTACTATCTAGTGCCAAATAACCGATAGTTTCCAACGTATTATATAAAAAATGTGGGTTAATCTGTTCTAAAATCACTTCAAATTTTGCCTGTTGCACACCGCGCTCCTTCTCCACTACTTCCAAAAGAAGCCTGTTGATTTCCACAAGCATGTCATTGTAGCTGTCCTTTAAAATATTAATCTCATCAATGCCACTGTCCATGCTTACACGATACAGGTATCCTTCCTTTGATTTTTTCATGGAAGCCGTAAGCTTCTCAATAGGTGATACGATTTTCATGGACACAAATACATTCAGACAAACTATAACAACCAAAGATAACACACTGAGTATAAAAACCAACATCAGCACATCTCCCTTTGGATAATTTCCAAAAGACAGTTCACTGCACTTTAAGAAAACAAAAGGAGCATTTTCTGCATGCGCTGTTGTTACAATATTCCCTTTAGAGATTCTTGTAACAATTTCGCCTCTGACATCTTCACTTAAACTCGCCTCCAATATCTCTTCGTTTATATTTTGCGATTCACCTGCAAGTTCTTCTTTTTCTTCACTGAGTATGACTAAACTGCCATGTTCTCCAAGCGAATTGTCTACGATACTTTTTAACATATCCGTGGAACAATTTACCGCTATCATCCCGATGGGACGCTGTGTATCTAAATCATTAATAAGACGGATATAGGTAATAATATGTTCGTTTTCATGAGGTACAAACAAGCCATTTCCATCCAATTGAACCAGATAATATCCTTCTTTTTCTTTAATCTGTTGCATCCAATCTTCATCTGAAAATAATTCCCTGTTTACTGCCATCGTATTATGAGACATACTGACATTTACATATTCCCCTGTCAATTTAAACAAATAGACAGAAGAAATCTGTTCATAATAATCCATAATATTATATATTTTTCTGAGCAAATCCACTCTCTTTGTATAGTTATAAGATTCATCACACAGAAAATCCGTTGCTTCTTCCGAAAACATAAGCATTCTGCTCATTACACTGATATTATCGGAAAAAGCATTCAGATTAACAATTGCAGATGCAAGTGCATCTTGATTTGTTGTTTTATAATAAGAATAAAAATAATTTTTTCCTACAATCCCAAAAAAGATTATCATAATTGCCAAATAGATACAGATAATAATCGTAAATATTTTCCGTATTTGAGATTTTAAATTTCCACTGCGTTTCCAATAATAATCTTTCTTTTTCATCCCTGTATCCTTATGCTTTATCCTTACACATTATCCCTTTACTGCTCCCACAACCAGACTCTGCTGGATCTTGCTGCTCATAAATAAGTATACAATAATAGTTGGAAATGTGGCAACCGCAAGTGCCGCTCCAATGGGTCCCCAATTAGTCGTATAAGTTCCCGCAAGTGTCTGTATACCCACTGTTAATGTTCTGTGCAGTGAATCATTAATAAACACCGTAGCAAACATCAATTCATTCCACGCCTGTAAAAAAGTAAAAATAGCGATGGTAGAAAGCGCCGGCTTCATTAATGGCAAAATAATGCGAAAGAATATTCCAAATGTTCCGCAGCCGTCAATACATGCCGCATCTTCCAATTCAACAGGAATATTAATAATAAAACTGTTACATATCATAATCGCCATCGCCAGTGCAAACGCCGAATAAGGAATAATTAAAGATGCATACGTATTTAACAAATGCATTTTCTGTAATATTAAAAAAACAGGTAATAAAGCTGCGTGAATTGGCATCGTAAGCCCCAACATAAAAAGATTGTTTACTGTTTTACGTCCTTTCCAAACCAGTCTTGTCAATGCATAGGATGCCATTAAAGCGGCAACGGCGACTACTGCAATTGTTAAAAACGTTACAATAAAACTATTTTTAAAGAGATTGAGAATATTTCCTTTTGATAATGCATCCACATAATTGGACCACTGCCAAATCTCCGGCAGTGCCACTGCATTTCCAGTAAATATTTCATCATTATTTTTCAATGAGAATGTAAACAACCAATACAACGGAAAAATACTTATAATCGTCCAAAAAGTAAGCAGTGCATATTTTAAAATTTTCCCTACTTTTTCACCGACAGTCATATTAATATTCCTCCTTTCCAAACATTTTCTTGATTACAATTGCTGCAAAAAAACACACAAAAATAATAAACATGGCAATCGAACTTCCCGCGCCGTATTTATTTTTCATGAAAATATTGGTAAACATTAATGTACTCGGCACTTCGCTGGCATGTGCAGGACCGCCGTTAGTCAATACATATATTAAATCGAATGCTTTAAATGCACCTGTAATGGCAAAGATAGTACACACTCTTAAAACCGGTTTTAACAACGGTACTGTGATATATGTTGCGATCTGTCTGTTGTTTGCCCCGTCTATTCGTGCCGCTTCATTAATATCCTGACTTCCGGATTTGATTCCTGCATACAAAAGTAGCATATGATAACCTACATACTGCCAAATCATTGGTATAAACACTGCCATAAGTACCGTTTCCTGAGCCCCCAGCCATGCCTTGCACAATTCTTCCAAACCTACTGCCTTTAATAGCGAATTTAGAAGTCCATATTGCGGATTGTATATTTTAAGCCATAGCTGCCCGATTACCACGGTAGACATCATTACAGGAATAAAGAATACAGTCACGAAGAACTTCTCTCCTTTTACCCTAGATGCCAAAATCAGTGCCAACAAGAGTGCAATCGGTAACTGCACACAAACAGCACACACTGCCAAAATCAACATATGTACCACGGTGCGTTGAAAGGTTTCATCTTGAAACATATGAATATAATTTTCTATTCCAACAAACACACCATCCGTAATTCCATCCCACTCAAGCAGACTGTAATATCCCGAGCATAACATAGGAACGATAATTATCCCCACAAACAACACAACTGCCGGTATCAAAAACAGAATAATTGCTAATTTATTTCTTCTGACTCTATCCATTCTTTCCTCACAAAATCGGGTATATGGATTTCCTCCCTATACCCGATTCTTCATCCATTTTTTCTATTTTATTTACTCTGATAAAATTTCATCCATTTTATCTACAAACCCTTGTGAATCCAAATTTCCTACAAAGAATTCCTGTAATAAAGTCTGATAATCTGTATAATCACTTGCACTCATCAGTGTTCCAGACCATACGGTAAGGGAATTTGCTTCATTTACAAGTTCGGACATTTTCTGTGAAATACTGCTCTGTCCTTCTACATCATAATCTACCTTCCATGCTGCAATACCTGCGCCATCCTGATAGCCGTATTTGGATACGCTCTTTGCAATTTCAAAGGCTGCTGTTGCAGCCAAATCCACATCAGACGCCTCCGGATTTACCATAAGTAAGTCCTGCGCTCCGCCCATGGAATCTGTCAACACTGCATTATCGCTACATGCAGGGAAAAGCATAAAGGAATAATCTTCCGGGTTTGCTGCACCGGACTGAATGGAACCGTCAAGCCATGCACCTGTTACGAACATAGGAACTGTTCCGTTTAAGAATTCTGCAACCGCTTCGTCGTTGGATAAACCTGCCGCGGCTTCCTTAAATGCTCCGCTGTCAAACAGCTGCTGCAATTTATTTGCGGCATCCATAAAGTCTTCATCCCGGTAACTTTGTCCGTTTTCTGTGAAAGCCTTATCCAATTTTTCGGGTCCTACACATTTTAAGGTTAATGCATCATTAAACATTGCCATTACCCATGCTTCCTTTACACTTACTCCAAAAGGTGTAATTCCTTTATCTTGGAAGGTCTGGCAAACATTTAAAAGTTCATCCCATGTTTTGGGTTCACTCAAATTGTTCTCTTCAAACATTTTCTTATTATAAAAAATCCCCGAAATAGATACCACATACGGCACTCCGTACAAAGAATTATTATAAGTAGCATAGGATAATGTTCCCTGCGGAAGTTCACTCTTATAATTTGCATAGTAATCATCCAATTTCAAAACTTTTCCTGCTTCCACAAACGCCTCTGAAAAACCTCCGCCCCAAGAGAAATAAATATCAGGAAGTTCGTTTGCAGCAACTGCTGCTTTAATTTTGGTCTTGTAGGACTCGTTTTCAAACGCTTCCATTTCAATTTTTACACCGGGATTTGCAGCTTCATAATCTGCGATAGCCGCTTGGTAAGCGTGATGTGAAGAATCTCCTTCTACTGCAATCGTCCACATAGTTAAAACTTTTTCTCCACCGGCACTATCCCCCGATGCCTTCTCCTGTCCCGTACTACCGCAGGCACATAATGACATTGTCATTGCAACTGTCAGTAAAACAGACAATAATTTCTTTTTCATAGTATTACCTCCTTATACTTATGTATCGCTAGTTTTATTATATCGGTGACCATTTTTCTTTTTAATGTAATATTTTTACCTTGATTTGTAATAATTTTACTTATTGTCATTATAACAAAAAATAGCCACCTATTTTACACAAGTGACTACTTTTCTCCTAAATTATATTTTTCTTTACTGCAACAAATAAACGAAATATGCCGCATAACATACCAGCATAAAGATTCCGGCAGGTCTTTTCAGTCTTTTACCCTTTAAAACGCAAAGAAGTAATAATACACCTGCTGCAACGGCTATTGCCGTATCAATAATGAAATTAGGTGCAAATGTAACCGGAATAATCAGTGCTGTAGTTCCAACGACAAAAAGAATGTTAAAAATGTTACTTCCTACAATATTACCAATGGCAATATCTGCCTTTCCTTTAATCGCTGCCGAAACAGATGTAAAGAGTTCAGGTAAAGATGTACCGAGTGCCACAATGGTAAGACCAATAAATCTTTCACTGAGACCAATCTGCTTTGCTATAGCAGTAGCCGCATCGACCGTCACATCACTGCCCCATACAACAAGAACCAGTCCTCCTACCGCAGCAATTAACAGTTTCCAAAATGGTGCCTCCTTGCTTTCTTCTGTCACTTCTTCCTTGTTTTTCTTTGCCATATAAAACAGATAAACGAGATAGAGAAGAAATGCAATCCATAAAATCACACCTTCACCAAAGGTCACTAGGTTACCTGTATATCCTAAAACAAGTAATAGAATTGTAATTACTATCATATAAGGAATCTCGTACCTGATTGTGGATTTTGCTACCGCAACCGCAACAATGGCTGAAGTAAGTCCCAATATAATTAAGATATTCAAAATATTACTTCCCACAACATTTCCGATTGTAATATCTGCACTTCCTTTAAATGCTGCCGTTATACTGACAGCCGCTTCCGGGGCACTGGTTCCCATGGCTACAATCGTAAGACCGATTACAAGCTGCGGTACACCGAACTTATCAGCAATACCTGCCGCTCCATCTACAAACCAATCTGCTCCTTTTACAAGCATTGCAAAACCTAATGCCAATAACACTACCTGTAACAAAATTTCCATTTTTTCCTCCTTTTTTAAGGAGCCTCATCTTTTGTTTTTCTTTCATACGCCTCTTTTAGGCAATAAAAAACGAAACTCCTGTCGTAAAATTTTACAACAAAAGTCTCGCTGCTTACTCACAAAACCGGATTCCCATCGAAATCGTATTGACGACTTTGCAAACACCATATGATGCCGGCTACTCCCTTTCATCTTTATAAAAGTACACTTTTTTTCGCCCTTAATCAACAAATTTCCCAAAATCTTAACACCACATTAACACCGCTTATAGATAATTTTTGATTATTATTCAGTGAACAATATTTTTCTTAGGTCAGTTTATATCAGTTTTCGCAATTTTTTGAAGCTGCCTTTTTCAATGTCTATTAGCTGTTCTTCGCAAAACTCATAGCCGGACCGTTACAACTTGTGCCTAAAAGCCTTTTTAAAACTTTTGTAAAAAATCAATAAGAACACTTTAAAAAATGTACAAGCCATTCCAACTGTTCGAAGCGAAGCAAGTTATGGAATGGCTTGTTTATTACATCTTTAAAGTGTTCTTATTAGATTTTTCTTAAA
>JAZNAE010000019.1:0-2442 GCA_045586385.1 Lachnospiraceae bacterium
TGATTGTAAGAAATCATATCCTCATTTAGGAGTACATAACGCAGCTCCGGATTTCCGAAATAAAGATAAGCCTGACCATCGTCATCAATAAATACTGTCGGGTCGATATCATTCCAGTCACCCTCATCCACCAGCGGATAACCCAAATCCTTAAAAGGACCTGACGGACTATCTGCAACACCTACTGCAATGGCCATACCGCCATTGGTTTTATGTACGGGACAGTATAAGTAAAACTTACCGTTACGTTCTACCGCCTGTGGTGCCCATGCCCTGTCATCCGCCCACTCAATATCATCCAGCGAGAAAATCTTGCCGTGATTGGTCCAATTCACCATATCCTTGGTTGAAAAACAATACCAGTCAAACATGGTATAGAAATCGTTAACCAGTTCATCCTCATCATGTGTGGTATAAAGATACAGAGTATCTCCGCACACCATGGGTGCGGGATCCGCTGTATAAATGTTCTTAATAATCGGGTTAGAGCAAAAATTTTTGTTTTCCATAAATTTCCTCCTTTACTCCTCTGCATTTACTATGCGACTGTTATATTCCATTAAATAACTAAATCTGTACTTTCCTGTTTCCTCATCAGGTGCGAAGAACATACAGGTGGTACCTTCACGATAGCTTGTACCTTCCGCATTATAGTTTTGTCTGAAATTAAAATCTACACGAACTTCATTTTCTTCCTCACCATAGTATATTCTTAGGATTCGTGTATAAATCTTATCCTCCTGAGGTCCTGTGGCGGGCACAAGTGTCAATACATTTTCAGGCCATGGACAGGTAGCCCCCTCCGGCAGAAACTCATCCAAAATCCAGTAATCTGTCATTACCGAGAAAATACGATTCAAATGCTCCGCATCATAGGAATACTTTGTACCGGGCATAGGACTGTATACACCCTCCACTTCCGGTTCATAACACATGATTTCCAATGCATTTTTAAGCCATTCGTGATTTTGCTTCATACGTGTATAATCGCAAACTTTAGTGATATACTGCAACTCTTCAAAAGTCACTTCACCTCTGAATAAATTGGGTACCTCATCAGCCGAAATTAACCTTTCGGGGTCTACAGCTTCCAACTCATAAATAGGCTCATCACTCAGCACAAAATCGTCAGCAGATACTATTTCTTCCGGCTCTGTCTCAGGGATTGCTACTTCCTCATCTTCTTCCGGATCATTCACATCAGAATCTGAAGCTGCCGGAATTTCTACCTCAGGTTCCTCTACTCCCTCCGGTAATCCCAAGAAGAAATAACAATCATTGGTCAAAGGCAGATAATCTTCCTTGTCCTGCTTAGCAAGTTCCTTTGGCTTATCTAAAGAATAAACGTTAAGGGATACATACATTCCATCCGGCAATTCCTTGTAATAACGATAAGATGCTACAAAATCACCGTCATCATCATCATATCCGCTTATGGCAAACAGAATCTCATCTCCATCATCATTCTTAAGGGTTTCCGTACTCTTTAAGTAATCAGCCCCCTCTAAATATTCCAGATTTTCATCTATTTCAGCTTTTGTTACCATCAAATAACGGATTCTCACTCCATCCTTAACCATATCGTCCACTATTACCTCATTAATAGTGGATGCTTCATGAGTCCACTCTACCAGTTCCTTCATGTAGACATCGTAGACTTTACCTTTCTCAGAATGTCCAATCTTAAAAGCAGGTACTTCACTATATTGGAAATCCTTATAGGTAACAGTTACCCCCTCTTCTGTGACATTGGCAGTCTGTCCTTCTTTCACCTTCTTAGTTTCGTCACCGGCTTTCACCTCTACCACACCATCCGTAACCTCTACGAAGGTACTCTTATCTTCCTTAGAGTATCTTACTTCAAAGGTGGTTCCTCTTACGCTGAGGCTGGCATTGGGGGTTTCCACCTCCACGGAAGAATTATCGTTCAGCTTATTCTCTATCTCAATCAGAGAAGAACCATATTCCAGCTTAATCTTTAACTTACCCTTCTTCTCATTACCATTGGAAACAATCTCAAAGCAGGTGTTTTCCTTTGCCAGGATATGCTTATCCGTATCCACAAGGAGCTCTAACAAACCATCATCACCAGTGGTGATCATATCCTTGGACTTCAGGTTCATCCCCTCCACAATATCTTTCTCTGCGGACTCTCTTTCCAGGCTTACCTGACCATCCATATCATCTACCTTAATCACTCTGTGACCACTCATCATAACAACTGCAATAATTCCAGCTGCCGCAACAAGTACCACTGCGATTATTATAAACAAGATTACTTTTTTACTTTTTTTCTTTTCCATTTTCTCCTCCCGTACTCAAAATTTTATCCGCTGTCTGAAATCTTTTAAGTAATTACGAGATACCCTCACCCATGTCTGTGATGAAAAGAAAACCTTACAGCTTCTGTCCTCTTCCATCTTTACACTGGATATCTTGTCC
>JAZNAE010000020.1:0-1674 GCA_045586385.1 Lachnospiraceae bacterium
CCTCTAAAGTTTCAGTAGTACAGGGAAATTGGTGGTAAAATTAAATGAGAAAAAAAGTGCGAATGATAGGTATTGCCTTGATAATTATGGTTGCCTTGATTGGTCTGTTTTTCTGTTTTCAAAAGACTTCTCCGGTTCCTATGCCGGAGGAGTTTTTTAATGCACAGACGGATGTTCAATCACAGGTGGAAAATATGGATATGATGCTTCCGGACGAAACAAAAGTTATCATTCATGGAGCAACTTTTACAGCATCCGGCCTGCAAACCGAGGAGCCGCGCTCTGCTTTTTATTTTTATGACGAGAAAGGTAATTTGATCAAACAAACTGTTTATGGTGAAGAGATAAACAGTGACTTTATGGTACAGTCTGAGGAAGGTCTTTGCCTGTTTTTTAAAAACGACACCATGCTGATTGCGGAGGATGAGGTACAGGTGCAGGAAAACACATCCGGTACAAAATTAAAGTCTGCAAAATTTGGTCCTTCCGCGGTAGGGTTCATAGAGGATTTAAAGCTGAATTATGCTCTTTTAAACATTGGAAAGAAAAGCCCGGAGGTCCCCTATATTAATATATTGCGCTTTGTGTCCGGGGAAGAAAATTACGATGTAATCATTCCCTATTATCTGGAACAGATATCATATGATAGTGTTAGAAAGCAGTTTATATGCGAAATCAGTCCTCTGAACGGAATTGAAGACAGTAGTTTTTTTGATTATGTGTTGGTAAGCTATGATGAGGATGCGAAGCAATTTGTATATGATGCTACCGTACATCATATAGATAATCCCCATGTGCAAGAGAATTGGACGAAATACAACAGTGCCGCTATGACCCAAAATAACCAACTGTATCATGTGATTGTAGCGGATACAATGGAGTCTGCAGACGCCTATGTAGGACACCTGATATTAAGTGTATATGATTTGGAAACAGATAAGACGGTTTCCGCAGAAATGCTTCTTGAAAACTATGATCTGGGAATTTATGGAGGTGTGGTTGTAGGTTCTTCTCATTTGCCGGTTACTGTGAGAAATGGGAAGATGTATATTTTCCCTTCAAACGGGCAGGTATTTATAGTAGATGGGGAAAAGCAAGTTGAAAAACTGGAAATGCCGCATATATTTAAGGATGCAATCTCTCTTTGGGCCCCGGAATATACAGAGTATCAAAATCGGGGCGATTTCCAAGAGTCTAATATTTGTGTGGGAGAGGATGGAGAAATATACATACTCAGCTTATTTAAGGATGGTTATCTCAGAATCAATCATCTTCTTGCAGAGGGAAGATACGAACTATATTGGGAAGGCAAAATGCCTGCTCAGTGGGATCAAGAGTTAATCATTAATTCCTTTGAAATATTGAGTGATTAGAAAGATATCCGTACCGGCACAATATTCGCCTGCTGTTAAGGGCTTACTTCGTATTGGGGAGTAGGCTCTTTTTGTTATACAAAAAAGTCAAACAATTCGATGAAAAACGAAATATAGACTAACACATTGAGTTTGTAGTATAATTAAATAAGAATATTACAATTTAGAAAGGATGGCCGTGGCGCTCTGTAGGATTATGAAAGCAATGATAAAAAGAGTTATTACATGTATAATATGTGCATTCCTCGCTTTTATTTTGATTTATACTGGTGCACTGGGCACGGTAGATAAGTCTGCGGAG
>JAZNAE010000021.1:0-9434 GCA_045586385.1 Lachnospiraceae bacterium
GACAGATGAAATATTCCGCAATGTGAGAGTGAATCTGATTAAGTGGATATCCGACGAACAGATTGTAAAAGAGATTTCTTCCCTGCCGGTTTTACAGATGGGACGGGCATTTGAAGATTACGGGAAATATGAACGTGGCCAGACACAAAAAAAGACAGTTGATGAGTTGTTCCGTCAATTGAAATTATTTTACGCAAGGTCAAAATTAATGATTGTTTTGACAGATGGGGATTTTGAGATTGCTGATGCAGAAAAGGTTAAGCAGTATTTAAATCCGTTTTTAAAACGTAAAATTTTGTTGTTAAAGCCAAAAGGGGATGTCCATTTCGGTGAAACTATCAAAATGATGGAGTGGGAGAAGTAGGATGAGATTGGGTGCGTTGGAAACAGGCGGAACAAAGATGGTTTGTGCCATAGGCGATGAGAAGGGAAATATTTATGAAAAGATTTTAGTGGAAACCAAAACGCCGGGGGAAACCGTTCCGGAATTGATTGCCTTTTTTAAGGAAAGAAAAATAGATGCATTAGGGATAGGCTGTTTTGGTCCCATTGATTTGGACGAGGAGTCAGATACATATGGTTATATCACCAGTACACCGAAACCGGGCTGGGGAAATTATAATATCCTAGGAGCGTTTAAGGAAGCACTGTCATGTCCGGTGGGGTTTGATACGGATGTAAATGCTTCTGTTTTGGGGGAAGCTACCTTTGGACAGGCAAGGGGGAAAAGGTGTGTGGTTTATCTGACCATCGGGACAGGAATCGGCGCCGGCATATATATAGAAGGAAAACTTCTTCACGGGATGCTCCATCCGGAAGCAGGACATGTGCTGATACAGCGAAGGAAAGAGGATACTTATAAAGGAAAATGTCCTTACCATGAAAATTGTCTGGAAGGTTTGGCATCGGGACCGGCACTGGAAGAGCGGTGGGGACAAAAGGCAAACCTACTACATGATAAACAGGAAGTGTGGGATTTGGAAGCCTGGTATATTGCACAGGCACTTGCCGGTTATGTTCTTACCCTTTCTCCTGACATGATTATTTTAGGCGGCGGTGTTATGTATCAAAGGCAGCTTTTTCCAATGATACGAAAGTATGTGACGGATATTTTAAATGGTTATGTGAAGACAAAGCAGCTTGCGGATATGGACAATTATATTGTTCCGGAAAGTTTAGACGGTGATCAGGGGATTTTGGGATGTTTTGAACTTGCAAAAAATAGTGGCAATTTTTTCATGGATATGCTATAATCCTAAAATGACTGTGATTATGCGAAAAATTAAGCAGTAATAACATAAATATCTATTAAGGAGGATGTACCGGAATGAGCGTACAGGTAGAAAAATTAGAAAAGAACATGGCGAAACTTACCATTGAAGTTTCTGCTGAAGCATTAGAAAAAGCAATCGAAGAAGCTTATCAGAAAAACAAAAATAAAATCAGTGTTCCCGGCTTTAGAAAGGGAAAAGTACCCCGTCAGATGATTGAGAGAATGTATGGAAAGGAAATCTTCTATGAAGATGCTGCCAATGCATTAATTCCCGGAGCATATGAAGATGCCCTTGAAGAATGCGAGGAAGACATCGTATCTTCACCTGCTATCGATGTAGTACAGATTGAAGCAGGAAAGCCCTTCATTTTCACTGCAGAAGTTGCTCTTAAGCCTGAAGTAAAGCTTGGCAAGTATAAGGGTGTTAAGGTAGAGGCGGCTGATGTTACCGTAACAGACGAAGAAGTAGATGCTGAGATTAATAAAGAAAGAGAAAATAATGCAAGAAACATCGAAGTAACTGACAGAGCTGTAAAAGACGGCGATATGACAGTAATCGATTTTGAAGGATTTGTGGACGATGTTGCTTTTGACGGCGGCAAGGGAGAAAACTATCCCCTTACAATCGGTTCCGGTGCATTTATCCCCGGATTCGAAGAACAGCTTGTAGGTGCAGAAATCGGCAAGGAAGTAGAAGTAAACGTAACCTTCCCCGAAGATTATCATGCAGAAGATTTGAAGGGTAAAGCAGCAGTATTCAAATGTACTGTTAAGGAAATCAAGGAAAAAGAACTTCCTGAATTAGATGATGAATTTGCAAGTGAAGTTTCCGAGTTTGATACTCTTGCAGAATATAAGGCAGATGTTAAGGGTAAACTGGAAGAGAAGAAAGCAAAAGAAGCTAAGGAAGCTAAGGAAGCAGCAGTCATCGAAGCAATCGTGAAGGATTCCGATATGGAAATTCCCGAGCCCATGCTTGAAACACAGCAGAGACAGATGGTAGATGAATTTGCCCAGAGAATCCAGATGCAGGGATTATCCATGGAACAGTACTTCCAGTTCACCGGTGCTACTTATGAACAGATGATTGCCCAGGTAAAACCTCAGGCTGAAAAGAGAATCCAGTCAAGACTTGTTCTTGAAGCAATCGTAAAGGCTGAAAATATTGAAGCAACTGATGCTGATTACGAAGAAGAATTAAAGGTTATGGCAGAAGCTTACCAGATGGAAGTGGACAAAGTAAAAGAACTTCTTCCTGAGAAGAGCATAGAGCAGATTAAGAAAGATATCGCAGTTAGAAAAGCTGCTGACTTTGTTGTAGAAAACGCAAAAGAAAAATAAAGCATAACGAAACACCCCATGGATTATGATAAAGAAAATTGTAATTCATGGGAGTTTTTTACAGAATATGGAAAGGTGGGTATATCTATGGCATTGGTACCTTACGTCATTGAGCAGACCAGCAGAGGTGAACGCTCTTATGACATCTATTCAAGACTTTTAAAAGAAAGAATTATCTTCCTTGGTGAGGAAGTAAATGAGACAACTGCGAGCCTTATTGTGGCGCAGATGTTATTTTTGGAGGCAGAGGATCCTGAAAAGGATATTCATTTTTATATTAACAGCCCCGGTGGCAGTGTGACTGCCGGTATGGCTATTTATGATACCATGCAGTATATTAAATGCGATGTGTCCACATATTGTATGGGTATGGCAGCCAGCATGGGTGCATTTTTACTTGCAGGCGGAACCAAGGGAAAGAGACTTGCGCTTCCCAACGCAGAGGTTATGATTCATCAGCCCCTAGGCGGTGCACAGGGTCAGGCAACCGAAATTGAAATTGCAGCCAAACATATCCTGCAGACAAAAGCAAAATTAAACAGAATGCTTGCTGAAAATACAGGAAAAGATATAGAAGTAATTGCGGCCGATACAGAAAGAGACAACTGGATGACAGCAGAAGAAGCCAAAGCTTACGGCATTATCGACAGAGTTGTTTCTAAGCGCGGCGAATAATAAATTGATATAGAGGTGGGAAATGGCAGGAAAGAATTCTGATGATATCAGGTGTTCCTTTTGTAATAAAACGCAGAACCAGGTAACCAAAATGATTGCCGGTCCGGCAGGTGTTTATATCTGTGATGAATGTGTAGAAATCTGCGCGGATATTGTAGAAGAGGAAATTGAAGAAATACAGGAAGAAGAGGCATTAGACATCAATCTACTGAAACCGGTAGAAATCAAAGAATTCCTCGATGATTATGTAATCGGTCAGGAAGAAGCAAAAAAAGTGCTTGCTGTTTCTGTTTATAATCATTATAAGCGGGTGATGGCGCCCAAGGATTTGGATGAGGTGGAACTCCAGAAGAGTAATATCATTATGATTGGACCTACCGGTTCAGGTAAGACCTATCTGGCGCAAACCCTTGCCAAAATTATCAATGTTCCTTTTGCGATTGCTGATGCTACTACGCTCACAGAAGCAGGATATGTAGGAGAAGATGTGGAAAATATCCTCCTTAAACTGATTCAGGCTGCTGACTATGATGTGGAAAGAGCACAGCTTGGTATTATCTATATTGATGAAATTGATAAGATTACCAAGAAGAGTGAAAATGTATCCATTACCAGAGACGTTTCCGGTGAAGGCGTACAGCAGGCACTCCTTAAGATTATCGAAGGAACGGTAGCAAGTGTACCTCCCCAGGGAGGAAGAAAGCATCCCCATCAGGAGTTAATTCAGGTAGATACAAGCAATATTTTGTTTATCTGCAGCGGTGCTTTTGACGGGCTTGAGAAGATTGTAGAGAACAGACTTAATCGTAATTCCATCGGTTTTGATGCAGAAATTGCAACCAAGAGCAATAAGGAAATCAGTACGCTTTTGCAGGAAGTGACGCCGCAGGACCTTGTAAAGTTCGGTTTGATCCCGGAATTTGTGGGACGTGTGCCGATTAATGTAGCCCTTCAGGGATTGGATGAAGCAGCACTCGTGAGAATTTTGAAGGAACCTAAAAGTGCTCTTATTAAGCAATATCAGAAACTATTCAGTTTGGATCAGGTGAAGCTTACCTTTGAAGATGATGCAGTGGAAGCGATTGCAAAGCAGGCATTTGAACGTAAAACCGGAGCCAGAGGACTCCGCTCCATCATGGAAAAGGTGATGATGGACATTATGTACCAGATTCCGTCTGATGAGACAATTAAAGAATGTATTATTACCAAGGGCGCAGTAGAAGGTGTCAGCAAGCCGTTATTGATTTACCATGAATCTATGCGCAAAGCAAGATAATAAAACGCCGCCTTTATGGGCGGCGTATGTTTTTTAGGAGATATACTATGAGTGAAGCCGGTAGTGTTGTAAACAATAAAATATTGCCAACAGTAGCTATGAGGGGAATGACGATTCTCCCGGGAACCATTATTCATTTTGACTTAAACCGTTCTAAATCGGTATTGGCATTAGAACAGGCCATGATGACAGGCGGAAGACTTTTTTTAGTGACACAAAGGGATATGGAAGAAAAGGAACCCTCTTATGAGCAGCTTTACCATGTGGGTTGTATTGCAACAGTAAAGCAGATTACGAAACTGCCGAATAAGATTATCCGTGTTTTGGTGGAAGGCGTTTGCAGAGGCGAGTTTTTGAGTATAGATGATGAAAGCAAAGGGTTCATCCGGGCGGTTGTCCGCGAAGTGATGCCGGGTGAAGAACGGGATTTTGAAGGGGATAACGAAGGAAATGCAAAGCAGGAAGCAATGCTTAGGCAGATAAAGGAGTCCTTTGCAGAGTATGCAGCGTTAAATCCCAAGATGGGGACAAATGCGGTGAAACGCTATGCAGACATTCAGGATTTAGGAGTCCTGATAGACCAGATAACAATGAATATGCCCATGGAATATGCAGAAAAACAAAAGGTGCTGGAAGCCATCGCCATAAGCAGGCGGTATGAAGTCTTACTATCCATGCTTTTGAAAGAAATCGAGGTTGCAAAGATAAAGGCAGATCTTGCACAGAAGATAAAAGGCAGGGTCGAAAAAAACCAGAAAGAATATTATCTTAGAGAACAGTTACATTATATTAAAGAAGAGCTTGGCGAGGAAGGTGCTTCCGATGCGGAGCAATTTGAAAATGCGGTAGATGCATTGCAGGCAAAGGAAGAAGTAAAGCAAAAAATCAGAAAAGAAATTGGCAGATTTAAGAAGCTTTCTCCCAGCAGTTCGGAAAGTGCGGTGGAAAGAGGATATATAGAGACTTTACTTGAACTTCCGTGGGATAAGTGCTCAGAGGACAACGAGAGCATGAAGCATGCACAGGAGATTTTGGATAGGGATCACTACGGACTTGAAAAAGTAAAAGAAAGAATTTTGGAATTCCTGGCCGTCAGATGCCTTACAAAAAAAGGGGATAGTCCCATACTTTGTCTGGTAGGCCCTCCGGGAACGGGAAAGACATCTATTGCCAGAAGTGTGGCGGAAGCACTGAATAAAAAATATGTGAGGATTTGTCTTGGTGGTGTCCGTGATGAAGCCGAGATTAGAGGACATCGGAAGACTTATGTAGGTGCCATGCCGGGAAGGATTGCAGTAGCGTTGCGTCAAGCGGGCGTAAACAATCCGCTGATGCTTTTGGATGAAATTGATAAAGTCAGCAATGACTATAAGGGTGATACCTTCTCAGCGCTTCTCGAGGTGCTTGACAGTGAACAAAATGTACGGTTTAGGGACCATTATGTGGAAATTCCGTTAGATTTATCAGAAGTATTATTTATTGCCACTGCAAATTCTACGCAGACGATACCAAGGCCATTGCTTGACCGTATGGAAGTGATTGAGGTAAACAGTTATACTGAGAATGAGAAGTTCCATATTGCCAAGGAACATTTGTTGACAAAACAACTTCAAAAAAATGGGCTTAATAAGAAGATGCTTTCCATAAAGGATGGTGCTTTAAAGAGTATGATTACATATTATACAAAGGAAGCCGGTGTCAGAAATTTAGAGCGTAAAATCGGGGAAGTGTGCCGTAAGGCAGCAAGAGAGATCCTAACGGCAAGAGAAGAAGAACGCGTAGCGGAAAAGATAAATATAAGTACGGCAAATCTAGAAAAGTATCTTGGTAAGAAAAAATATTCTCTCGATAAAGCAAACAGAAAACCGGAAGTCGGTATCGTGCGGGGCCTCGCATGGACAAGCGTAGGCGGTGATACGCTGCAGATAGAAGTAAATAAGATGCCGGGGAAGGGTGAGATAGAGCTTACGGGGCAAATGGGAGATGTTATGAAGGAATCTGCCATGATTGCCATGAGTTATGTCCGTTCCATCGGTAAAGAATACAAGATTCCAATGGAAATGTTTAAGGAAAATGATTTCCATATTCATATTCCACAGGGGGCTGTACCCAAAGACGGTCCCAGTGCCGGCATTACCATGGCAACCGCGCTTTTTTCGGCCATTACAGAAAAGCCGGTAAGAAGCGATGTGGCGATGACAGGAGAAGTGACACTGCGGGGAAATGCACTTCCCATCGGTGGGCTTAAAGAAAAGATTCTTGCAGCAAAAATGGCAGGAATAAAAGAAGTGCTTGTTCCTGAAAGAAATAAAAAGGATATAGAAGAAATAGCACAGGAGATTAAAGAGGGACTTGTGATCACTTATGTGAAGGATATGAAAGAAGTTCTTTCCCGTGCGCTTGTATAAGGAGTAACAAAAATGGTAATTAAAAATGTGAGTC
The DNA here is from genome assembly GCA_045586385.1 of Lachnospiraceae bacterium. Lineage (GTDB taxonomy): Bacteria > Bacillota > Clostridia > Lachnospirales > Lachnospiraceae > Suilimivivens. Next base: position 7,008 of record JAZNAE010000021.1, read on the forward strand.
TGGAGACGGTATGCGGAATAACCAGTAAGCTTCCGGATAATCCTTACATGGAATTTGCCTTTGCAGGTAAGAGTAATGTGGGAAAATCATCGTTAATTAACGGGCTTATGAACAGGAAATCCCTTGCAAGAACCAGTGCCCAGCCGGGAAAAACGCAGACGATTAATTTTTACAACATCAATGATGCACTCTATTTTGTGGATTTGCCGGGATATGGTTATGCAAAGGCAAACGAAGAGGTGAAAGCAAAATGGGGCAAGATGATTGAAAATTATCTGCATAAGTCAAAGAAGCTTCAGGCAGTTTTTTTACTGATAGACATCAGACATGAGCCCTCCGGAAATGACAAATTGATGTATGAATGGATTTTAAAGCAGGGCTTTCAACCGATCATTATAGCAACCAAACTGGACAAGATTAGTCGCGGACAGGTACAAAAACATGTTAAAATGATCAGGGAAGGACTTAAAGTGAAAAGTGGGACGGTTGTGATTCCGTATTCGGCACAAACAAAGCAGGGAAGAGAAGAAATCTATGAATTGATTGATGCTTATCTGGAAGACGTGAATATGGTTGATGCGTAAGATGAAAAGGAAAAGGGAATATGAAACAAAGAAGAATAAAAACATATCTTAAGGTGTTTGTAAATTTGGGGATGATGCTTGCCATTATTCTCGGATGTATATTTGTTTTGCCGAGAATCATTGTATATTTTATGCCTTTTGTGATAGGGTGGATCATCGCAATGATTGCAAGTCCGTTGGTCAGATTTTTTGAAAAGACTTTAAAAATAAAGAGAAAGGCAAGCTCTGCAGTAGTAATTATAGCGGTAATTGCACTGGTAATTTTGTTCGGATATCTGATTGGCGCATGGCTAATTGAGCAAGGACAGCATTTTGTAGATGATTTGCCGCTTTTGTTAGCGTCATTAAAAGGGGAACTTACGGATGTGGGACAAAAGCTTTCCGGTTTATATGCGTATCTGCCGAAGGAAGTGCAAAGCTCATTCACAGGACTGGCAGCGGGACTGCAGCAATATACAGGAAGCTTTGTGGAAACGGCAAGTGAGCCGACCATTGAGGCTCTTAGCAGATTTGCACAGAGCCTTCCCAATATTATCATCAGTGTGATCATGTGCCTGCTGTTTACTTACTTTTATGTTGCGGATCGGGATTATGTGAGAAACCTGTTTGTAAAGATATTGCCAAAATCCATTATTGATAGATTTGATATGATAAAGAGAAGTTTTTCCAGAGCTGTGGGCGGATATTTTAAAGCACAGTTTAAAATAGAGTTCTGGATGTACTTTCTTTTGGCAATTGGCTTTTCGATTTTGAAAGTAAAGTATGCATTTATTATTGCAATCGGTGTGGCATTTCTCGATTTACTTCCGTTTTTCGGAACGGGAACGGTACTTCTGCCTTGGGCGGCAATCAAGTTCCTTAGCGGTGATTACACAATGGTAATCGGCTTATTGATTATCTGGGGGGTAGGGCAGCTTGCAAGACAGATTATCCAGCCGAAGATCGTGGGAGATTCTGTAGGTCTTGCACCGATTCCAACCATTGTGCTTCTTTATGTAGGATATAAAGCGGCGGGAGTCATTGGAATGATTATTGCAGTACCGATCGGAATTATTGTCCTTAATATGTATGAGGAAGGAGTGTTTAACACAACGATAGACAGTCTTAAGGTTTTATATGCGGGAATCAGTAATTTCAGGCACCTGACGGATGAGGATATGGAAGAGATTGAAGTGTATAAGCAGGAAGAAGAAAAGAGAAGAAACAAATAAAGAGTCTGCGTGCAGACTCTTTTTTCATTTATGCATTTATATTCGGATATTTCATGTCTTTGGTTATAATGGTGTTTTTGCCGCTTTGCTTGCCAAGGTACATGCGCGTATCTGCCAATCGGATTAACTCCTTTAACTCTTTTGACTCTTCGGTAGTGCTGATGCCGAAGGTCATTGTTACGTGTAAGGAATGCGCTTCGTATTTGAAGTGATACCGGTCAATGGAAGAGCGGATGGCTTCAATGGAAGAAACCGTATTTTGGATGCCGGTATCCGGCATCATAATCACAAATTCTTCGCCACCCCACCTGCATGCTATGGTATCCTTAGGACTGTTTTCCAACATGATTTTGGCAATTTCCGATAAAACATAGTCTCCGCATTCATGACCATAGGTATCGTTAATCCGTTTGAAGTTATCAACATCTGAAAGCACAATGGCAAGAGGTGTTTTCTTTTGTAGTTTTTCCTTATACTCTGAAGTGAGATGACGTCTGGTCCATAATTGTGTCAAGGCATCATGGGCAACCATGTCTTTTAGCAAAGAGTTATCTTTTGACAGGATCTGTTCTGTGATGACCGCAGAAACGTTAGAGATGTATGCGGCGTAAATGATAAGAGTAAAGCTTGCC
>JAZNAE010000022.1:0-24853 GCA_045586385.1 Lachnospiraceae bacterium
TGTTTTTTCACATATTTTTGTAAAGAGCAATATTTTAAAAAGAATTATGTACTAATGCCTTTTAGTATTCTGTTACATTTGGTGTCTTGCAAAATATATGTCTCTATATATTGCTTGATAAGTATCAGAAAAAGGAAGCACAAATTTCAGTTTATAGACGTTAAAAGAAAAAAATAAAATAAAAATAATTGACAGATGTTATTTCAAATGCTATGATACGGACAAATAACATAAGAAAAGCAATGACGGAAAGAGTAGTTTGTATGAAATCTTCCAGAGAGAATGACATTTGGTGGAAGTCATTTATGAGGACAGCAGACGAAAACCATTCCCGAGCTGTAATGCCTAAAACAAGAAGTTATTAAGTATTACCGTCAGCCTGCGTTAAGGGATAAGATTTGTTGGAATCTGAAGTGAAAAGTTAAGGTGGAACCGTGCAAAATGCACCCTTAGAATTACTGTAGAGTAATTTTATGGGTGCTTTTCTTATGTTATTCGATACAAATATCTTTTAATCGAAAGGAGACATGAGAAATGAAGGTTTTACTAAGAAACGGAGAAGTAAGAGAGGTTAATTTTGACAGCAAGGAGGGGAAAGAGGCTTTTTGGCATACGAGTGCACATGTTCTTGCCCAGGCGGTAAAGCGATTGTATCCTGAGGCAAAATGTGCTATAGGGCCGGCAATTGCAAACGGATTCTATTATGATTTTGAGTTTCCTTTTTCTTTTTCGGAGGAGCAGTTAGATGTAGTAGAAAAGGAAATGAAAAAAATTATAAAGGAATCTTTATCTCTTCAAGTTTACGAAGTTAGCAAAGAAGAGGCGATTGCTTATATGGAGGAGCATAAGGAACCTTACAAACTGGAAATGATAAAAGAATTGCAGGAAGGTGAAAAGATTTCTTTTTACAAACAAGGTGAATATGCAGAGTTTTGTGCAGGCCCGCATATTTCAAATGTCAGTGCCATAAAAGCAATAAAACTTCTTTCTGTGGCAGGTGCTTACTGGCGAGGTAATGAGAAGAACAAAATGCTTACGAGAATTTATGGTATATCTTTTCCAAAAGCATCGCAACTGGATGAATATTTAAAAATGATAGAAGAAGCAAAACAAAGAGATCACAGAAAACTTGGTAAAGAATTGGGATTATTTACGATTTTTGATCAGGGTCCCGGTTTTCCGGTATTTTTACCTAAGGGAATGGTACTTAAAAATCTTTTGATAGATTATTGGAGAGAAATCCATCGAAAAGAAGGTTATATGGAAATTTCTACGCCGATTATGCTGGATAAGAGCCTTTGGGAAACGTCCGGACACTGGGATTATTATCGCGAAAATATGTATACGACGGAAATTGATGAGGCTGAATTTGCCATTAAACCGATGAGTTGCCCGGGAGGGATGCTGGTTTATAATTTACAACCCAGGTCTTATAAAGAACTTCCCATGAGAATGGCAGAGCTTGGACTTGTTCATCGTAATGAAAAATCGGGAACGCTGCATGGACTTATGCGTGTCCGTGCTTTGACGCAGGATGATGCCCACATCTTTATGATGGAAGATCAGGTGATTGAAGAAATTCAAAAAGTGGCAAAATTGATTGATAAGGTATATGCGAAATTCGGTTTTGAATATGAAGTTGAGTTATCCACGAGACCGGAAAAGAGTATTGGCAGTGATGAAGAATGGGAAATGGCAACGGACGCCCTTCGAAATGCAATGGATGCTATGAATGTATCTTATAAAATAAATGAAGGTGACGGAGCATTCTATGGACCAAAGCTTGATTTCCATTTAAAGGATTCCATAGGAAGAACGTGGCAGTGCGGAACGATTCAGCTTGATTTTCAGTTGCCGCAAAGATTTAATATCGAGTATATCGGCTCTGACGGGGAAGCTCACAGGCCAATTATGATTCACCGCGTGGTATTCGGTTCCATCGAAAGATTTATTGGCATTTTAATTGAGCATTATGCAGGAAAGTTTCCTGCATGGTTATCTCCCGTTCAGGCTAAAATACTTCCCGTTTCCGATAAGTATCTTGCTTACGCGGAGGAAGTAGATAAAATATTAAAGGCAAAAGGAATCCGCGTGGAAGTAGATGCCCGTGATGAAAAGTTAGGATATAAAATACGTGAAGCACAGCTTGATAAAGTACCTTATATGATTATCATTGGAGAAAAAGAAGAAAGTAATCAAAACATATCCGTCAGAAGCCGGGATGAGGCAAAACAAGACTTGGGAGAGATGTCGTTAAAAGAATTTATGGAGTTGTTAGAGGATAAAAATAGATAAGCATATATAATGGAAAACCCACGAGCTGCATCTCGTGGGTTTTCTTGTTTACATATTTATGTTAAAATTAAAATACAAGTTGCGTACAAGTTAAGGAAAAAGCAGGTATTTTATGTCCGATCATAACATAGAGCAAAAGCAATTAAAATATTTTAAATTAATGGATGATTTAAAAGAACAGATTTTAAAGGGAGAAATCCGGGCAGGGGATAAGCTTCCTTCGGAAAATGAATTATCGGTTGTCTATCAGGTCAGCAGACAGACGGTTCGTAAGGCCCTTTCGATTTTGGAAAATGCAGGTTATATTTACGCGCAACACGGCAGGGGAACATTTTGTTCTGAGATGGTGCATCGAAACAGAAATTCTAAAAATATTGCGGTGGTTACCACTTATTTATCAGATTACATTTTTCCCAGAATAATTGATGGAATTGATACAGCATTGGCTAAAGAGGGCTACAGTATTATTTTGAAAAATACTCATAATTCCAGAAGTCAGGAAGCGAAGTGCTTGGAAGAACTTTTGCAAAAAGATATAGAAGGAATTATTATCGAACCCAGTAAAAGTCAGATTTATTGTAAGCATTTAAATTTGTATCAAAAACTGGAGGATTATAATATACCATATGTGTTTATTCAGGGATGCTTTTCTAAAATGAGCCATAAGCCTCAGGTTCTAATGGACGATGGAAAAGGAGGTTATACCATAACCAAGCATCTGATAGATACCGGTCATAAAAATATAGTGGGTGTATTTAAAGCCGACGATATCCAGGGACAAAACAGGCATAAAGGATATGTTATGGCCTTACAGGAAGCCGGAATGATGTATGACCCGGACAGAGTTATTTGGTTTCATACGGAAGATAGGAAAGTACATCCCTATGATGCAATTATTCAGATGCTGAAAGATAATATTATTGTAGATGCTGTAGTGTGTTATAATGATGAGATTGCCCTGCAAGTAATAAAGGCACTTAGGGAGGCAGGGCGTAAGGTACCGGAAGATGTTTCCGTAACCGGTTATGATAATTCTTATATGGCGGTGAGAGATGATTTCCGGTTAACCACGATTGTACACCCACAAGAGAAACTGGGAGAAATGGCTGCAGAGTTGTTATTAAAAATATTACAAGAGGGAGAAGATGCCGTAACAGAAAAGAAAATCATGATTGAGCCGGAGCTTGTAATAGGAAACTCTTGTAAAGAAAGATGATAAAATAAGGGAAATACAACTTGTATTTATAAGCGTACAAGTTGTACTATGGAACTATATAATAAAGTAGTATGGAGGGATAGTATGGATACAAAATTTTTAATCGAAGAAGGTAAAACAGCATTAGGAATTGAATTCGGTTCTACCAGAATTAAAGCAGTCTTGATAGATGAAAAGGGAACTCCTTTGGCATCAGGTGGCTATGAATGGGAGAATCAGTACATAAACGGAATTTGGACCTACGCGCTTGAAGATGTATGGAAAGGCTTGCAGGCTTGTTATCAGGATTTACTTGCAGATGTAAAGAAACAGTATGATACTACCATTACCAAAATGGGTTCCATCGGTTTTTCTGCTATGATGCATGGATATCTTGCATTTGATAAGGAGGATAATCTGCGTGTACCTTTCAGAACATGGAGAAATACCATTACCGAAGAAGCAGCAGAAAAACTGACAAAAGAATTTAATTATAATATTCCTCAGAGATGGAGTATTTCTCATTTATATCAGGCAATTCTTAATAAAGAAGAGCACGTAAAGGACGTTGCTTTCTTTACAACTTTGGCAGGATATGTACATTGGATGCTTACCGGCAAGAAAGTATTGGGTGTTGGTGATGCTTCGGGTATGTTCCCCATTGATATCAAAACAGGTAACTACGATCAGGTTATGGTTGACAAATTTAATACATTAATAAACGGCGAAGGGTTTGGATGGAAATTAGGAGATATTCTTCCTACTGTGCTGACAGCAGGTGAAAATGCCGGAACATTAACGGAAGAAGGTGCAAAGCTTCTTGATGTAAGCGGACAGCTTGCGGCAGGAATTCCTCTTTGTCCTCCGGAAGGAGATGCAGGAACAGGAATGACAGCTACGAATTCTGTAGGAATCAGAACCGGTAACGTATCTGCAGGTACCTCCGTGTTTGCCATGGTAGTTTTGGAAAAAGAACTTTCTAAGGTTTATCCTGAAATTGATCTGGTGACTACACCGGATGGTGCACTGGTTGGTATGGTTCACTGTAATAACTGCACTTCTGATATTAACGCATGGGTATCCATATTTGATCAGTTTGCAGAAAGCATCGGTGCAAAAATTGATAAAAATACCTTGTATACAACATTATTTAACAAAGCTTTAGAAGGCGAAGCTGACTGTGGCGGATTAATTTCTTACAACTATTTTTCCGGAGAACCTGTTACCGGATTTGATGAAGGTGCACCGTTGTTTGTAAGAAAAGCAGAAGATAACTTTACCCTTGCGAATTTTATGAGAGCACATCTTTATTCTGCACTTGCTGCTTTAAAAGCAGGACTTGATTTGATGTTTAAAGAAGAGGGCGTTAAAGTAGATAAAATGTTTGGTCACGGCGGCTACTTTAAAACAAAAGGTGTTGGTCAGAGAATTGCGGCAGCAGCAATGAACTCTCCCGTTTCCGTAATGGAAACCGCAGGAGAAGGCGGTGCATGGGGAATTGCACTTCTTGCAAACTATATGGAAAATAAAGAAGCAGCGGAGTCCTTACAGGATTATTTAAATAATAAGATTTTCGCAGGACAAAGCGGCAGCAGTATGGAACCTACTTTGGAAGATGTAGAAGGATTTGACAAATTTATGAAGCGTTACATGGCAGGTCTTGCTATTGAGCACACAGCAGTGGATGCTTATAAATAATTGGAGGTTTTACGAATGTTAGAAGCATTAAAGAAACAGGTATATGAAGCAAATATGTTACTTCCGAAATATGGCTTAGTAACTTTTACATGGGGTAACGTGAGTGGAATTGATACGGAAAGCGGACTTTTTGTAATTAAGCCCAGCGGAGTGGAATATGACAAATTAACCCCAGATGATATGGTGGTTATGGATTTACAGGGAAATAAAGTAGAAGGAAAATATAAACCCTCTTCCGATACACCGACTCATTTGGAGCTTTACAAGGCATTTCCGGAAATTGGTGGTGTTGTACATACGCATTCTTCTTATGCCACAAGTTGGGCACAGGCAGGAAGAAGCATCCCTTGCTATGGAACGACTCACGCAGATTACATTTATGGCGAGGTTCCATGTGTAAGATGTTTAACGAAAGAAGAAATTGAAGAAGCGTACGAAGAAAATACAGGTTTATTAATAGTAAATGAATTTCATCGTTTGAATAAAGATCCTATGGCTGTTCCGGCAGTTCTTTGTAAAAATCACGGCCCATTTAGTTGGGGAAAGGATGCATTTGAGGCTGTTCATAATGCAGTAGTTTTAGAAGAAGTGGCGAAAATGGCATACCGGGCAGAAACCATTAACCCTAAGATTGCACCGGCACCTTCCGAATTACAGGATAAGCATTACTTTAGAAAGCATGGTGCGAATGCTTATTACGGACAGAATTAGTTGTTATATTTCATGAACCAAAGCTGTCGCACTAACGATAGAAATCGTTTGTGTGGCAGTTTTTGATTTTCAGTAATAAAGGCGGTATACAAATGTTAAAAATTTTTTTGGTAGAAGATGAATTTGTAGTGCGACAGGGTATCAAAAAGAATATAGATTGGTTGTCACACGAGTATGAATTTTGTGGTGAGGCAAGTGATGGAGAACTGGCCTTTCCCATGATTCAAAAATTGAAACCGGATATCGTCATAACAGATATTCATATGCCATTTATGGATGGATTGTCTTTGAGTAAACTGATCAAAAAGGAAATGCCGTGGATAGAAATTATTATCTTAACAGGTTATGAAGAGTTTGAGTATGCAAAAGAAGCAATCAATATTGGCGTGGCGCAATATATAACGAAACCTATTAATGGAGAAGATCTTTTAAAAAAAGTGGATGCCCTTGCCGAAAAAATAGAGCAAAAGCGTCAAGAGCAGGAAATAAAAGAAAAATACATGAAGGAAATGGAAGAAAACATTACAAATGACCGAAAAGTTCTCTTTCAGTATCTGGTGACAGGATTGAAATCCATGGCAGATTTATGGGAAATAGCAGGAAAATTGGAAATAGATCTTTCTGCCATGTGGTACAACATCATTTTATTGAATATGCAGTCTATGCATCATGCACACGATGAATTTTCCAACAGTCTGATAGAGATAGAGCAAAAAATAAAACTGTTTGATGACGATAAAAGATTGCTTATATTTGATAGAAACTTAGAAGGAAAAGCAATTATTTTTAAAGCAGATTCCAAAGAAGAAATAGAAAATGTTCAGGAAGAGTACATAAATAAAATAACAGAGATATTAAAAGAGTATAGCAATGTCCGTTATTTTGGCGGAATAGGTGTGCCGGTTAACCGATTAAGTGAGTTGCCGATTTCTTTTGAGCGGGCAAGTCATGCCTTTGCACATAGATATCTTGTGAATGAAAGCCGTATTATAAACAGTGACGCAATTAAGCAAAGTGAGTATACGGAACAAGAAGATGTTGATATTAATGACATAAATTTAAAACATTTAGATAGGGCAAAGATAGAAGAATTTCTTAAAGTCGGTAATAGAGAAGAAGTAATTTATTTTGTCGAAGAGTTTTTTAAAGATTTGGGAAGCAGTGCCATGAAATCAAGAATGCTTCGTCAATATATTGTGATCGATGCATATGTTTGTGTACTTGATTTTCTGGAAAGCTTACAAATTCAAAAACAGGAAATAGAACCCTTAGATATTGCATCCGGTGTATTACAAAATGAAGAAACAGCTATGAGTTATATTGTAAAAATCTTCTCCAGAGCGTTGGAATTGCGAGAAAAAAGGGCTAGTAACAGATACGGAGATGTTGTAGAAGAAATTAAAAGTTATATAGAAAAAAATTATGCAGACGAAGAACTGTCGTTAAATATTTTGGCATCACATGTAAATTTCTCGCCGAATCATTTAAGTATGATTTTCAGTCAGCAGACAGGAAAAACTTTTATTAAATATCTGACAGATTACAGAATGAATAAGGCAAAGGAGTTACTTCGCTGCACAGGTAAAAAAAGCAGTAATATCAGTATAGAGGTAGGATATAAAGATCCTCATTATTTTTCCTATCTATTTAAGAAAACACAAGGTATGACACCAACACAATATCGGGGTGGAAAAAATGTGGAAGGAGAAGATTAAATGAAGGAAAAGTTCCGGCAGATTTATAGAAGTTCCACGCTTGCTACAAAAATCAGATATTCTTATTTAATATTGGTTGTTCCTATTGTTGTTTTTCTAATTTTTTGTTTTTATAACCTATGGCGTACCAACCGTAATTACGACAGCATGATAAATTCTATCGTAGTTGCCAGTGAATTCAGTTTGGATTTTAAGAAAGATTTTGATTATGAAACCTATCTTTTGATTGTAGAAAATAAGACGGTCGAAGAATCTTTGTTAAAAGATATGATAGCAGATGCCTCTCGTATTGTAAGCGGACTTGAAGAGCTCACAAATTCGCAGGAAAATATTGACCGTTTAAACAGTGTAAAAAAATATTTAAGCAATCTGCAGAACTATGTTCATAATATAGAAGAAAATTTGCTGATAGGAAATAAATACGAAGAAAATATTAAAATATGGGAAAATGATGTTCAAATTGTAACGGCACTTTTGCAGCAATCTATCTATCAGTACATATATTATGAAATAAGGGATATACAGCAGTCACATGCAGAATATCAGGATTTCTTTATAGATATAATACGTCTTTCGGTGATAGCTTTTGGAGGTATTATTCTACTGATTGGTATTCTTTCTTATTATATCCCGCTTAGTATTACACAACCGATTATAAAAATAAGTGAAGTGACGGACCGTGTGGCTAAGGGAGATTTGTCTGTACGGTCAAATGTAAGAACGGGTAGAGAAGTTACAATGCTTAACGATTCGCTTAATAGTATGATTGATAAGATAAATGAATTATTGGAACAGGTGAAAAAAGAACAGATCCGAATAAGAAAAGCAGAGTTTGAACTTTTGCAGTCACAAATTAATCCGCACTTTTTATATAATACGTTAGATGCAATTATATGGCTTGCAGAGTCCGGTGAACAGAAAAAGGTTGTGGATATGGTTGGAAATCTGTCTGATTTTTTCCGGACCTCTCTAAATCAGGGAAAAGATATTATTTTATTAAGAGAAGAAATACAACATGTAAAAAGTTATTTGGAGATTTTACAAGTAAGATATCAGGATATTTTACAATATGAAATTGATATTCCCATAGAATTGGAAAAATATATGATTCCAAAAATCACAATACAGCCACTGGTGGAAAATGCATTATATCATGGGATAAAAAATAAGCGTGGTACGGGAACTATTTCTATTACGGGAAAAGAAGAAAAGGATTTTTTTGTATTACAAATCAGAGATGATGGTATTGGTATTGAGGAAGAAAAATTAAAACAAGTAAAAAAAGTAATTACAGAAAACCAATTTTCCGGAGAAGCAATTTATGGATTATATAATGTAAATGAACGTATCCGGTTGAATTTTGGGGAAACATACGGACTTTCCATTGAAAGTACTTATGGACAGGGAACAGTGGTAAAAATTATGCTTCCGTATATAGAAAAAACGGAATAAAATAAAAAATCAAACTTCCATAATAAAAAAATCAAAAAAAATTTTTAGGTAAATAAAAATTTTAAACATTGTCTTATGAATCTGAATGGATTATTAAGACAAAAAAATATAATCTGTAAACAGCAAAGGGTAATACCTAAAACATATTATGGGAGGAAAAAAAATGAAAAAGAAAATTTTAGCACTTGTTATGGCAACAGCAATGATTGTTGGACTGACAGCATGTGGCGGCGCAGCTGCGAAAGAAACAGCAGCAGAAGGCGGAGCAATTAAGGTTGGTATTATTAATAATGACCCTAACGAATCCGGATATCGTACAGCAAATGATAAGGACATGAAAGAAATGTTTACAGCAGCAAACGGATATGAAGCATCTTTCGCTTACAGTCTTAAGAATGATGAGCAGATTACAGCTGCTCAGAAGTTTATTCAGGACGGCGTTGATTATCTTCTTCTTTCCGCAGCAGATACAGCAGGTTGGGACTCCGTATTAAAAGATGCTCAGGATGCAGGTATCAAGGTTATCTTATTTGACCGTACAATTGATGCGGATCCCAGTCTTTACGAAGCTTCTATCGTATCCGATATGGATAAAGAAGGACAGACAGCTGTTGATTGGTTAAAGGGACAGAATCTTGGCGAATACAAGATTATCCATCTTCAGGGTGTTATGGGTTCTGCAGCTCAGCAGGGACGTTCCGGAGCTCTTGATGCAGCAGTTGCATCTGACGGATGGACATTAGTTACACAGCAGACAGCAGAATGGAATGCTGAAAAAGCTCAGCAGATTGTTCAGTCTGTAATTGACTCCGGTGAATCTTTCAACGTAATCTATGCAGAAAATGACGATATGGCTAAAGGTGCTGTAGCAGCTCTTGATAAAGCAAATATTTCTCATGGTGTTGGCAAAGACGTAGTAGTTATGGGATTTGACTGCAACAAGTGGGCATTAGAAGAATTACTTAACCAGAACTGGAACTATGATGGACAGTGTAATCCTTTCCAGGCTTCTTATATCAATGATATTATTAAGAAACTTGAAGCAGGTGAAGCTCTTTCCGAAAAGACTATCATCATGGATGAAAAGGGATTTGATGCTACTACTATCACACAGGCAGATGTTGACAAGTATGGTATCTAATTAAGATTGATTTTTAACAGTTGTTAAAAAAGCGCGGCGCAGCGTAAATGAAGATTCGTACGCTTGCACCGCGCTTGTTTTCTAAAAAATATGATTAAGGAGTGAATGCACTGGTGAAAGAAAAAACCGTTTTGGAAATGAGAAATATTCATAAAAGCTTTCCCGGGGTACGTGCCTTACAGGGAGTGGATTTCACACTTTGTGAAGGCGAAATCCATGCACTGATGGGTGAAAACGGAGCCGGAAAATCGACCTTAATTAAAGTATTAACTGGCGTTTACGGAAAAGAGGAAGGTCAAATATTTATAAAAGGAAAAGATAAAGCGGTAACAATACATTCTCCGCAGGAAGCACAAAAGCTAGGTATTAGTACCGTATATCAGGAAATTACACTTTGCCCGAATCTTTCTGTTGCTGAGAATATGTACATAGGCAGAACTGATGATATTTATCAGAACTGGAAAAAAATGAATGAAGATGCAGATAAAATATTAAGATCACTTGATATTCCTGCAAAAGCAACACAGCAGTTGGCGAGTTGTTCCATAGCAGTTCAGCAGATGGTGGCAATTGCCCGCGCGGTTGATATGGATTGTAAAGTATTAATTTTAGATGAACCGACCTCTTCGTTAGATGATCAGGAAGTTGCAAAGCTGTTTGGTTTGATGCGGGATTTAAAGGCAAGAGGTGTAGGAATTATCTTTGTTACACATTTCCTTGATCAGGTATATGAAGTATGTGATAAAATTACCGTTTTACGTGATGGGAAATTGGTAGGTGAATATGAAATTAAAGATCTGCCCCGGGTACAGCTTGTTTCAAAGATGCTCGGTAAGGATTTGGATGATATGTCAGATATTAAAGGTGAACATGCTGCTTATGATAAAGCAGATGCTTCTGAGTCTGTGTTTGAAGCAGAAGGACTTGCAAGTGATGCAGGAATCAAACCTTTTGACTTTTATATTAAAAAAGGTGAAGTTAACGGCTTTACAGGACTTCTCGGTTCCGGCCGAAGCGAATGTGTCCGTGCCATTTTTGGTGCTGATAGAGTCATTTCCGGTTCTGTAAAAAAGAATGGCAAAACAGTTAAGATTGTAAAACCGATTGATGCTATGAAAAACGGTATTGCATATCTGCCTGAGGATAGAAAGATAGATGGTATCGTAGGTGACTTGTCCGTACGGGATAATATTATACTTGCACTTCAGGTTCTCAAAGGATTTTTCAAGCCGATTTCGAAAGCTGAAGCAAATAAATTTGCAGACGAATATATTAAACTTCTTGGAATTAAAACAGCTTCTGCAGATACACCGATTAAATCTCTTTCCGGAGGAAATCAGCAGAAGGTTATCGTTGCCCGCTGGTTACTTACACATCCGGAATACCTGATTTTGGATGAACCGACACGTGGAATTGATGTCGGTACTAAAATTGATATACAAAAATTAGTACTTAAGCTTGCTTCAGAGGGTATGAGCGTTACCTTCATTTCTTCTGAAACTGATGAAATGCTTCGTACCTGTTCAAGATTGGTTGTTATGCGTGACCGAAAGGTAGTAGGCGAACTTTCAGGTGAAGACTTGACTCAGAATAAGATTATGAGTACGATTGCCGGAGGTGACAAATGAAAATCTTCAGACGACAGATATTTATTCCTATAGCAGCTTTGTTATTGCTGGCCATATTTAATTTAATTATGGACCCTTCTTTTTATAAAATTTCATTGGGTTACAATAGCGTAGGCGATCCGGTTTTATCCGGTTATTTAATAACTATTTTGGATTATGGTTCAGAGCTTGCAATTTTGGCAATCGGAATGACATTGGTAACAGCAGCTACGGGTGGTCAGGACATCAGTGTAGGTGCAGGTATCGCAATCGCCGGAAGTGTTATCTTAAAAGTGCTTTGTGGTAATAATTCAAGACCGGAAACACTTCAAGCACCGATTATTGTAGCATTTTTAGTAAGTTGTTTAGTAGCAATGTTATTTGGAGCGTTTAACGGAACGTTGGTAGCATATTTTAAAATTCAGCCTATGGTGGCAACGTTGATTTTATTTACAGCAGGCCGTTCTATCGCTGCATGGATTAATAATAATGAACTTCCTATTATCAGTGAACCCAGTTTTGGTTACTTTGGAGGATTTATTCCGGGGATTCCGATTCCCACACCATTCTTTATTGCTGTGGCATGTATGATTGTCATTTCACTTGTACTTAGATTTACAACATTGGGATTATATGTGCAGGCGGTTGGTATTAACGAAAGTTCTTCTAAGTTGAATGGTTTAAATCCTGCTGTTATTAAGTTTTTAACTTTTGTAATTTTGGGATTATGTGTGGCTGTAGCCGGTCTGATTAAGGTAAGCCGTCTCTCCTCTATAAATTATTCTGTTATTGCAAAAGATATCGAGATGGATGCAATTCTTGCAGTAGCACTTGGTGGTAACGCTTTAAGCGGTGGAAAATTTAATATGACAGCATCTATTCTGGGTGCTTATGTAATTCAGTTTCTTACAACGACACTTTACAAATTTAATGTACAGTCAGATGCACTTCCCGCTTACAAAGCAATCGTTGTTATTGCTCTTGTAATTTCAAGTACACCTGTTGTAAGAGAATATTTTTCTACATTAGGAAAAAAATTGAAATCAAAAAATGTAAAGGAGGTCGCTTAATATGTCATTCTTTAAAAAAACAGGTGATAAAGTAAGAAACCTCACTGATACAAATCTGCTTTTACTTATTACGATAATTGTTTTCTTTGCCATGTATATTGGTGCGATTGTTTTTCAAGGTAAGGGATTTTTAAAGCCGCAGACTTTCTTTAATATCCTGAATGCAAATGCTGCACTGATTATTGCAGCCTGCGGAATGAGTATTGTAATGATTACCGGAGGTATCGATATTTCAGTTGGTGGTGTGGCAGCACTGGTCAGCATGTGTTGTGCAGTTTACCTGGATTTTCATGATGGTAATATTTTTACGGCAGTGATTATCTCGTTGGCAATTGGTTTAGCATTTGGTGTGGTACAGGGATTTTTGGTAGCATATTTAGATATTCAGCCATTTATTGTAACATTGGCGGGTATGTTTTTTGCCAGAGGTATGACAACTATTGTTAATACAAATCCTTTTAATGTCGAAAATGAGGCATTTGTCGCGTTAAAAGATACCCGTATTCATGTACCGGGATTTGGATCAGTTAACAAATTGGGTAATTATGTACCGGCTTATATACAAATCGGTGTAATCGTTGCACTGCTTGTAGTAATCATTTTGTTCTGTGTTCTCAGATGGACAAAGCTGGGCCGTAGTTTTTATGCCGTTGGCGGAAACAGCCAAAGTGCATTGATGCTTGGTATTAATGTAAAGAGAACAAAGTTTCTTTCGCACCTGATTTGCGGATTATTGGCAGGAATCGGTGGATTTGTTTACTTTATGTATGTTGGTTCCGGTTCTGCTTCTCACGCAAGCGGTATGGAAATGAACGCAATTGCATCCTCTATTATTGGTGGTGTAATGCTAACAGGTGGTGTTGGTAATATTATTGGAACATTCTTTGGCGTACTTTCTTTAAGTACGATTCAGAATATTGTTTCATCAGCCGGACTTGACCAGGCATGGTGGACAGGAATTACCATCGCATCGATGCTTTGTTTGTTCCTGGTAGTACAGAGTATTGTTATGGCTCGTAAAAAGAGGGCTTTAACAAAATAGTTATGTAATGTATAATTGATTTAGAAAATGGTATAAAAGAGGTAGTCGTTTTAGGAAGCGGCGACCTCTTTTTCCCACATTTTCAAATAACTGGGGTTATTGCTTTTGAATGGAGAATACTATGAAGAGGGAAAAAATGAATAAGAAACCGATAGTATTAATAACAGTTTTTGTACTCTTACTATTAATAGTCGGATGCGGAAAAAAATCTGCGTCAAAAGAGATGGCTACGGAGACAGAAAGCACAACTATGAATGAGTATATTGTAGTAGGTGTTTCACAGCTTGGCGCAGAATCCGATTGGAGAAGTGCAAATACAGCTTCTATCAAAGAGACATTTGTTAAGGAAAATGGATATGAATTAATCTTTGAAGATGGTCAGCAAAAGCAGGCAAACCAGATTATGGCAATCCGTACCTTTATTCAGCAGGAAGTGGATTATATTGTTCTTGCACCTGTTACGGAAACCGGCTGGGACACGGTTCTTCAGGAAGCAAAAGATGCAGGAATCCCGGTTATTATTGTAGACCGTATGGTTGATGTGGAAGATGAAAGTTTATTTACATGTTGGGTTGGTTCAGATTTTGAATTGGAAGGAAAGAAAGTAGCAGAGTGGTTACATCAGTATACAATCAATCAGAATATTGATCCTTCCTTTCTACATATTGTGAATATTCAAGGTACGGAAGGTGCCTCTGCCCAAATAGGTCGAACAAAAGGATTGGCAGATGCTGCAAAAAAATATAATTGGGATCTTATGGCAGAGGTTTCAGGTGATTTCACACAGGCAAAAGGCCGGGAAGCGATGGAAGCACTTTTAAAGCAGTATGACAACATTAACATTGTTTACTGTGAAAATGATAACGAGGCCTTTGGTGCAATAGAAGCGATAGAAGCAGCCGGAAAAAAAGTGGGATCTGATATTCTTAACGGGGAAATTATGATTATCTCTTTTGATGGTGTAAATGAAAATGCCATGGAGTATGTTTTAGAAGACAAGATTACATGCATTGCAGAATGTAATCCTCTTCACGGACCAAGAGTTGACGCTATTATCAATATCCTGGAAGAAGGAAAAACACCTGAAAAGTTTTCCTATGTTGACGAAGAAATATTTAGTGCAAATGAAGACGTTAAAACACTTCCTATTGATGGAAAGAATTATGAAGTGAAAATTATTAAAAGGGTAGAAGATGAATAAAACAATTTGGTTTGATAAACCCGCCAAGGAGTGGACCGAAGCACTACCAATAGGTAACGGAAGACTTGGAGGCATGATATACGGAAATATAAATACGGAATGCATTCAACTGAATGAGGATAGTGTGTGGTATGGTGGACCGAGGGATAGAAATAATCCTTCAGCAAAGGAATATTTACCTCAAATTCGGAAGCTCATTATGGATGGAAAAATTAGCGAGGCACAGGATTTATGTGCCTTTGCTTTATCCGGGATTCCGGAAGAACAGCGGCATTATGAACCTCTCGGAAATCTATATATCCATTTTAGCGGAACAGAAGAAGATTTTGTGGAGTATAGAAGAGAATTGAATATCTCCGATGCTGTTGCGAAGGTTTCTTATACGCAAAAGAATGTGCACTATCAAAGACAGATAATTGCAAGTTATCCACAGCAAGTGATAGCCATTCATCTTACGGCAGATAAAGAAAAATCGCTATCCTTTCATACACAACTTGCAAGAGGTAATATTACCTGGGATTTTTCACCCTTTCAAAAACAGGTTTATCGGCATCCCGGATATAACACCTGCGTAGACAAATGCGAGACGATTGGAGCGGATGTCTCTGTAATGACCGGCCAATGTGGGGGAAAAAGTGCGGTAGAATTTAGCTGTGCTATCAAAGTGCTGGCAAAAGGCGGAAGTACAAAAGCCATCGGAAGCAGTATTATCGTAAAAGAAGCGGATGAGGTAACAATTCTATTAGCAGCGGATACAACATTTCGTGAAAAAGATCCGGTGCAGTCAGTAGTCACACGGTTAGAAAAGATTGCAAAATTTAGCTTTGATGAATTGTTTGAGGAACATATCAAAGATTATCACTCTTTATATCAGCGAGTGAATTTTTGTCTTGGAGAGAAAAAAATTTTTTCCGGGGATTTGCCTACACCGAAGCGGCTGGAAGCATTTCAAAACGGTGCAGATGATAATGCATTGATAGAATTATTTTATCAGTACGGAAGATATCTGCTTATTTCCTGTAGCCGTCCGGGGTCGTTGCCGGCAAATTTGCAAGGAATTTGGAATGCTGATTTTATGCCGCCATGGGGAAGTAAATTTACCATTAATATTAACGCGCAGATGAATTATTGGCCGGCAGAAGTTTGCAATTTGTCGGAATGTCATCTTCCTTTAATAGACCATATAGAACGCATGCGGGAAAATGGAAGAAAGACGGCAGCTGTTATGTATGGATGTAAAGGTTTTGTGGCACATCATAATACAGATATCTGGGGAGATACGGCGCCCCAAGATGTTTGCCTTAGTTCCACCTACTGGGTTATGGGAGCCGCATGGCTTTGCTTACATATATGGGAGCATTATACATTTACCGGAGATAAAAAGTTTTTGGCAGCGCACTATCCTACTATGTGTGAAGCAGCGGACTTTATACTTGATTATTTAATGGAAGACGGAGAGTATTTAGTGACCGCTCCGACGCTTTCACCGGAAAACGAATATATTTTACCAAACGGAGAACGAGGTGTGATTTGCAAAGGCGCTTCCATGGATAACCAAATTATCCGTGAATTGTTTATAGGTTGTATAAAGGCGTCGGAAATCCTGAACACAAACGAAATGTTATGTGAAAAATTAAAAGAAACGCTTGGAAAAATTGCACCCATCCAAATAGGAAAGTATGGACAAATTATGGAATGGAACGAGGACTATGAGGAAACAGATCCCGGACACCGACATATATCCCAATTATTTGCACTTCATCCGGGAACACAGATATCCGTAGAACAAACGCCGGATTTGGCAAAGGCAGCAGAGAACACCATTTACAGAAGACTTTCAAACGGCAGTGGTCATACCGGTTGGAGCAGAGCGTGGATTATTAATATGTGGGCAAGACTTAAGAACGGAGACGAAGCGCTTTTTCACGTAAAAGAATTGCTGAAGAAGTCTACTTTGCCGAATTTGTTTGATAATCACCCGCCTTTTCAAATAGATGGAAATTTTGGATGTACTGCCGGAATTGCAGAAATGCTGATGCAGAGCCATGAAGGAAAAATAGTTCTTCTTCCTGCTCTTCCCAAAGATTGGAAAAGAGGAGAAATAGAAGGACTTCGTGCAAGAGGTGGCTTTACGGTAAATATGGCGTGGGAAAACGGAAAATTAGTCAATGCAATAATCAAAGCAGATGCAGAAGGTAAAGTATGTATTGAATATGCAGGAGAGAAAAAAGAAATATTATTCAAAAATGGTCTTTTATCTTGGGACATGAAGCAAGGGAGTTAAGGACTTGTTAAGAAAATAATATTTTTATTAAATTTATAATTCCTACTTAATATGAAAAAAAGAGTATGTTATACTGAAAATGGTCATAAGATTTTTTATTTTATCATGAAAGGCGTTTGATATAATTGCAGTTTAACAGATCGAAATTCAGAGAAAAATTAAAAGAAACTTTAAAAGCAGTACTTCCTATTATTGCAATTGTGCTCATTTTGAGCTTTACTATTGCACCCATCTCACCAAGTATTTTGTTATCATTTTTAGTCGGTGCGGTACTATTGATAGTAGGAATGCTGTTTTTTTCAATTGGTGCGGAAGTGGCCATGACACCCATGGGAGAGCGTGTCGGTACCACCATGACTAAAAGTAGAAAGTTGCTCATCATGATTTTATGCAGTTTCATTATGGGCTTTATCATTACCATATCGGAACCGGATTTACAGGTACTTGCGGAGCAGGTTCCATCTGTGCCGAATATGACGCTTATATTAGCGGTAGCATTGGGAGTAGGGTGCTTTTTGGTAATTGCACTGCTTCGTATGCTATTTAGTATAGCGCTTTCGCATATGTTACTGTTTTTCTACATAATTATATTTGCATTGGCATTTTTTGTACCAAAGGATTTTCTTTCGGTTGCATTTGACTCCGGTGGCGTTACTACAGGTCCCATGACAGTTCCTTTCATTATGGCATTTGGTATCGGTATTTCTGCAATCCGAAGCGATAAACATGCTGCGGACGACAGTTTCGGTCTGGTATCTCTTTGTTCTATCGGCCCCATACTTGCGGTACTGATACTTGGAATGATTTATCACCCGGAAAGTGCGGATTATGTGCCGAAAGTTATCCCGAATGTGGAAAATTCCGTTGAACTTTGGACATTATTTTCTTCCGGTATACCTACCTATATGAAGGAAATGACTGTTTCACTGTTACCTATTATTGTATTTTTTGCGATATTTCAGATAGTTTCCAGAGACATTAAAAAGAAAGCATTAATCAGAATTATTGTAGGTCTGATTTATACATATATCGGTTTGGTTTTATTCCTGACAGGGGTAAATGTAGGCTTTATGCCGGCCGGTAACTATTTAGGTCATGTAATCGCAGGATTACCATATGCGTGGATTATTGTTCCCATCGGCATGATTATCGGTTATTTTATTGTTTTGGCAGAACCTGCGGTATTTGTCTTGACGAAACAAGTAGAAGAAATCACCTCAGGTGCTATTTCTGCAAAAGCTATGGGGCTTAGTTTATCTATCGGTGTGGCAACGTCTTTAGGGCTTGCCATGATAAGGGTTCTTACGGGAATATCCATTATGTGGTTCTTAATTCCCGGATATGCAATTGCGCTTATTTTGACGTTGTTTGTTCCTAAAATTTTTACAGCCATAGCTTTCGACTCCGGTGGTGTGGCATCCGGACCTATGACGGCGACTTTCTTATTACCGTTTGCAATGGGAGCCTGTGATGCAATCGGGGGAAATATTGTGGCAGACGCTTTTGGTGTGGTTGCTATGGTTGCCATGACACCACTTATTACTATACAGATACTTGGATTAATCTACAGAATCAAGGAAGCCAAACTTCACAAAGAAGCCGTACTTCAGCATATTTACACAGAAGTATATGGAGATATGGAAATTATCGAATTGTAAAATGATAAACAATTGTTGCTAATAGAAACGAAAGGGTTATTATGAGTAAATTGTATTTAATGACAACAATTATAGATAGAAATCTGACCAGAAAGTTTTTAAAGCTATATGATGAGGAAGGTCTGCACGTAATGCTGATTACCTTAGGTGCAGGAACCGCGTCAGGAGATGTCCTTGATTATCTTGGATTGGAAGCGGCAGAAAAAGCCGTAATCTTTACGGTCCTTAATGAGAACAGATGGGCTACTACCAAAGTAGATTTACAAAGAAAATTTCAAATAGATGTACCGGGCGGCGGGATTGCCTTTACTGTTCCGCTAAGTAGTATCGGTGGAAAGAAGGCACTGGAATTTTTAACGGCGAATCAGGAGTATCAAAAAGAGGAGGAATCAGTTTTGAAGGATACGGTACATGAGCTTATAGTAGTAATTGCAAATCAGGGAAATATCGAAATCGTGATGGATGCAGCCAGGGGTGCAGGTGCTTATGGCGGTACCGTAATACATGCCAAAGGAACAGGGATGGAGCAGGCAGAGAAGTTTATGGGTGTTTCCATAGCAGCCGAAAAAGAAATGATTTTCATTGTGGCAAAGAAAGAACAAAAAAATGATATTATGAAAGCCATTATGGAACAGGCAGGAATCGAAACAGAGGCAAAAGCCATTGTATTTTCCCTGCCCGTTACCGATACAGCGGGTCTTAGATTGTTAGAAGAATAGTTTCTTATATTTCAAGCAAAAGTCCTACGGGGCAGTGATCAGATCCGTAGATATCTTTGTAAATAAGAGCATCTTTTAAAGAATCTTTTAATGAGCCGGATACAAGGAAATAGTCGATACGCCACCCTGTATTTTTCTCACGCGCATGGAAGCGGTAAGACCACCAGGAATAAGCTCCTTCCAAATCGGGATAGAAATGACGGAAAGTATCTATAAATCCGGCCTGCGTAAGGAGAGTAAATTTATCGCGTTCTTCGTCGGTAAATCCGGGGTTCCGACGATTGGTTTTGGGATTTTTTAAATCGATTTCTTTATGAGCCACATTTAGGTCACCGCAAAAGACAACCGGCTTTGTTTCTTCTAATTTTTTTAAGTACATACGGAAGTCGTCTTCCCATTCCATACGATAATCAAGTCGTTTTAGTTCGTCCTGGGAATTGGGAGTATAGACAGTCACCATATAAAACGTTTCAAATTCAAGTGTAATAACACGGCCTTCATGGTCGTGTTTTTCTATGTCCATTCCGTAAGAAACCGAAAGGGGTTTTTCTTTGGTAAAAATAGCTGTTCCGGAATATCCTTTTTTTTCGGCGTAATTCCAATATTGATGATAACCGGGCAGGTCAAGGTCAATTTGTCCTTCCTGTAATTTGGATTCCTGAATGCAGAAAATGTCTGCATCTTCAGCAATAAGAAAATCCGTAAAGCCTTTTCCTACGCAGGCACGAAGACCGTTTACATTCCAAGAAATTAATTTTTTCATGATGGATTCCTCATTTCTGTTTATGATTCACTTCCCACAATAATTCGATCTTCATAGGGAATTAAAAGTTCGTTTACAGTTTCGTATGCAAGGCATCGCATATCATTCATAACTTCTTTGTAATTGTCTTCTGTTAACCGATGGGAACCGTCTTTTAGGCAGTTGTAAATATAGTGGTTAACATCTTTGGAAAAATGCAGTGTGTCCATGTAATTATTTAAGTCTGTTACAATCATGCGGTCATTTAGGAAAAAGTGAAGTTCTACATTTTCATATGCAAGAAGCTCCTTAAGAGCCACTTCCATGTTATATAAATAACTTTCAGTTTCGCCGGTCCGGTAAATGTTATCCCACCATAATATGGAATAAGGCGGAACAAAAATTATAAAAGTAGTTTCAGGATGAGCGGTTATTTGATTGGTCAACAGAGCAATATTAGCGTCCAAATTTTTCTGATAAAAATCAGCAGGTTTCATATCAGCAATAGACGGTTGTCTGACATAAAGACCCAAAATCATATCTTCATTGAAGGTTTTCCACTGTGCCCAGTTATAGGAATCTCCTTCATCATAATCACCGATAAAGGAATTGGCAATAAGATACGGAATCTTTTCAAATAAAACATCCTTATTGAGAAGATATTGAATGTCATTGAAATAATTGTCGTCGTACAAATACATGGGACAACCGGTACTTTCATAAGTAGTTTCAGGTATGGCAGAAAGTGCCGATGGGTCTAAATTATAAAAAACATATTTAATTTCCTGCTTTTCAAAGGCAACATCCAATAAGTAACCTAAATCGGCAGTTGCACCGTAAGAACGGATTGCTTTTATGGACGTACAATCAAAGCCTTCATCGAACCATCCGTTATTATAGTTTTCGCAAACGGAAGATCCCACAATCAGACTGTCATAATCAAAATTTTTCAGCGTACCGATACACTGGTATTCTTTATCGGAAAGAACCGCCTTTAGTCCCGGCAGAGGCTTATGATATTGGAAAAAGGGATCAAACAATATAACCAGTCCCATACATAGAAGAAGTAAAACTATACTTCCTATGGCAAACCGTTTAAAAAATTTTTTCGTCATTGAAATTCATCCTCGTGCTAAAAATTAAAATAAATAAACGTACTTACCTGTGAAAAGGAAATAATACACCATACAAAAATGGCGGAAATAATCATTGCAAATTTCTGACTTAAAACTGCCTGATCGGTAACAATCTGTACGGAATTTTTACGGCTGATAATGAAAAAGCAAATGATAAGTAACAAAATAAATAAAACAACGTAAGCATAGTTTAGAAGCTCCGGTTTCGCTAAATTAATTACCTGCTTAATGATATAAAATTCAGGAATATCTAAGTTGGCTGCAAGCTTGTAAACATAACCTGTTTCTTTCAAAGCAAAGATATTTTTAAACATTTGGAAAGCATTGTTCATACTGCTGCTTCCAAAGAATATAAGCGATACATTAAAGAACATAAAGGTAAAAAACCATCCCACAGGTCTTGGGATATATAATTTGGCAGGAAGTTTATCGTTACTTCCTTTTACACCTACAATACCCAAATTATCCCAAATAACCAAAAGTCCCTGCATGGTACCCCACGCCACATAAGTCCAGTTTGCACCATGCCAAAGCCCACTTAAGAAAAAGACCATAAAGGTATTAAACATGGTTCTTGCTTTTCCTTTCCGGCTGCCGCCTAAAGGAATGTATACGTATTGAATAAAAAATCTGGAAAGTGTCATATGCCATCTTTGCCATAATTCTTTTACAGAACATGCTTTATACGGAGAATTGAAATTTATCGGTAACTCAATGTTAAACATCCGGCCCAAACCGATTGCCATATCGCTGTAACCGCTAAAGTCAAAATAAATTTGGAAAGTATATGCGAGAATGAGCAGCAGTGTGGAAGGGGTATCCAAAAATAATGTATTTTGAAAACCAAAGTTTACAGGCAAAGCAAGAACATCTGCAAGAAGAACTTTCTTTCCGAGCCCCAGAGTAAATAATGAAATTCCTTTGTAAAAGTTATCTAAGCTAAATTTCCGGTTGGATATGTCCTCAAATTGAGGCATCATCTCTTTATACAAAACAATAGGACCGGCAATCAACTGAGGAAAAAACGTTACAAAAGTAATGTAGTTTGCAAAAGAGTAATGCTCAGCCTTGCCAAGACATCTGTCTACAATAAAAGAAATCTGCTGGAAGGTAAAAAAACTGATACCTAAGGGGAGCAGAATATGTTTTAGTGTAAAGTCGGTTTGAAAGAGGGCGTTAATATTTTCAAAAAAGAAATCATAGTATTTAAAATAAAACAAAATCCCAAGATTAAACAGAATCCCCGTAAAAAGACCAAGGCGGGATGTCAATTTGGTATGGGAAAATTTCATAAGGAAACTAAGCAGGTAATTGCCTAAAATGCTGGCAACAATAATCATGAGATAATAGTAGTTAAAATAGGCATAAAACCACAAAGACACACCTGCCAAGAAAAATTTGGCAAGAGTATATGCTTTTTTAGAATTAAGAAAATACCAACCTGCTAAAACAAGCGGCAGAAATATAAAAATAAATATATAGGAATTAAATAACATGTCAGACCCTTTCGTTTGATTGTTTTTCTTTCGTCTGCCTTACATAGTATAGCATGTGCAGGCATAATTTGTCTAATGTATGGAAATACTTTGAAAAAGAGTTATTTATACAAAAAACGGAGGAGGCGTATTATGAAAGGTATATTGAAAAAAACAGGCGTGGTGTTTGCCTGTATGGGAATGATGATGCAAGTGACAGCTTGTGCAGACAGTGCAGATAATCATATGCGGGAAAACAATCCGTCATATGCTGCGGAAAGTGGAAGTTATGACGATAGTGTAGTTAATACCTTACGCGCAGAGAGCAAATACCATATTGTAACACCTATGATGGAATTAAAAGATGCCGTTGTTGAAATTTTAGGAGAAAATTATTGGCCGGATGCCCTTTTGTCGGAAGAGGAGCTTGCGGAGCGAACAGGTATTTCATCCTATATGTATGAAAATTTTATGGCGGAATATCAGCATTCGGAAGCCGGAATAGATATGATGATTATAATTGAAGCAGAGGAGGAATCGCTTGCGGATGTAGAAAAATATTTAAATGAATACCGGGAAGTCCTTTTAAATATTTATGAAAATCAACCCCAGAATAGGGCGAAGGTGTTTGCTTCCAGAATTGAAGTTATCAGTAACTATATTTGTTATGTGCAATTGGGAGCTGATATTACAAATTTGGAAAGACTAGGAGAAGATACAATGGTGGAACATTGTCAGCAGGAAAATGAAAGAGCAATTGATATTATGGAAAAAAGAATTTTAAGTTGGGAAGACTAAAAAGGGTCCATGCGGACCCTTTAATTATTTACACACTCTTCTATTAAGTTGGTAATGGTATGAATGGAGCCAAGCTGATTACTTTTACCCATAGCATCAATAAAGGATTGTCTGTTAAAGTACAGTTCAGTAACTTTTTCGGCTAACAGTGTAGGAGATAGGTCATCATCATCTATTACCAGTGAAAATCCCTGTGATTCAAAGGATTTAGCATTTAATATCTGATCGCCTCTGCTGTTTTTTGCAGAAAGGGGAACAAGAAGATTTGGCTTCTTTAAAGCAAGAAGTTCACAAATGGAATTGGCACCTGCACGGGAAATAACTACATCGGCAAGTGCAAACAAATCTTTTAATTCCGCTTTTACATATTCAAACTGAATATATCCTTGCGTATGAAGAAGCATATTATCAATTTTTTCTTTACCGCAAATATGAGCCACTTGGAAATCCTGCAGTAAGGAAGGAAGAGCTTCACGTACGGCTGTATTGACTGATGCGGCACCCAGACTTCCGCCAATAACCAAAATCACAGGTTTGTTGGCTGTAAAACCACACATGTCAAGGGCGGCCAGCTTATCACCTTTTGTAAGCTCCTCCCTGATGGGAGAACCGGTCAAAACCGCTTTTTCTGTAGGAAGCATGGAAACCGTTTCCGGGAAATTGCAGCAAACTTTTTTAGCACAGGGGATACAGATTTTATTGGCAAGCCCCGGGGTCATATCCGATTCGTGTATGATGCAGGGAATCTTTAGGGAAGCAGCAGCCCGTACTACAGGAACACTGACAAAACCGCCCTTGGAAAAAACCACATCGGGACGAATTTTTTTTAAATGCTTACGGGCTTCGGAATATCCCTTAATTACGCGGAAGGGATCGGTTAAGTTTTTGATATCGAGATATCTTCTGAACTTACC
>JAZNAE010000023.1:0-22811 GCA_045586385.1 Lachnospiraceae bacterium
CCGACTTACTGCCATTCTTTGCGGAAACGACCTAATTGCATATGATGTTATCAGAGAATGTAATAAGCTGGGGCTTAAGGTTCCCGAAGATATCAGTGTCATCGGCTTCGATGACCTTCCTACTTCCTCCGAAGGAGACACTTCATTAACCAGTGTCAGACAGGACCGTATTGACTTAGGAAAGTGTGGGTATCTGGCACTTCACGGACTCATTAATCGTGTTCCCATCGGACGGTTGCTTCTTCGTCCCGAGCTGATTGTCAGAAATTCTACCGCAAAAGTTGTTGACAGATAACAGTGTATAAGATATAATAACTTTCGGTGGTTTGAAAAAGCCACGAAATAGGGGCATAGTTCAAAGGTAGAACAGCGGTCTCCAAAACCGTCGATGTGGGTTCGATTCCTACTGCCCCTGTTATTTTTTACCCAAAATTAACAAGCATCCATCCGGTGCTTGTTTTTTCTGCCCTCCAAATTTTTCATATTCTCACAAAGTGTTATAATCTTTCGGAATTTTTTGAATATCCCTTTTTAAATGCCTATTAACTGTCCGAAACAAGAACTCAAAACCGTTTATTGCAACAAGTGCTAAACGTCTTTATAAAACTTTTGTAAAAAATAAATCAGCACACTTTAAATTATTTACATCTCATTCCAACATGTTTGAGCGTCAGCGAGTTTTGGAATGAGATGTTAATCACATTTTTAAAGTGTGCTGATTATATTTTTCTTAAAAGTTTTATAGCGTTAGCACTGTTGCAATATCGGTTTCTCAGACAGTTTGTTTCGGACAGTAGCTTATTAAAAAGGGATATTCTAAAAAATTTGACGAAAGATTATAAATACTTTTGTTTCGAATATGAAAAAATGAGAGGGGAGAAAAAAACAAAGCATCGGATGGATGCTTTGTTCATTTTATTAGTATTGTAGATAGTCCTGTGTATCGTCTATGATTTTTTGGCTGAAGCTCTTGAGTTCTTTGGTCGGTTCATATGCCTCATCTTCAAACAAAAGTTCATGCAGCTTAATTACATTATCTTCCAAGGAGGTTGCTACCACGCAGGAGCCTTCCAAACCAATTGTTCCTCCTCCAAGCATGCCGTCAAAAGGAAAACCTTCACTGACAGTAACCTTGAAATCTCCCACCATTCCAAGAACATCAATAACATCCTGAATATCAACGGATGTACTGATATGTGGCAATACTGCATTCATGGCATCCGTAAGCTCACCAACGGACGATACCTTTGCTTTCTCAAGCATGGCAATTAAAACATTTCTTTGTCTTTCCGTACGTGCAAAATCGTTTCCAATGTGGCGGATTCTGCAATATGCAGTTGCCTGCAAACCATTTAATGTTTGAAGTCCCGGCTCAGTTACCGGTATATAATCCACTCCTGCTTTTGCGGTAAAGTTTATATTGTCTTCACTTTCCCCCACCATACTGATTTGATAGTTATTAAGGTGTGACATTTCAGCTTCTGTCACATTAATTTCTACACCGCCCAATGCATCTACCGCTTCCATTACACCTTCAAAACCAACAGTCACATAGTCGGTAATATACATATCCGTATTCATATTAATCATACTAAGTGCCTGCTCCGGTCCTCCCAGTGCATAAGCAACGTTACACTTACGGTAAGAGTCATTTCCTACATTTAAATAAGTATCACGATAAATGGATACCAATCTGACCTCATGCTTATCCATATCTACAGAACAAATCATAATCGTATCACTACGATTTCCTTTACCGAGCGTTCCGTCTCTGGAATCCACGCCAAAGAAAGCCACATTGTAAATACCTGTGTATTTATTCTCGATGCCCTTTTCTTTTGTTTCTTTCACCTGTTGTTTTACTTCCTCATTCACAACAATGTCTTCTTCGTTAATATTAGTCTTTTGCACTTCCGTAGTTGTTTTCAACGTAATATATAAAATAACGACAGCAATAACCAGAACAATCATCTCTATTATAAATAACGGGATATTTTTTATCCACTTTTTCTTATTCATGTCAAAGTTTCAATCCTTTCCGATGCATCTACTGTCATAAAAAAGACAAAAAAATGCAAATCCTGTTATATATTACCACAAAGCTTTTGGTTTGAATAGAAATTTCGTTAACTTTTTAAGATTTTTTTACTTTTTTGTGAAAAATGTCATACTTTTGTTACAATTTATTGGGGGATATTCATATCAGATCCATCGCTTCCCGTACATTGCTTACACCAATCACCTTAATGCCTTTTATTTCTTTGACACTGTCCATACATACACTTGGAATGATGCAAGTGGTAAATCCGAGTTTTTTTGCCTCCTGCACGCGCCCTTGCACCTGACTTACTGCACGCACTTCTCCGCTAAGGCCCACTTCTCCGATTGCAATCACACCATCGTCAATTGCACGGTTCTTATAACTTGATACAAGTGACATGGCAATCCCAAGATCTATGGCCGGCTCTTGCATTTTAATACCGCCGGCTATGTTCACATAAGCATCACAATTACCTATCTGAAGCCCCAGCCGCTTTTCCAATACGGCAATCAGTAAATTCACTCTGTTAATATCCGTTCCGGTAGTCTGCCTTCTCGGAATTCCAAAATTACTCTGGCAAACGAGTGCCTGTATCTCTATCAAAATCGGCCTGGTACCTTCCATGGAACAAACCACAACAGAACCGCTGGCATTTTCAGGCTTTCCGTTTAACATAAATTCAGACGGATTTTCCACTTCCTTAAGACCGGCCGCCGCCATTTCAAATACACCGATTTCATTCGTAGAACCAAACCTGTTTTTTACGCCCCGCAAAATACGATAAGATGCGTTTCTGTCTCCCTCAAAATAAAGTACGGTATCTACCATATGTTCCAGCACTCTGGGACCTGCCACTGTACCTTCTTTTGTTACATGTCCCACAATAAAAACAGAAACATTCAGTCCTTTTGCCAGCTGCAAAAGCACGGAAGTTGCTTCCCTAACCTGGGACACACTCCCCGGTGCCGAACTGATTTCCTCGTGATACATAGTTTGTATGGAGTCAATGATAACTACTTCCGGCTTACTTCTTCTTATGGTTTCTTCAATCGCTTGAAGACTTGTCTCACACAATAGCTTTAAACGCCCATTAAATTCGCCAATTCTGTTTGCACGCAATTTTATCTGCTTAAGTGATTCTTCCCCTGATACATACAACACTTCACGTTCTGCCAGCGACAGATTTCTGCACACCTGTAACAATAATGTAGACTTACCGATTCCCGGGTCCCCTCCTACAAGAGTGAGGGAACCGGCCACAATACCGCCTCCGAGTACCCTGTCAAGTTCTTTTATCCCGGTAGTAATCCGATCTTCTTCCTGTAATGATATCTCTGAAAGAATGGCAGGTTTATTTTGTATATTCTTTTGTCCGTTAGCTGAAATTCCTTTTGCCTTACTTTGTCCTGTTACTACTGTTTCCTCTACAAAAGTATTCCATTCCCTGCATCCCGGACACTGGCCCATCCACTTTGCCGACTCATATCCACAATTTTGACAGAAAAAAATTGTATTATTTTTTACTTTTGCCATATTTTCATCCCCTACATGAACAAAATACCTTCTACCTTTTCCCAGGCAGAAGGCACTTTATCACTTTATCTTTTTATTATTTTACAATTTTTACCATTACTTCTCCGGCACCTGCAAGTTCAACACTCATATTCAACTTGCCGCCCAAATTGGTTTTCATTTTACCCATATTTTTCTCTGCAACAAAAACCTCATATTCTGTATCTTCTGCGAGTTCTACGGTAATCTGTGCATCCTCGTCACCTTCCACCAAAAAGGTAATTCCTTCTTCTGTTTCCGTAAACTGTAACACACTGGTTCCCGGTACTGATTCATATACAAACATACCGTTTCTTTCAAGTTTTGTCATGGTTTTGTAAGTCTTTACCTTATATAAATCACCATTGCATTCAAAATCTTCCAATTTTGCCTTTACATCCAGTTTATGATTTCCGAAACTGATTGCACCGCTCTCTTCCTTGCGAAGCAGTTCATTTACAACAGCCATTTTTCGTATCCCTCCCGAGTTGTGTCATTGGTATAGTATCAGTATAATATATTTTTAAATATATGGCTACCAAAATTTACTTTATATCAAAAACAATTTTCTCTTTCCGATAGCCGGCCGAAACAGTATCTCCGGCATTTACCCGGCCAAAAAGTATTTCTTCTGCAAGGGCATCCTCTATAACCGTCTGAATGGCACGTTTTAAGGGTCTTGCTCCCATTTTGTAGTCTGCATACTTTTCAATGATATGCTCTTTTAATGCCGGATTTACCGTAAGTCTGATTTGCATCTGCTCCATACATCTCTTGGAAAGATTTTTACATAACAAAGTCATAATCTGTCTCATATTTTCCTTATCAAGTGAATGGAATACCATAATTTCATCGATACGATTAATAAATTCCGGTTTAAATAGTTTTTTAACCTCTTCCATCACACCGGATTTCATCTTTTCATATTCCTGTTCTTTGGTAGTGGCTACACCGAATCCTAAATTTTTAGGCTCCACAATTCTTTGTGCACCGGCATTTGATGTCATAATCAAAACAGTGTTTTTAAAACTCACCTTTCTGCCCTTAGAATCCGTAATATGTCCGTCATCAAGAACCTGGAGAAGTACATTGAACACATCAGGATGTGCCTTTTCAATTTCATCAAACAGCACAACAGAATAAGGGTTTTTCCTGATTTTTTCACTAAGCTGCCCACCCTCGTCAAATCCTACATAACCCGGAGGTGATCCTATCATCTTTGAAACCGAATGTCCTTCCATATACTCTGACATATCTACACGGATTAATGCACTCTCCGTTCCAAACATAGCTTCTGCAAGGGCTTTGCTAAGTTCTGTTTTTCCCACACCGGTAGGACCTAAAAATAAGAATGATCCAATAGGACGTTTCGGATCTTGAAGTCCTACTCTTCCTCGTCTGATTGCTCTTGAGACTGCCTTTACAGCCTCTTTTTGTCCGATTACCCTCTGATGCAGTACATCCTCTAACTTCAGCAAGCGTTCGCTTTCTTTCTCTGTTAACTTATTTAGCGGAATTCTTGTCCATGCAGATACCACCTCTGCTATTTCTGTTTCACCGATCTCATAACTTTGTTCTTCCTGCTTTTTCAGGTTATTTTCTTTCATCCGCTGATATTTTTTGATCAGTTTTTCCTGTTCCCTACGGACAGCGCCGGCTCCTTCCATATCTCCGGCTTTGATGGCCGTTTCCACTTCCTTATCCATTTTGGCAATATCAGACACCATGTCCTTTAACTTTTTAGGAGTACGCATACTCTTTAAGCGGATTGCTGCTGCTGCCTCATCCATTACGTCAATTGCTTTATCGGGCAGATTTCTGTCATTAATATAGCGTTTTGATAATTGTACCGCCGTTTCAATTGCTTTCTTTGTAATAGTCACCTGATGATGCTCTTCATACTTTGATGCAATTCCCTCTAAAATAGCAATTGCCTCTTCCTCAGTAGGCTCTTCTACCATTACAGACTGAAAACGCCTTTCCAAGGCTGCATCCTTTTCCACATACTTGTGATATTCTGCTATGGTAGTGGCACCGATTAACTGTAACTCTCCCCTTGCAAGCGATGGCTTTAAAATATTGGATGCATCAATAGCTCCCTCTGCTCCTCCCGCTCCGATAATGGTATGCATTTCATCAAGGAACAAAATAACATTACCGTCTTCCTGTACCTCTTTGATTACTTTTTTAATTCTTTCTTCAAACTCTCCTCTGTATTTTGAACCTGCCACCATTCCTGACAAATCTAAGGTGAGTACCCGCTTATTCCTGACTGTAAAAGGAACTTCTCCTGCTACAATTTTGGCCGCAAGTCCTTCCACCACTGCTGTTTTACCGACTCCCGGTTCGCCAATTAAGCAGGGATTATTTTTATTTCTACGACTTAATATCTCAATTACACGCTTAATTTCCTTTTCCCTGCCGACTATAGGATCCAGCTTTCCTTCCATCGCAAGCGCAGTCAAATCTCTGCTGTATTGCTCTAATGTGGCAGTTGCGCTTTTCTTGCTTTTTCCTTTCTTCAAAAGGTCTTCTTTATATAAGGAAGGATCCTCTCCCATTGCCGTAAGTGTCTCAACATATAGCTTTTGAATTGGTGCTCCCATTGTTTTCAGCAATCTGGCAGCTACATTGTCTCCTTCCTTCAAAATAGCCAACAACAAATGCTCTGTGCCTATTTCATCTGCCCCAAAACGCTCTGCAAGGTTTTGTGCTTCTTCCAAAATGCGTTCTGCTCTTGGTGAATATCCTTCCTTTTCTTTTAAAATCACATTCACTTCAGGCTTAATAAGTTCCTGAATCATTTCCATTATTTTTTCTTCTTCTATACCGTTTTCTATAAGTATTTTGGCGGCAACATTTGTTTTCTCTCTTAACAAACCTACCAAAATATGCTCCGTCCCGATATATCCTGCTTTCATACGTGATGCACATCTTGCTGCCAATGCCAGCACTGATTTTGCTTTTTCCGTATAACCTGCCTGCATTCTATCATCCTCCATAGTTGTCACAAATTTTTTCAATCATTACCGTTTCTTTTGTCTCCTCTTGTGATAAAGAGGAATAGCTTTTGCTATCCCTCTCCTCTATCTTTTGTTCTTATAAATCTTTATCATCCATATTTAAAAATTCAAACTCAAACTCATCATCATCCAAAAGGAAATTCTGAGATTTTCTCGGAGCTGCCTTTTTCTCCGGTTGCGCTCTTTCTGCTGCTTGCAATTCCGGTTTTGATACCGGTTTTTGCACATTGCCCTGCGACTGTCTCTGAGGTACCCCTTGGGCTGCTCTTTGCGTTCCGCCTTCGCCTGTTCTCTGCGATGCTGTACCTGCCGGCCGCTGCATCGTCTGGCTTGGACGCTGTGATCTATCTTGCATAGGACGCTGTCTTACAGGTTTTTCTTCTCTTTCATATCTGTCATCGGAAGCGGGTCTTCTCCTTTGCACCGGCGCCGGTTCCTCTTCCTCATCATAATCTTCCTCATAATCCTCATAATAAAAATCTCTGAGTTTAAATATCAAAAGGGTAAGCCCTACTACCAAAAGAACAATAATAACTGCCAGAATAATGATAATAACCTTATTACTCTTCACCTGTTCCTGCAACGAAGCATTATTTTCATTTGCCGTATTTACTACAGTAAGAAGATCTTCTACCCTCATCATCGTACTGTCAATATTATTATATAACCAATACTGTTCCTCATTATATACGATTTCATAATCGTTATGTTCCGGTTCTGCCGGTTGTTCCACGGGCGGTTGCTCAGTCATCTCTTCCGGATTTTCGCCTTCCGCTCCTTCGGCATTCTCACCCTCTGTACCTTCTTCCGTCACATCGCTAATTGTAATCAAATCATAGCGGACATAGCCATTTATAGTACGACCATCTTTTTCACAAGTCATCTGATACCATTTATTTCCCGCACTGTCCGTTGCTTCTCCGATTAAGGTAATTTCTGTCCCCTGCTTTAAGGAGGTTACAGTATCATGCTGTGTAGATGCACCTGAACGAACCCTGATGCTTTCTGCAGAAATCGTTGCTTTCATCTCACCAATAGAGGTAGGAACTGTCTCTGCAGGCTTGCTTTCAGGCTCAGATGATGAACTGCTCTCCGATGCAGGTGCCTCTGATACCTGAATGGTATCATTTGTTTCAATCAAATCACTTCTGATATATCCGTAAGAGTTGTTACCATTAGGTACTTTATACCAAACGGTTCCGGAAGCATCTTTTACAGCGCCTACAATATCCACTGTTTTTCCATTTGAGGTACTTCCTACAACATCGCTGTCCGTACTTGCTTCCTTTCTGATTTTTACGGTATCACCCGTCACTTTACCGGTTGCTGCTTCACTTACAAAACCACACATGCAAAATACTGCTGCACATGTCATGATAGTGAGCATACCTTTCATCCAAAAATTCTTTTGAAACAAACCCTTCTTCATTTTCAACGTTTCTCCTTTTACCTTTCTCTTCTGCCCCCCGGCGAAACTCTTATGCTTCGTCAATTGCTTTTCCAATATCATGACGCATATACTTATTAGCAAATTCCACCCACTCAGTTGCCGCATAAGCATTGGCACGGGCTTCTTTAAGGTCTGCCCCCTTAGCGGTAATACCAAGGACACGTCCTCCGTTTGTCACGATACCTTCATCCGTTTTCTTGGTTCCTGCATGGAAACAGAAATAAGAATCCTGCCCTTCGAACTTTTCAAGTCCGTTAATCACAAAACCTTTTTCATATTTTACAGGATATCCGTCGGATGCAAGTACTACACAAACCGCGGCATTATCCTCAAACTGTAAGTCTACTTTATCCAAAGTACCATCAATGCAAGCTTCCATTACTTCGATTATATCATTTTTCATTCGGGGAAGCACTACCTGTGCTTCCGGATCTCCAAATCTTGCATTATATTCCAATACTTTGGGTCCCTTATCCGTAATCATTAATCCAAAGAAGATAATTCCTTTAAACTCTCTTCCTTCAGCCGCCATAGCATTTACCGTAGGTTGATAAATATATTTCTGACAAAACTCATCCACTTCCTTCGTATAGAAAGGACTTGGAGAGAAAGTTCCCATTCCGCCGGTATTGAGTCCGGTGTCACCATCTCCTGCTCTCTTATGATCCTGCGCGGATGTCATGGTCTTAATGGTCTTTCCGTCCACATAAGAAAGTACGGAAACTTCACGACCGGTCATAAACTCTTCAATTACTAAGGTATTTCCCGCACTGCCGAACTGCTTATCCAGCATAATGCTCTTTACACCTTCCTTGGCTTCTTCAAAATTTTGACAAATCAAAACTCCTTTTCCGAGTGCAAGTCCGTCTGCTTTCAGAACGATGGGAAAATCTGCATTTTCCAAATAAGCAATCGCCTTATCTGCATCATCAAAGTTTTCATAGGCTGCTGTGGGAATGTTGTATTTTTTCATCAAATCCTTGGAGAAAGCTTTGCTTCCTTCCAAAATAGCTGCATTCCTTCTGGGTCCGAAAGTACGGATGCCTGCTTTTTCCAGTTCATCCACCAGACCACCAACCAAAGGATCGTCCATACCGACAATGGTTAAGTCAATCTGCTCACTCTTCGCAAAATCTACCAATTTATCAAATTCCATAGCTCCGATGGGAACACACTCTGCTATCATACCAATTCCTGCATTCCCCGGCGCACAGTAAATTTTATCTACCTTCTTACTCTTGGCAACAGAAGTTGCAATGGCATGTTCTCTTCCGCCGCTTCCTACGATTAATACTTTCATGTTTTCTTCCTCTTTTTATTTTTCTCTCATGGCTATTTCATCAATAGCCTTCGGCAGGATGACCCATTCTGCCTGCTCCATAACTCTTCTCTGTAATACTTCAGGAGTATCACCGTCCATTACTTCCACTGCTTTCTGTGCAATGATGGCTCCGGTATCCGTTCCCTCATCCACATAATGCACCGTAGCACCGGTCACTTTTACGCCTCTCTTTAAAGCTTCTTCATGAACCTTCAATCCATAAAAGCCTGTACCGCAAAAAGAAGGAATGAGTGAAGGATGAATATTGATAATCCGATCTCTGTATGTGGCAATCATCTGCTCCGGTATAATGACAAGAAATCCGGCAAGAACGATTAAATCAGGATTTAATTCTTCTAATTTATCCAAGAAAGCTTGATTAAACGCCGCTCTGCTCTCATAACTCTTGGGAGAAATACAAAAGGCGGGAATATCATTTTCTTCCGCTCTTGTAAGTGCATAGGCACCGGCATTATTACTTATAACACCTGTTATTTTAGTATTCCTTATCACACCATTCTTTACACCGTCAATAATAGCCTGTAAGTTAGTGCCTCCACCGGAAACGCATACTACAATATTTAACATATGGTTACTCCCTTTTCTCCGGCTTCCACACTACCCACCACATATGCAGTATCTCCGGCAGCCTTAATTGCTTCCATTGTCTTATCTACATCTGCAGGGTCAACTGCAACAATCATACCAAGACCCATGTTATAGGTATTATACATCATCTTTTCTTCCAAGTTACCTGTCTTCTGCATTAACTTGAAGATGGCAGGTACTTCATAACTGTCTTTCTTTACAACTGCACGAACACCGTCGGGAAGCATTCTGGGAATATTTTCATAGAAACCGCCGCCTGTGATA
Organism: Lachnospiraceae bacterium; assembly: GCA_045586385.1. GTDB lineage: Bacteria > Bacillota > Clostridia > Lachnospirales > Lachnospiraceae > Suilimivivens. The sequence goes on from JAZNAE010000023.1 coordinate 10,260, forward strand.
TGGCTGCATCCCTTTAAGGTAACACCGGCTTCTTTTACGTTCTTTAATGCTTTTACATAAATTCTGGTAGGTGCAAGGAGTGCTTCTCCGAGAGTTGTACCAAGTTCATCATAATATGTATCCAGACTTTCTTTCGTCATCATAAATACTTTTCTCACCAATGAAAATCCGTTACTGTGAACACCTGATGATGCAATACCGATTAAGGTATCACCGGGTTTGATATTCTCTCCCGTAATCATATCTTTCTCGTCTACTACACCTACTGCAAATCCTGCAAGGTCGTAATCTTCTTCCGGCATCAGTCCCGGATGTTCTGCGGTTTCGCCGCCGATTAACGCTGCGCCTGACTGCTTACATCCTTCCGCAACACCCTTTACAATCGTGGCAATCTTCTCGGGGAAGTTTTTGCCACAGGCAATATAATCAAGGAAAAATAAAGGCTCTCCACCGCAACATGCAATGTCGTTTACACACATTGCCACGCAGTCGATACCGATGGTATCATGCTTATCCATAATAAATGCAAGCTGAATCTTGGTTCCAACACCATCTGTACCCGAAACCAAAATAGGGTTTTCCATCTTTTTAATGGCATCCATGGAAAAAGCTCCCGCAAATCCGCCAAGTCCGCCAAGTACTTCGGGACGCATGGTTTCCTTTACATGCTTCTTCATTAATTCTACTGATTCATAACCTGCTTCAATATCCACACCGGCTGTCTTATAATCCATTTTTCTCTCCTTCTGTAAGGGTTCCTTACACTGTATATTGTTTTTTATCGTTACACTTTCGTGTCACTTATGGTCACATGTTTGTAACCTAATAATTCTTATAACCCACCTCTGCAAGACGTGCATCCTTCTTCTGTACGCTTTCTTTTAAAGTCTGAGTGTACGCTTTTAATTTCTTTAATAACTCTGCATCAGATGTAGCCAAAATCTTAGCTGCAAGAAGTCCTGCATTTGCGCCGCCGTTAATCGCTACTGTTGCAACAGGAATACCTGAGGGCATCTGTACAATAGAATACAGGGAATCTCTTCCTCCCAAAGATGTGGTGTGCATGGGAATACCGATTACCGGCATGGGGAATATTGCTGCACACATACCGGGCAGATGTGCTGCCATTCCTGCGCCTGCAATAATTACCTTAAATCCCTTTTCCTCTGCAGTGTTTGCATATTCAAAAAATACATCCGGCTCTCTGTGCGCGGAAATAATTTTCATTTCATAAGAAATACCAAGTTCTTCTAAAATATCGGCAGCCTTCGCCATTACCGGCATATCGGAATCACTGCCCATTACAATACCTACCTGTGCCATATCATTCTCCTTTGTTTGTTCCAATTATCCTATAACATCATACTAAAAATTGCAATTTCATGCAACCTTATTTCTCATATCTTTCCTTAAGTTTTCCTTATATTTACATTTCTTCAAGAGGTTTGTTCAGTTCTTCACATCCCTGCAGCACAAACCGGCCTTCCTCTATAATGGTAATCACCTCGTCATCTGCCGTTACTACGCTGACCTCACCCAGTTCATCATAAGGAATGGTAATATCCGTATGGCAGTTAAAATAGGCCTTGGAAGAATCCTCCTTTCTCCTTACAGAGCATTCGTTATCCCTTGCAATAATTTCTTTTCCATCAGGATTATATACCTTTACCTCCTCTGCATGGGAATAGCAGGTATCGCCCACTGCAAAGTGCGGTCCCGTCTTTTCTGCAATCAGTATCGGGAATTTATCCTCAATGCCATACTTTCTGCCTACCACATAGGCTGTGGTATTGGTTCCGATAGCAAACTCACCGATAGGAAGTGTTTCATGATGGAATAACACGTTGTCCCGGATATACTTTTTATTTTCTTCCTCTATATCAAAATTTGCACATGTATAATCCGCCACCATGCCGTCTTTAAAAGTAATGCAAATATCTTTATACTCCAACTCGTTTAAATAAACACGGCTTACGAAAAGTACACCTTCCGTGCCCGCAAGCACCGGTGAGGTGAAGACCTCTCCCACAGGAATGTTCACGTCAGCTACACAGTTTTCGAAATTGGTCTGCTTCTGCGGATCAGTAAGGGTATGAAGCATAATCTTCAAGTTTGTTTTATTATCACCCATTCCTTTCACAAGCACATACCGTCCCCTATCGAGGGTATCAATGATTGTCTGCTGCAATCTTTGATAAAGACTATAATCCAAGGTATTGATCTTAATGACTTCATCGAAAATCTCCGGATAGTCTTCCCCGATTTCCGGCGTGGGAAAAGCAATAATTGTAAAGCTTCTCTCTTCCCCCTTAATATACTTGTTTTGGAGTTCTCCTGCCGCCGACATATATTCCACCGCCAGTTTTTGTTGTGTTTCCGACAAATGCAGGGCTTCCTTTTTTTCTTTCAAATCCGCAGGCACTTCTCCAAAAACTTCTACCACTGCAGGACCACCGAAAACTGCTGCCTGTTCTTTATAAGTTTCATAGGCTTCCTGCCATGCTTCCAGCCTTACCTGAACAAGGCGCTTATCTAAAAAGAGAGCCTGGTCATCCTTATGGTCAAAATCATACTGCTTATTGGGAATAGCACCGTAATAACCGATACGGTTTAAGCCCTTTCCCTGCAATAAACTTGCTGCAGCCCTGTAAATCGTAGGTTTTAAACCAATCTCTGCAAAATTCTCCACAGCCCTTTTAATCATACGCTCAAAGCCGAGGCAATATCTGATATTCACCGTTTTCTTCTTGGTAATATCCTTATTTCCCACCTCAAAGCCTATGCGATAGCCCTCGGTGTAAGTGTTTGCCATGAGTGCAACCGTCTCTTCCGGTACATTACGCAAATGTTCCCAGGTCTTTAACTCATTGTCCGTAATATACTCTCCGAAGTAATACAGATACTCGGGAGTTTCAAGGTCGCTTGCCTGCATAACGGAAAGTGCAAAATCCGCCTCCGGATTTAACATGGTATCTAACTTCTTTACAAATGCTTCTCTGGTATAATCGCTGACAAAAAAATACATTGTCTTTCGGATTTCCTCATAATCCGGCAATTCCCGCGTCTCTGCCCATGCACATAAAAAAGCGCCGTAAATCTCCAAAAACAGTTCCATACGGATTACCATTTCTTCAAGCTGTTTTTCAAACGCCCACACTATCATACTCCGCAGCTCTGCATATAATGCAGATAATAACTTTCCGTAGTCCGTACCCAGTTTCGATACGCTGTACGCCGGATTCCCGTAGCTACTGTCATAATGTTCGGGCAAAATATCCTCATAAAGTTCATAATTGCGTTTCTTTAATTCTTCCAGGGATGCCAAATATAATTTACCCTCTGCCACATACTTATAAGTATCTGCGGCCAGCATGATAAAATCTGCCGTCTTTTCAAAGTAATCCTGAAAATTCTCCGGCAGACTATGTTCCTCTTTTATTTCACAGATTCGCTCCTGTGCAAGCAAAAATCTTTCTTCAATCATCAGTTCAAATACGCTCCTGCATACAAAATTAAACTCAGTAGCATCAGTCCTGCCACATTCAACACAATTCCAAGCACCGGAAAGAGTTTAAAGTTATCTCTCTCTGTAAGGCATAATGCTCCCAATATAATTCCGATTATTTCAAATATCACGGCAAGCAGTGCTGCCGCACCATATCTTGCAGAGGATACGCCTCCCTGCTTATATGACAAAAACACGGCTGTCACCAACGTTACAATAGAAAGGATACCCAAAATCGTCCCCATAATTCCTTTTAACGGATGACTCTTATTGGTAAACATATAACTTTTCTTAAACATAAATCTTCCTCACCGAAACGAAAAGAAGGCATCCCTGCTTACAGAAATGCCCGCTGTTTTTAAAATAAAATCTTAGATTTGTCTGCTAATAGTCTGGCACCGCCCACAATCATCAGGATGCCGCAAACAACTCCCACAACAAGTGTGATTATACCAACTGCAATACTTAATGCTCCGCTACCGTTCATGGTCTTATAAATCTTTTCTCCCATTGTCACGTTCCTTTCTTATTTCGCACCATACTGCTCATAATATGCATCAATTGCTGCTTTTAAAGTATCGTCAATATAAATATTGCCTTTATATTCTTTATTATACAGGTATTCTACCACTTCTTCCATAGTAACTATCGCATTGGCATCAAATCCGTATTTTTCTTTGATTTCTACCAGTGCATTCTTATCGGTTTGTCCTTTTTCCATACGATTCAAAGATACCATCAGTCCAACAATTTCTACATTGGCTGCTCCAATTACCTTTGGTACTGTTTCATCCATGGATTTGCCGGATGTGGTAACATCCTCAATCATAATGACTCTGTCACCATCCTGTAATTTACTGCCAAGGAAGCTTCCCTTATCAGCACCATGGTCTTTCTCTTCTTTACGGTCAGAGCAATAACGCACTTCCTTGCCATACAATTTGCTGTATGCAATAGCAGTTACCACGCTAATCGGGATTCCCTTGTATGCAGGTCCAAATAGTACATCAAAATCATCTCCATATGTATCGTGAATGGCCTTGGCATAATACTCCCCAAGTCCCATCAACTGACTTCCGGTCACATATCCTCCTGCATTCATATAGAAAGGAGACTTTCTTCCGCTCTTTAATGTAAACTCGCCAAATTTGAGCACCTGACAGTCTACCATAAATTCAATAAATTCCTGCTTGTACTGTTCCATTTTTCGAACCTCCTGTTCATGCTATCACAATATCTATCGATTTTCAATTGCTCCTGCAATATCTGCTCTCATATCTTCCACAGCTGCTCTTGCAGCATCGCCGAAATTTTCGGCTCCGTAGGATGCATACTTTTCCTGCTGATATGCCGCAATAATACCCCTTGAGGAGTTTACGATTGCACCAAGTCCGTCTTCATTAAAGAAGTGAACCAAATCTGCTCCCTTACCACCCTGTGCTCCATAGCCGGGAACCAGAATATAACTTTTAGGCATTACTTTACGGAGGATTTTGCCCATTTCGGGATAGGTAGCACCAACTACTGCACCGATGTAGCTGTAAGTATCACCCATATGCTCTGCGCCCCACTTGGCAACCTGCTCACCAACCATCTCATAAAGAGGCTTGTCTGTGTCCTTTAACACCCGATCTTGAAACTCACCACTACTGGGGTTGGATGTCTTTACCAGAATAAACAGTCCCTTGTTTTCTTCCTTACACACTTTAATGAAAGGATTGATACCGTCAGAACCAAGGTAAGGATTGACTGTTGCAAAATCTTCATCAAAGCCGTAGAAAGAATTGCTTCCCACCTGCACTTTTCCAAGATGTCCTACCGCATAAGCTTCAGATGTGGAGCCGATATCTCCTCTCTTCACATCTCCGATTACCACAAGATCTTTTTCTTTACAGTAATCTACTGTTTTCTTAAAGGCAATGAGTCCCGGGATTCCGAATTGCTCGTACATGGCAATCTGGGGTTTTACGGCGGGAACGATATCGTAGATATTATCCACCAGCACCTTATTATACTGCCAAATAGCTTCTGCCGCACCTTCCAGTGTCTCACCGAAGTCTGCAAATGCTTTTTTCTGAATGTGCTCCGGAACAAATTTCATCATGGGATCCAGTCCCACTACAATAGGTGCTCCCGTCTGTTTGATTTTACTTACCAGTTTGTTAATCATAGGATATCTCCTCGTAATATATTTTTATAAGGTTTCAGAAAATGCTTTGATTCTGGAAGCATTTCCGTATTTCTTTACTTTATCGCCATTTACCACTACTAATGTAGGTGCCTGCATAATCCCGTACTTCTCCACCAATTCAGGATTTTCTTCCGCATCTATCAATACATAACTATAATCCTTTAAATACTCTTTTGCAAGATTACAATTGGGACAGGTTTTGGTGGTAAACAGATACGCAATATTCTCTGCCGCTTGTACGGATACCGCCTTTTCTTCTCCCGCACCATTTGAAATGGTTACCACGCTGGGAGCCGGATGTTTTAACACGGAATTCTTAACATCATAAGTCTTTCTGTTTTCATATTCCTGTAATTTTCCGTCATTCCAATTCTGGACCGGTCTGTAGTAGCCTGTGATACGGCTGTATACTTCCGTCACCTTACCACAGTGAGGACACACATTCTGCTCTCCCGCAAGATATCCATGCTCCTTACAGATAGAGTATGTAGGTGACAATGTATAATAAGGAAGTTTATAGTTTTCTGCAATGGTTCTGATTAAATCTGCTGCCGCCTTCCAGTCAGGAAGTTTTTCTCCCAAGAACGCATGGAATACGGTACCTGATGTGTAGAGAGTCTGCAGTTCATCTTGAATATCCAGCGCATCAAAGATATCTGATGTAAAGTCTACCGGCAAATGGGATGAATTTGTGTAATAAGGTGTATCATCCACACCGCCCGCAGTCTTAATTGCCGGCCATTTCTTTCTGTCATGCTTTGCCAGACGATAAGTGGTACTTTCCGCAGGAGTTGCCTCTAAGTTATATAAATCACCATACTGCTCCTGATAATCGGAAAGTCTCTCACGCATGTGATTTAATACTTCTTTGGTAAATTCCTGTGTCTCCTTAGATGTCATATCTGCGCGGAGCCAGTTCGCATTTAATCCCACTTCGTTCATACCAATTAATCCAATAGTAGAGAAGTGATTGTCAAAGGAACCTAAATATCTCTTGGTGTAGGGATATAACCCTTCATCAAGCAATCTGCTGATAACACCCCTCTTAATCTTAAGAGAACGTGCTGCAATATCCATCATTTTATTTAAACGTTTATAGAAATCATCTTTGTTAGTGGAAAGATATGCGATTCTGGGCATGTTAATGGTAACAACGCCTACGCTTCCCGTACTTTCACCGGAACCGAAGAAGCCACCTGTTTTCTTACGCAGTTCTCTAAGATCAAGGCGAAGACGACAGCACATACTGCGCACATCGCTGGGTTCCATATCAGAGTTAATATAGTTGGAGAAATAGGGTGTTCCGTATTTCGCCGTCATTTCAAAGAGTAATCTGTTATTCTCTGTGTCAGACCAGTCAAAATCACTTGTAATGGAATAGGTAGGGATTGGATACTGGAAGCCTCTTCCGTTGGCATCACCTTCAATCATGGTTTCAATGAACGCTTTGTTAATCATGTCCATTTCCGGCTTGCAATCTTTATATTTAAAGTCCATTTCCTTACCGCCTACGATAGCCGGAAGCTCTGCAAGGTCCGCAGGTACGGTCCAATCAAGCGTAATATTGGAAAACGGTGCCTGTGTTCCCCAACGGCTGGGGGTATTTACTCCATAGATAAATGCTTCAATGCATTTCTTTACTTCTTTATAGGAAAGGTTGTCCACCTTTACGAACGGTGCAAGATAAGTATCAAAAGAAGAAAACGCCTGTGCACCTGCCCATTCATTTTGCATAATACCAAGGAAGTTTACCATCTGGTTGCAGAGAACGGATAAATGTGCCGCAGGTGCAGAAGTAATCTTGCCGGTAATACCGCCAAGTCCCTCTGTAATCAGTTGCTTTAATGACCATCCCGCACAGTAGCCTGTGAGCATGGATAAATCGTGGATATGAATATCGGCATTGCGGTGTGCTTCTGAAATTTCCTGATCATAGATTTCGGAAAGCCAATAATTTGCGGTAACCGCACCGGAATTGCTTAAAATAAGTCCACCTACGGAATAGGTAACGGTAGAATTTTCTTTTACACGCCAATCTTCTACTTTTACGTAACTGTTTACCACATCTTTATAATCCAGAATAGTGGATTTCATGGTCCTCATTTTTTCACGCTGCTTACGATAAAGAATATAAGCCTTGGCAGCCTCTGCATAGCCTGCCTGCTCAAGTACCTTTTCCACACTGTCCTGAATATCTTCTACGTGAATCCCGTCATCCTGCACCTTGCTTTGGAAATCTGCAGTTACACGAAGTGCCAGCAAATCCACCACGTCGTTATTGTACTGCACATCCGTAGCATTAAACGCTTTCATAATGGCATCACTGATTTTCGTTAATGTAAAATCTGTTACTTCCCCTTCTCTTTTGATAACCTGAAACATTTAAAACAACCTCCCACTCCATAAAACAATCTGAATGTATCTCGCATTTATACCTAAAACGCTATACATTAAAAGTGTATCATCTGATAGTGTAAAAGTCAATTAAAAAACACAAGATATTGTGTCCGTTTCTTTGCGTCGGCATAACATCTTGTGTTTTGATTCTTTTTTATGATGAATATGGTTTTTTAACGTGTTTTCAAAAAAATATATTCTCTAGCGGCTGCTTCGTCATCCGGATAAGTTTTTAAGTATCCGTCAAGTAATACAGAGGCTTTTTTATATTCACCAAGCATCTCGTAGGCAACAATCTCATTCATTTTAAGGACCTGCATAATGCCGTTATCCTCAACATTCATAGCTGCCTGAAACGCTTCAAGGGCACCTTGGTAATCCTTCATCTGTATTTTACAAAGTCCCATTTGATTAAGCACCTGTGCATTGGCACCCTCACTCTCTAAGTAGGTATTGTAAACGCTGATGGCGTAATTATTGTCTCCCAATGTTTCATGCGTTTTCCCCAAGAAAAGAATCGCCTCATACGCTCCTGTATCTCTTGCCTTCTCCAGATAATTTCTCGCATTTTCATAATCTTCCAGATAATAACTGATACGCCCTTTTTCATAGTTGGTCATATCCTTGGTTCCGCCATTCATGGCTGTCTGCAAATACGTCTGTCCGGATTCTTTATATCCGTTATCACTTAATACACAATAAATATCTATCAGTCTGTCATAATCTTTTTCATTCAAAGAAATGGTCTTATCAAAATTAAGAAGTGCCTCTTCCAAATTCCCTTTCTCTGTATAAATAACGCCTCTCAAATAATAAGCATCCCTCTCCTGCGGACGAAGTGCAATAATTGCATCATATGCGCTTAATGCTTTATCAAACTCTCCCTGCTTATAATATGCAGTCGCAAGATAATAATTTATATCATAATCCATGGCATCAGGTATACCGTCACTATAGGAAAGCGCTGTCTCGAAAGCAGTCGCTGCCTCAGCATACCGGGTCTTACCCATATAGGCAAGTCCCAATCCGCGGTACAGCATTCTTGGCTCTTCTTCGGCTGCCTTGGCCGCTTCAAAACTAAGCAGTGCCGCATCATAATCAAGTGCCATAACCGCTTCCATTCCGGCATCAATATTCTCTGTTCCTGATGCAAAACTGCATCCGCTTAAAGAAAGGGTTATTACCATTAACAGTATGATTGCTTTTTGTTTTTTGCTACTCATGTCCTCTTCCGCCCTTTCTTTTTCTTTCACTCTTATCCTATCATATCTTTGAGCCGATTACCAACTTTTTCGAAGTCCTTTTGGATAATGATTTTTCATCATACCTCCGGCAGCCTTTCCCCACCCTACAGCATAATCGTCAGCGGTAATCAGGCACCAACCGGATTTGTCTGTTACAGGAAACGTTTGTCCGTTTAAATAATCCCGCATTTGCCTGTCATCTGCCCTCATATCCACACTTTGCTTTACATCAGATTTTCTCATTGCAAGTGCCAGTGCATGAGAAGGCTCAAAACGGTTTTTCTTTAAGGTTCCCAAATGAAGCCCCGGACGGAGTACCTTTAGACCTTTTAATGCCGGTGCATTCTCCGGAAGCACATAAAGCTGTTCTCCGAACTTAATGAAGGTTCCCTTAATTTCTATATTTAAATACTCCCGTTCAAAAGCAAGATAGTCCTGATACTCTTTGGCAAGCAGTCCCTTTTCATACCCGAATCTGCTTCCCCTGTCGCGGTGTTCTGTTCTCCCTGCTTTTTCGAGCACTGCCAGATAATGTCCTTCCCCACGCAGTTTATGGGGCCAAAGTCTGATGGTATGTTCTATGCCTTTTGCGGGACTTTCTGTCCATACCGGATTCCCCTCTGCCATCCCTTCTGCCTTTTTCACGGGCAGAATCGAAAATTCAGGATATCTTTGCAAAAAACGGCTGATGGTTCCCTCATTTTCCTGTGGGGCAAAGGTGCAGGTGGAGTAGACAAGTCTTCCGCCGGCTTTTAACATCTGTGCCGCCGACTCTAATATGGTATCCTGTCTCTTTGCACACATCTCCACGTTTTCAAGGCTCCACTCTGTGCAGGCCTCCTCATTCTTGCGGAACATCCCTTCTCCTGAACAGGGTGCATCCACTAAGATTCTGTCAAAATATCCGGGAAAATGCTCCGCCAGTTCATCCGGCGCATGACTTACCACAATGGCATTTTTCACACCCATTCTCTCCACATTTTCAGACAAAATTTTTGCTCTGGCAGGATGAATCTCATTACAAACCAAAATCCCCTGTCCTTTCATTGCTCCTGCAATCTGCGTAGTCTTTCCGCCGGGGGATGCACATAAATCCAGTATTTTTTCACCGGGCTCAACTTCCATGTAAGTCACCGGTGCCATGGCACTGGCCTCCTGAATGTAATAAACCCCTGCCTCATGATAGGGATGTTTGCCCGGTTTATCTTCCTCATTATAGTAATAGCCGTCTTTGTTCCACGCTACCGGCGAAAGATGAAAGGGGCATAACTCCAAAAAGCGCCCGCCATCCCCCTTTAGGGAGTTTAAGCGCAGCGCCTGATTTTTGGTTTCTTCGTAGCTTTTCACAAAGTCACTGTATTCATCTTGAAGCATTTGCTTCATACGGTCTGTAAATGCCTGTGGCAGCATATATCACACCTCTTGTATTTCTTATTCGTTATCTTCCTTTTCAATATCAATCTTGATGTGCACATCCTTAAGCTGCTTTTCATCTACAGAAGAAGGTGCTCCCATCATGACATCCTGTGCAGTCTTGTTCATCGGGAAAGGAATAATCTCTCTAATGCTTTCTTCACCTGCAATGAGCATTACCATACGGTCAACACCTGGTGCAATACCTGCATGCGGAGGTGCACCGTAGCAGAATGCATTGTACATAGCCGGGAATTTTGCTTTCACATCTTCTTCGCCAAGGCCAACCATCTCAAAAGCCTTTACCATAATTTCAGGGTTGTGGTTACGGACCGCACCGGAGGATAATTCCACACCGTTACATACCAGGTCATACTGGTATGCAAGAATATCCAAAGGTTCCTGATTTAAAAGTGCATCCATTCCGCCCTGAGGCATGGAGAAAGGATTGTGACAGAATTCAAGCTCACCGCTTTCTTCTCCGATTTCATACATAGGGAAATCTACAATCCAGCAGAATTCATAACATTCTGTCTTCATATGCTCCGGACAAATATTTCCAAGGAAACGGCGAAGAACGCCTGCGGTCTTTTGTGCCTCTAACAACTTGCCTGCAGAAAGTCCTACAAAATCTCCGTTCTTTAATCCAAGAGCATCAATGACCTGTTGTTTTCTTTCCTGTAAGAACTTGGAAATACCGCCAACAAACTCTCCGTTTTCATCTAATCTAAACCAATATACTTTGTGTCCGCACTGTACTTCCACATCTGCACAAAGTTTGTCAATTACTTTTCTTGTTCCGTTAAAGTTATCTACCACGATAGCCTTAACAGTCTGTCCTTCAAAAGGACCAAAACCGCAGTCAGCCATACATGCCGTAGCATCCTGAAGAACTAAATCAATACGAAGGTCCGGCTTATCGGAACCGTATTTATCCATTGCCTCCTTGTAAGCAATTCTTGCAAAAGGAGCAGTAGATGCAGTCTGATACTTACCGTATTTTGCAAAAATAGGCGGAAGAACATCCTCGATTACCGCAAATACATCTTCCTGGCTGGCAAATGCCATTTCCATATCAAGCTGATAGAATTCACCGGGAGAACGATCCGCACGGGCATCTTCATCTCTAAAGCAGGGAGCCACCTGGAAATATCTGTCAAATCCAGATGTCATCAGAAGTTGCTTAAACTGCTGGGGTGCCTGGGGAAGTGCATAAAACTTGCCCGGATGATTTCTGGAAGGCACTAAATAGTCTCTTGCTCCTTCCGGAGAAGAGCATGTCAAAATAGGTGTCGTGATTTCCAAAAAGTCATGTTCTGTCATGCTCTTTCTGATTTCTGCCACGATTTTGCTTCGAAGCACAATTTTTCCTTTTACCTCAGGATTTCTTAAATCAAGGTATCTGTATTTTAATCTGGTTGTCTCATCTGCTTCCTTGGAACGGTTGATTTCAAAAGGAAGTTCGTTGTAGATACACTTACCTAAAACTTCAATCTCCTCGGGAACTACTTCTATTTCACCTGTAGGAAGGGAATCGTTTTTGCTGGAACGCTCTCTTACTATACCGGTAATGGAAAGAGTGGACTCATTGTTCACTCCGTTTAACTTCGCCATCATCTCTTCTGTTTCGATTACGACCTGGGTAACACCGTAAAAGTCGCGAAGAATCAAAAATCCAAGATTTTTGCTGACTTTACGCATATTGTCATACCAGCCGACAATCGTAACCTTCTGACCTGCGTCAGAAATTCTTAACTGATTACAATTATGTGTTCTTGACTGTACCATAGTGACTCCTTTAT
>JAZNAE010000024.1:0-30460 GCA_045586385.1 Lachnospiraceae bacterium
TGGCAGATGGTACTTGAATTACAGAAAAAGGAACGTGAAGCAGGCGGCGTACTTGATATGGATACTAAGGTTGTATCTACTATCGTTTCTCATGGCCCCGGCTACCTTGACAAATCCAAAGAAAAAATCGTTGGATTCCAGGCAGATAAGCCCTTCAAACGTTCTCTTCAGCCTTACGGCGGTATCAGAATGGCAGAAAAAGCTTGTTCCGATAACGGATACGAAGTAGATCCTGAAATCAGTGAATTCTTCTCAACTCACAGAAAAACTCACAATGCAGGATGTTTCGATGCATACAATGCAGAAATGAGAGCTTGTCGTTCTTCTCATATCGTTACAGGTCTTCCTGATGCTTACGGACGTGGCCGTATCATCGGTGACTACAGAAGAGTTGCTCTTTACGGTATCGATTACTTAATCCAGGACAAACTTGCTCAGAAGGATTCTACAGGACGTGTTATGACAGATGACGTTATCCGTCTTCGTGAAGAAATCTCCGAGCAGATCGTTGCATTAAAGCAGATGAAAGAAATGGCAGCTTCTTATGGTTGCGATATTTCCAAACCTGCTTCCAACGTTAAAGAAGCTATCCAGGCTACTTACTTTGGTTATTTATGTGCAGTTAAGGAACAGAACGGTGCTGCTATGTCCCTCGGACGTACATCCACATTCCTTGATTGCTACGCAGAAAGAGATTTAGCTAACGGAACATTTACAGAAACAGAAATCCAGGAATTCGTTGATCACTTCATCATGAAATTACGTTGCATCAAATTTGCTCGTACTCCTGAATACAACCAGATTTTCGCTGGTGACCCTGTATGGGTAACAGAATCCTTAGCAGGTGTTGGTGTTGACGGACGTCACATGGTAACAAAGATGAGCTTCCGTTACTTACACACATTAACAAACTTAGGTGCCAGCCCTGAACCTAACTTAACAGTTCTCTGGTCACCCAGACTTCCTGAAAACTTCAAGAGATACTGTGCTAAGATGTCCATCTTAACATCTTCTATCCAGTATGAAAACGACGAACTTATGAGACCTGATCACAGCGACGATTATGGTATTGCTTGTTGTGTATCTTCCATGGTTATCGGTAAGGAAATGCAGTTCTTCGGAGCACGTGCTAACCTTGCAAAATGTTTACTTTACGCTTTAAACGGCGGTGTAGACGAAGTTACCAAGAAACAGGTTGGTCCTAAATATCGTCCTGTTGCAGGTGACGTTCTTGATTATGATGATGTTATGAGCAAATTCATCGACATGATCGAATGGCAGGCAGATGTATATGTAAATACACTGAACATCATCCACTATATGCATGACAAATACTGCTATGAAAGAGCTGAAATGGCACTTCATGACAGAGATGTTAAGAGATACTTCGCAACAGGTGTTGCAGGTCTTTCCATCGTAGCTGACTCCTTATCAGCTATTAAGTATGCTAAGGTAGAAGTGATCAGAGATGAAGATGGCGTTATCGTTGACTTCAAGACAACAGGTGACTTCCCTAAATACGGTAATGATGATGACCGTGTAGACAGCATTGCACAGGAAATCGTTTCAAAGTTTATGACAGCTATCAGAAGACATCATACTTACAGAAACGGTATTCCTACAACCTCCATTCTTACCATTACTTCTAACGTAACATACGGTAAGGCAACAGGTAACACACCTGATGGACGTAAGAAAGGTCAGCCTTTCGCACCCGGTGCTAACCCGATGCACGGACGTGATACTCACGGTGCAGTAGCATCCTTATCTTCCGTAGCTAAGCTTCCTTTCAAGGATGCACAGGATGGTATTTCCAATACCTTCACTATCATCCCCGGAGCACTCGGTAAAGAAGATCAGGTATTTGCCGGTGATATCGAAATCGACTTAAATAAATAAGACTTAAACCATATTCATCTTCAAGGAGGTAACGCTATGGACGAGAAAACAATGATTGATGACCTTGTGAAAATGCTGGATTCCGGCATGGCAATGGGTGTTGGGCATGTAAATGTTGACACAAATGCCGCAAGTGACAAATCAAAAGAAGTTCAGACCATGGGATGCTCAGATTGTTCCAGAACTCCTTTGGCATGCAGCGTTCCCACCTTGCAAGACGGATTAGACGATTTTCACTAAATAAATAGGAGGTAAATTATCATGGCAGCAGTAAGTGCAGCACAGGTTGACAACCTGGTTTCATTATTAGATGGTTATTCAGTAAAAGGTGGACATCACCTTAACGTTAACGTATTAAACAGAGAAATGCTTTTAGATGCTCAGCAGCATCCTGAAAACTATCCTCAGCTTACAATCCGTGTTTCCGGATACGCTGTTAACTTCATCAAGTTAACACCCGAACAGCAGGCTGACGTTATTTCCCGTACATTCCATGAATCCATCTAATTCGGACTCATAATGAAAAATGCATAGCAAAACTCCGGTTGAATCATCAACCGGAGTTTTTAAATTCCAAATCTTCTATATTCCTCTTTTTATTCCCTTTTCTATTTGCTTGCTTCATCCTCTTTGGCATCTCTCTGAAATTCCATAATATCGCCCGGCTGGCAGTCCAGCACATCACATATTGCATTTAATGTGGAAAATCTGATTGCGCTGACCTTCCCTGTTTTTATATTGGAAAGATTAACATTTGCAATTCCTACTTTTTCCGCCAACTCATTTAATGACATTTTTCTGTCTGCCATCATTCTGTCTAACCTTAATATAATTGCCATAGCACACCTCCATATTATAATGTCTCATCGGACAGTTTCTGAAGTTCACAACCATATTCAAAGATATGCAATACACACCAAAGTGCAAGTCCTGTAATTAAACCAATCAACAAACTATTCAAAACTGAAATAACTGTAATAATGATAAATACAATTTTTAAATCTTTAATGATTGACGGTACAAAAGGAGAGTAACTTTCTCTAAGATCTTTAAATACCTTTCCAATCAGATGGAAGATTGCCGCAAGCCCAAACAAAATGAATCCACCTGTCGCAATGTATGCCACAAAAACATAAGCGGTATATCCGTTTTCCAGTATGTCCCTTGCCATCTCAGCGCTCATTCCTCCAAACACTTCGCTTATCCCAACTGTACCGTTACTTATCTCATTTGCCATTTGTTCATTAATCTGGTTTGCAGTTGCAAGACATATAATTCCTGCCAAAATAATAAGTACGCCCATTACAATGCAAAAGATCTTTGCAATATTTGTGACTAATAACACTTTCTTACTTGTTTTTTGAATTTTTTCAATTATCTGCTGATTCATAATTTTATCCCTCATCTCTTTCATTTTTACTTTTATTTTGTTTTTCGGTTGCATGCATTTCCCTTTGATGATGTTATCATAACACTTGAAAATATGTTTGTCAATACATTTTTAATGTTTTTCGTTAAATTTATTATTTTTATCATTTTTATCCTATCAAAAAACTGCCGCATTCACGACCCATTGTCGTTTATGCGGCAGTCTCTCTGCACCTATTCTTATTCTTTATTGCTTTCCGTTTTCAGCTGTCCCTTCTCTGCCTTTTTACTTTTTTTCTGCATATACATTCTTTTATCTGCCATTTGTATACATGCCATAAGCGGAAGGTTCTTCTCTTCATTGATACAGCAAATTCCTAAACTGGCCCCAAATGGATATGGCTTTTGTACACGCTTTTCTTCCTCCAAGATTGCTGTACTAAAAATACGGGGAAAGTTCAAATGACGATCTCTGTTCTCCGATACGAGAAGTATCGTAAATTCGTCTCCGCCGATTCGTGCACATATCTCATCTTTACCGACAAGCTCTTTCATTACCTTTGCAAGACGTAACAATGCATCATCGCCTTCTGCATGCCCAAAATTATCATTAATATATTTCAGCCCATCCATATCAATACTGACAATACTCAAATATCGCCCGTCTTCATTGGTTTCATCATATAATTCCCTTAATTTATTTTCATAACCTCTTCTGTTATAAATTCCGGTTAAAGGATCAAGCATATAAATCTTTTTAATCTCTTCCAAACCGAGTACTTCCCGATGCATCGCTGCATCTTCAATCGCATTTGCCAGAACCACAAGATATGCCTGCAAATATGCATCCGGCCATTTATCCTCGTCGAATTGAACTACCACATAGCCAAAACACTTACTCTTATGATGAATCGAAAATAGCATATAGGCTTGCGGCTCATCAGCAGACAAAAACTCCTCCGGCAACAGCTCCGCCCTTGAGAACATCGTCTCGCATTCGGTCGCTCTTTGATTCACCGAAAATATCCTTTTCAATATCATATTCTTCGAATAATATTTATTTTCTTCTCTGCTTTCTTCATCGCAAAGACAAACATAAATCTTATTAAAGTCTATGTAACGTGAATAATTTTCAGCAATTCGCAAATATTCCTTTTCTTCATAAGTTCCTTGAAGCTCGGTATTCATAAAAACAATTCTCTGAATTTGCGTATGCTGCACATAAATTTTCCGTGACATCTCCGGCCACTCTCTATATTCTTCCTGCTCTCCGCAACTGCAACTCTTTCTGAATATCAACTCTGTTTGTACTTTTTCTACTCTCTGCTGCTCTTTTCCATTACATACATTATCTATCATTTCCACTGCTTTGGCAGCCATTCTACTAAAAGGTACATTAATCGTGGTTAAGGAAGGAATATATAATCTGGCCTCTTCCAAATTGTCATATCCGGATACACAAACATCCTCCGGAATGGAAACTCCTCTTTTTTCCAACTCCTCGCAAATAGAAAGGGCCATAAAATCATTGGAACAGATAATTGCTTGTGGATACTTTTCGCGACCATCCATAAACCAATCTACTGCTTCTTTTCCTTTGTCCCTCCAATAATTTCCTTGGAAAATCATATGGTCGGTAACACCGATTCCTACTTCCTCCATGACATTCAAGAATCCCTGGTAGCGATCCTGCGCATCCCGATACTCCTTCTTTCCTTTCATGAAACAAATATCACGAAAACCATGGTCATAAACAAAATGCCGTGTAACATCCTCCATGGCTTTGACATCGTCCGCTAATATATTATAAAAAAAGTCATTTGGTGTTCTCAGATATACCACAGGACATTTCGCCTCTGCCTTCAGACGTTTCTCAACCACTGAACCCATACCAACTATATCAAAGGTATCATCACAAACAATAATTCCGTCCAGTGTTTCGAAATCAGGAATTTCAATCATCCCCATTTCTCCTTGGGCATACATAATATCATCACTGTACAAACCATATGATGCAAAAACCAAAACATCATAATTTAATTCTTTCGCTTTCGCGAAAATTGCCTTCAATACAACCCTCTGGTATGTTGCGCCTGCCTCTCCAATAAACACTCCGATTCGCCTTCTCATCTGTAACCCTCCAAAAAAGAACCCCTTAATGTAATTTTACTCTTATTAAAAAAGAATTACAACCGCTATTTCCCATATCCATGATTTATTGGCAAATATGCTTTTTTTTGATATACTATATTTGTTTATTATGATGATAAATTAAATAAACATTTTTGAGAGGAGTTTTTTATGCAAGGCAGAATTCATTCTTTAGAAAGTTTCGGAACCGTTGATGGCCCCGGCACAAGATTTGTCGTCTTTGTACAAGGTTGCCCCATGCGCTGTGCATACTGCCACAACCCTGATACATGGGCAATGAACGGCGGCACATTAATGGACCCCGAATCTATTTACGAACAATACAAAAGAAATGAAAGTTTTTATAAAAATGGCGGAATCACCGTAACAGGCGGTGAACCCCTTATGCAGATTGACTTTTTAATTGACTTATTTACCATCGCCAAAAAGGATAATGTTCATACTTGTATCGACACTTCCGGCATCGCTTATAATGAAAGCAACGCTCCGCTTATCGAAAAGTTAGATAAACTCATGGCGTTAACAGATTTGGTTATGCTTGATATCAAACACATTGACCCCGAAAAGCACATGGATTTGACCGCACAACCCAACGCGCAAATTCTTGCTTTTGCCAAATATTTAAATGAAAAAAACGTAGATATGTGGATTCGTCACGTAGTAGTTCCCGGTCTTACGGACGATGACAAATACCTTTTTGATTTAGGTTATTTCATCGGACAGTTTTCCAACTTAAAAGCATTGGATGTACTTCCCTATCACACAATGGGTGAAAACAAATATGAAAAACTTGGTATGACTTATAAACTGTCCGGCGTTCCTGCTATGGACAAGAAAAAAGTAGTGGAAAAGAAAGAAATAATTCTAGACGGAATCCGCAAACGCCGCAAGGAAATGGCTTCGTAAGATACTATTTTTATTTGTTAAATTTTTATCGTTATGACTTGTATTCTCTATTCATTTATATTAAAATAGAAAATAGAATTAATAAGCAAAACATTTAAGGAGGATAATATTATGGCTTACGTAATTAGTGATGCTTGCATTTCTTGTGGTGCTTGTGCAGGACAGTGTCCCGTTGGCGCTATTTCCGAAGGAGACGGCAAATTTGAAATCGATGCTAATACATGCATTAACTGTGGTTCTTGTGCAGGCGGATGTCCTGTTGGAGCTATTTCCGAAGAATAAATTTCACAAGTATTTAGCTAAGGCGTTCAATCATAAGATTGAACGCTTTTTTCTTAAAAACCCCCTTTTTCTTTCCACTACATTCCCGTTTTTGAATGCTTCTTCACCCTCTGCATACATTCTGCTTTCTTCCGCATTATTTTTGTGCTCTTTCAGATTTCTTTTTTTATTACGCGAGCGTATCAATTCATCAATTTGGCGATAGTACTCCTCCTGCCTCTCCATACGGGCCTCTTCTCTTTCGTCTTCCCGCTCCTCCTGAAGTCTGAATTGATAATCCAATTCTTTCAAAAGACTTTCCTTAATCTGTTCACACATTTCTTGATTATTGCTGCGGACAGCTTCCACGATCATATTATGTAAGAGCTGTTGTAAACGCAAACTCTTTGCCTCTTTGCTCTCCTCTTGCAGCGGCATAAACTGCCCCTTATTTACCATAACCACATGGCGTTTCATATCAGATACATTCTCCACTTCCTCCATTCCGGATGGATATGTCATTGCATCTCCGGTTTCCCTGTCAAGCAGCGTTTTTATTGCTTTTAACTGCAATCCCTGCCCCTTTAAATCACGCACCTCTATAAACCGCTCGATATCTTCTCCTGTATAGTAGCGATGTCCAAGCTCGTTTCGCTTAATTGGAAGGCTCAATTCCTCTTCCCAGTATCTAAGCACATGTGTTTCAACTTGTACCTGCTTTGCCGCATCTGAAATTAAATAAAATTTTTCTGTCTGTTTCACTCTATTTCCTCCTTTTACTTCAAAAACTGACATCTATACAAAAAGAGAACGCACCTTACGGCTTGTCCTCTTTTGTGTTTTACTTTTATTAACTTTTATCGCTCTAAGTTTGCAAACTTCGTATAATCCGGAAGCCATACAAGCTCTATTGTACCAATCGGACCATTTCTCTGCTTTGCAATAATAATTTCTGCAATACCCTTTTTTTCTGTATCTTTATTATAATAATCATCCCGATAAATAAACATAACTACGTCGGCATCCTGTTCAATCGCACCGGATTCACGGAGATCCGAAAGCATGGGTCTGTGATCGGGTCTTTGTTCAACCGCACGGCTAAGCTGTGACAGCGCGATTACCGGAACATTGAGTTCCCTTGCAAGTGCTTTTAAGGAACGGGAGATATCGGAAATTTCCTGCTGTCTGGAATCACCGCCTCTTCCACTTCCCGACATGAGCTGCAAATAGTCGATGATAATCATCTGTAAATTATGCTCTAATTTATATTTACGGCATTTTGAGCGCAGTTCCGAAATGCTGATTCCTGGCGTATCGTCAATGATCAGGCTTGACTTTCCGATTACTCCTGCGCTTTCAATTAACTTTTCCCATTCGGCATCAGATAAATTTCCTGTACGAAGGTGCTGGGAGTCTACTCTGGATTCCAAGGAAAACAGACGGTTAACCAACTGTTCCTTACTCATTTCCAAACTGAATATTGCAACAGTCTGATTCAGTTTAAATGCCACATGCTGCGCTATATTAAGAACAAACGCAGTTTTACCCATGGAAGGTCTCGCTGCCACTAAAACAAGGTCAGACGGCTGCATTCCTGCCGTTCTGTAATCCAGATCTATAAATCCTGTGGCTACACCGGTAACATTTCCCTTATTTTTGGATGCCTTTTCAATCTTGTCCATAGCATTCATGACAACCTGTCTGATAGGCACAAATTCCCCGGTGTTTCTTCGCTGTACCAATTCAAATACCCGTTTTTCTGTATCCTCCAGAATTACTTCCAGATTTTCTTTACCGGTATAACAAGTATTTGCAATTTCTTCATTAAGACGAATCATTCTGCGAAGTGTTGCTTTTTCAGCAACAATACCCGCATAATATTTAATATTTGCAGAGGTGGGCACTGCGGTAATCAAATCTCTGATAAATTCAAGACTGCTGACCTCCGGAGGAACGTCTTTTTCCTTTAAACGATCCTGCAAAGTAACCAAATCTACCGGTTTTCCTTCATCATTCAGTTCCACCATGGTATCAAAAACCACACCGTATTGTCTGCTGTAAAAATCTTCACCTGCAATAATCTCTGATGCTACCGTTATCGCTTCCCTATCCATAATCATAGAACCGATTACGGATTGTTCAGCCTCAATGCTGTGTGGCAATACCCTTTTTAAAAGCATTTCTTCTGTCGCTGCCATTGGCTTATACCCCTTGCCTTATTTAAGTTCCGTTACCTTTACTTTAAGCTTTCCTGTTACCTTCGGATGAAGTTTAACATTAACCTCATAAACACCAAAATTTCTAATTGCTTCCGGCAACTGAATTTTTTTCTTATCAATTTCCTTTTTGCATTGTTCTTTATAAGCTACCGCGATTTCCTTGGATGAAACAGAACCAAATGTTTTACCGCCCTCACCGGCTTTGATGGAAACAACCACTTCATCCTTTTCCATTTCTGCCGCAAACGCCTGTGCTGCTTCAAGCTGCTCCTGGGCCACCTTTTGTTCGTTTGCCTTTTGGAGCTTTAAGTCATTCATATTTTTTCCGTTTGCTTCTACTCCAAGTTTCTTGGGAAGCACATAATTTCTTGCATATCCGTCATTAACGTCTACGATATCTCCTTTTTTTCCAAGACTCTTTACATCCTGTAGCAAAATTACTTTCATTTGTAATTACCTCCGGTTCCTTTTATATAACAAGGTCTCCCTCTTCTATCATTTTATCTAAGTTGCCCTTCAAAATACCAATTCCTTCCGGAAGAGAAATGCCTTCCATCTGACAGCCCGCTGTGCCTAAGTGACCACCGCCACCCATTTTCTCCATGATTACTTGCACATTTACTTCATCTATGGAACGTGCGCTGACAAATATCTGATTCTGATACTCTGTCAATACAAAACTGGCTTTGACACCGTTAATGTTAAGCAATTCATTTGCTGCCTGTGCTCCTACTACGGTAGGACTCTGAATATCCACGCTGGTACAGGTTGATATAGCAAATGCATTACGATAAATTTCCGCCTGGCTTACCGTATCCGCCTTTGCTTTATAATCATTCGCATCTTCCCTAAACAATTTACGCACCCTTGTTACGTCAGCGCCGTTTCTTCTAAGAAAAGCAGCCGCTTCAAAGGTTCTCACACCTGTTTTGCTCATAAAGTTATTGGTATCTATCATAATGCCGGAATACATACAATCCGCTTCTTCTGACGTTACTTTAATACTCTCTCCAATATACTGCAGTACTTCCGAAACCATTTCACATGCCGATGATGCATATGCCTCTATATAAGAAAGTGTGGCATTCTCAATTACTTCCGTCCCCTGTCTGTGATGATCCAAAACAACAATCGATTTACACATTTTAAGAAGCTCCGGACATTCGGTAATGCTTGGTTTATTCACATCCACCACTACAAGAACGGTGTTGCCGCCGGCAAGTTCGATAGCCTGCTGGCTTCCGATAATCATGTCCTCTTCATAGGCATCTGTATTCTTAAACAAATCCACCATAGGCTTTACCGATGTGGTAACCTCATTAATAACAATATGAGCTTCCCTATCCAATGTTTTTGCAATCCTGTAAATTCCCACCGAAGCTCCGAAACTGTCTACATCCGCAAGTCTGTGTCCCATAATGAGCACACGTTCCTTTGCAGAAATAATTTCCCCGAGCGCCTGTGCTTTCACACGTGCCTTTACTCTGGTATTCTTTTCTATCTGCTGGCTCTTTCCACCGAAATAAACAATATTATCAGGTGTCTTTACAACCGCCTGATCGCCGCCTCGTCCCAGTGCAAGGTCAATCGCATTTCGCGCAAATTCATAATTCTGTGCATAAGTAAGCCCGTCAAGTCCGAGACCGATACTGATGGTCACCGCCATTTCATTTCCGATATTAACCGTTTTTACATCTTCCAAAATATCAAACTTGGTTTCCGCAAGTTGCTCTATGGTTTTCTTTCTGAGAATTACCATGTATTTATCTTTTTCAATTTTCTTACAAATACCGTCAATTGCTGAAATATATTTGTTTACCTTTCTGTCAATCAACGCTGTAAGAAGGGAGCGTCTTACCTCTTCTACACTCTCTAATGCCTCTTCGTAATTATCCAGATAAATCATACCCACTACAAGGCTCTGATCATCCACTTCCTGCAACGCAATACGCAGTGCCGTTTCATCAAACAGATAAAAGGCAATTAAACTCCCCGTATAACCGGCAGAATCAATAATATCACTGTTCTCTGCCATTTCTTTCATAGAAATTCTTTTCATCTTTACCATATAATTACGGCCTTCATAGGTAAGATCGAATTCTGTCTCCGATGAGAGAGTCGGCAATTTTTCTCTGGTAACGGAAGGAAAAAGAGAGGTAATCGATTTACGATAATCCTTGTCCCTATGTACTACACTTTCAAAACTTGCATTGGTCCAAATAATTCGTCCTTCTTCATCAAGCATGGCATACGGCAACTCCAGTTCTCTAAGGAGTACCTTTTGAATCTGTCCGTACTGCGTGGCAAAACTCACCAGCTCATTCATGATAATAGGCTTATTATAAAAAAGCATCGACAATGTAATCGCAAAATAGAACAAAGCAAAACAAGTCACCACTAGTCCTGCCGACACATCAAACATATATACCACCATATTCACGGCAACGAGCAAAAAGCCCATGTACAGTGATGTCTGGGTAAAACTCTTAAGTCTTCCTTTTAATTTTACATTTCTTTTTTTTGCTGTCATGCTTTTCGTACCTCTCCCAACACGGCCGTGAATATAATTACACTTTCTAAGTATAACATTTTTTATATAAAGTTTCCATACCCTTATTTTGTTGGTTTGTAGCTTATTCTGTCATATCTGCGCGGCAAATATCTTTTTCTCCCGTAAATTCTCTTAATATGTAAAATGCAGTTTCCGTTATAAGGAAACTGCATCTCATCCTTTAGTCTTCATCCAAAATCTCTTCCGCAATATTGGTGCAACTTGTACCGATTCTGTCAAGATTCATAAGCACCCCGGAAAAGGCACCTGTAAATTCCGGCTTACAATCATTTTTCTTCATACGTTTTACATGGTTCTTATTAAATTTACGCTCCATCTTTCGTAGTTTATCCTTGGCATCCAAAAGTTCCGCTGCCAACACCTTGTCATTTGTCTCTGCTATCGCTTTCGCCTTTTGCACCATTCCGATAACAAAATCAAAACATCCGTCAAGTTCTTCCATTGCCATATCCGAGAACTCATATTCATCAAAGATTTTATCCCTTGTAATCTTGGATATGTCCGCACATCTGTCACGGATCTTATCAACATCATTTACTACATACATAAGCGCTGCAGCTTCTGTAGTCATCTCTTCCGTAAGACCACCTCCCGAAAACAGGGCTGACATATATTGTACGATTTCATGGTTTACTTTCCCAAGCCATGTAGCACTTTCATCTGCTTTCTTTAAAACTTCCGCATCTCCGCTTATAAAGCTTTTCTTTACATCCTGCAAAAGAATTTGTACATTTTCAAATAATGCTTTCACTTCCTGTGTCGCAAGATGCATAGCCGCCACCGGCTGATTTAATACCCTGCCGTCAAGATATAAGGGTTCTGTTCTAATCTCATTCTGCTTATCCGCTCCCCGCACAATAAAGTTTACAATCTTTACCATAAGCGGAATAAGGGGCAACCAAATCAGCGTGTTAATAATATTAAAGGACATATGTGCATTTGCAATCTGCCTTGCAATCACATCAACTTCATTTCCTTTTGGAGAAATAAAGCGTACAAATTCCGCAAACACAGGCACTATCCATATAAATACAACCGCACCTGCAATATTGAACACACTATGTGCTACCGCTGTCCGCTTTGCATTCTTAGATTGACCTACGCTTGCCATAAGTGCTGTAATGGTAGTACCGATATTGTCACCGAGAAGAATGGGAATTGCTCCGCCAAGTCCGATGGCGCTGCTGATACCATCCGCTGCAGGTTGCGCTGCAAAACTCTGAAGTACTGCAATTGTTGCACTACTACTCTGAACCACCAAGGTCATTACCGTACCAAGCAGAACTCCTAAAACCGGAATATTAGATACACTTTCCATCAAATTGACAAATACCGGACTGTTTGCCAGCGGCTTCATAACACCGCTCATGGTTTCTATTCCCACAAACAACAAACCAAAAGCAAATATTGTCTGACCGATACTTTTCACTTTTTCTTTTTTACTGATAAAAAACATAAAGAAACCGACAAATACAAACATCCAGATATAATCACTGATTTTAAATGCAATCAACTGTGCAGTCATAGTAGTACCGATATTGGCACCCAAAATAACCGAAATTGCCTGTGGCAGAGACATGAGTCCCGCACTTACAAATCCAATTACCATAACTGTTGTTGCAGAACTACTTTGTAAAACCGCCGTAACCAAAGCACCTGCAAGTACACCCATTACAGGATTTTTGGTCAAAACCCCAAGAATTGCTTTCATTTTTTCTCCGGCCGCTTTCTGAAGACACTCACTCATCATATTCATACCATAAATGAATACCGCAAGTCCCCCAAACAATCCGAACACTGTCTGCATGATATCTTTCATAAGCTCCTCCAAATATTTTCTTTACATAGTATTTACTAAAATCTTTTCCAATATCAATTATAAAAGGTGCTATGTAAAATCCGATAGCACCTTCATGTAAAATCTATGTAAAATTTGAAAGAACTACTGCCTGTTTATTCCGAATAAAGCATTTTTTCATATGCTTCTACCGGAATCGGCCTTGAAAAATAATATCCCTGCATCTGATCACAATTTAATTTAAGCAAATAATCTGCCTGTTCCTTAGTCTCTACGCCCTCGGCAATAACCGACATTCCCATCTCATGTGCCATTCTGATAACATTATCCAAAATACGTTCTTTTCTGGTTCCGATCCCGCCGGCTGCCAGAAAGCGAAGGTCTGTCTTTAATATATGAAGGGGTACGTCTTTTAACATATTCAATGAAGAGTATCCGCTTCCGAAGTCGTCCATCTCCACTACGATACCGTATTCCTGCAACTTATTAATCTCATTAATCAACTGTTGAGGATTATCCATATATGCCGACTCTGTAATTTCCACTCTAAGCATGTCTGACGTCAGCTCGTATTTTTTGATAAGACCGATAATCTTTTCTGCAATAGAGCCTTTCAGCAAATCAACTCTGGATACGTTTACGGAAATTGGGAAAATCTCTCTTCCTTCATCCAGCCATTTACGTTGCAACTTGCAAACCTGCTCCCATATATTTTCATCAAGTCTGATAATAAAACCATTTGTTTCAAATATCGGAATAAAATCTGCCGGAGAAACAAGTCCTTTTCCCGGTCTGTCCCAACGCACAAGTGCTTCTGCACCACATATCTTGCCATCTCTGTAATCGTATTGGGGTTGCAGATAAATGATAAATTCTCCATCCTCTAACGCCTGAGACATAGATGTAATGATTTCCTGCTCCTTTACATTCTGCTCTTTAATCTTATCATCATAGAAAGCAATGTAATTATCGTAATTACCCTTTATGGTTTTCTGAGCAATCTGTGCATAATCAACCATTCTTGCTACAGGCATATCTAGGTGGTTAATGACATACACACCATAGTGGATATAAAGTTCAACCGGTATAATACGCTTTTGTTTATACTCCTTGGTGTTCAATGCCATAATAATATTCTTATCATAGGGAACAAACAAAGCAAACTTATCGCCGCTGATTCTTGCACATAGTCCGCCATAATTATCCGCAAAAGCCCAAAGATTTTTCGCCATGGAACGCAGAAGTTCATCACCTACGTCATAACCAAACATTTCATCAATTAACTTAAACTTATATATATCCATATAAATCAGGCAATATTCACCTGGATTTACACCTTCCAACTGCTTTTGGACCTTCTCATAAAAAGGCTTTTCACGTAAAAGTCCTGTCAAATCATCATGTTCAAAGCGGTAATTAATTTCACGTCTCTTCTTAACTTCCTGAATTACCAATCCGTGTTCTCTGAATACAAGGAAGACAATAATGATAAGAATGGATGCCATAAGTACAAGCATGGTAATATAAGAACCGCCTGCCATTCTCATGACTTCATCATAAACCTGCGCTTTCTGGAGAACTGTTACCACATACCAACCGTTAATCCCTACAGGCACATAGGTAGTGTGACGCCTGTCATCCCGATATTGATAAACTGCCTGCCCAGCCATTCCACTCTTCATATTTTGCCGGATTTCTTCTTTACTGCTCTCAAAAAATTCCGCTTCTTCCAGAACATCCACAAAGCCGCCGGTTTTCGTGATTCCCGGATCATATCTTTCCATAACCTCTTCCGCAGCTTTCGTTCCGATTACATATTTTCCGTCGGCATCACAAATATATGCCAAACTGGTAAGTCCGGAAAAACACTTCTCAAACAATGCTTCAAAATCTTTCTTTTCATAGGTTCCGATTAGTATACCTTGTATTTCGTTATCAATTCTGACCGGCACCATAAGACCGACTTTAATATCGGTATCAATCCTACTGTAATCCAATACCTGAATGACGGATTCTCCCTGCATAACCCGTGTGTAATACTCTCTGTCAGATACATTAATTTCCGTGCCGTCACTACGACACAAAGTACCGTCAGGATATACAAAACTCACCGCGTAATATTCCGTATTGTAAACCCACTTATCCATTTTTCCGATTAATCGCTGTTTATCAGCAATGTCATCCTTTGCAAATGCAGCGGCATATCCGTCCAATACTGCATATTGCCTCTCTACTTCCGCAACCAAATGAGCCACACGTTCTTCCACCTGTACTTTAAAGGTTGCATTCATCTGGGATGCTGTCGACCGCCAATTGGCAATGGTGCTAATTACCGTCACAACTAAAATAGCCCCAAGAAACATTGCCAGAAATACCAGGTAACGCTTTCTGATCTTGATTGTTTTTGTTTTCTTTCCCTCAGCTTTCTCTTTCATATACCCCTCACCCTAAAAAAGTCAAACTACTGCAGTAATTATATATGCAATTCAATCCCCCAAATTAAATTATAACACAATTCAACAAAAAAGCCAACTATTCTGTTGAACAGTTGGCTTTCTATTCTTATTAATTTGTATTAATCGATAATATTTTCTGATTAATCCTGTACGTAAGGCATAATTGCTACGTGACGTGCTCTCTTGATTGCTACAGTAAGAGCTCTCTGATGCTTAGCACAGTTGCCTGTAATTCTTCTGGGAAGGATTTTTCCTCTCTCAGATACGTATCTTTTTAATTTATTTGCATCTTTGTAATCAATTACGTTATCTTTTCCACAGAAAACACAGACTTTTTTTCTTCTGCGCATTCCGCCTTTTCTTCTCATGGGAGAATCAGACTTTTCTGCTTTATTAAATGCCATGATAATTGCCTCCTATCTTACTATCCATGGTTTATCACCATGTCCGACTTCTTAGTTAAAGGGCAGTTCCTCGTCAATTCCGTCCGGAATATTCATGAAACCGTCACCTGCGCCACTGGGCTGTGGCATGCTGTTTCCTCCTCCGGTATAGCCCCCATCGCCACCGGATGAATTTTTGCTCTCAGCGAATTCCTGATCTTCTACCACTACATCCGTAGTATAAACCCTTACACCGTCTTTATTGGTGTAGCTGCCCGTCTGGATACGGCCTGTGATTGCTACCTTAGTACCTTTTCTGAAGTACTTCTCAGCAAATTCACCTGCTCTTCCGAATGCAACACATCCGATAAAGTCTGCTGTCTGCTCATCACCGTTACGGTTAAATCTGCGGTCAACAGCAAGTGTATATCTTGCAATCGCTGTCGCATTTTCTCCCTGTGAATATCTCACTTCGGGATCTCTTGTTAAACGCCCCATAAGTATTACTTTATTCATACATTCTCTCCTTGTCGTATCTCGTGTATGTTTATCACATCACACTTACACATTCTATTCCTCGTCTTGTTTTACGATTAAAAATCTTAAGACATTGTCCATGATACGAACACGGTTTTCGATTTCGATGGGTGCTGAAGTTTCAGCTTCGAACTTAATGAAGTAATAGAAAGCTTCTTTCATCTTCTGAACTTCATAAGCCAATCTCTTCTTACCCCAGTCGTCAACCTCAGTAATTGTTCCGCCGAATCTTTCGATTAAAGCTTTACATTTGTCAACTACTGCTGCTCTTTCATCATCTTCGATTTTCGCACTAACAACAACGGCTAATTCATATTTGCTCATGCTTCGTTACCTCCTTTTGGTCTCTGGCCCCTGCCTGACAGGAGCAAGGAAAATTTACTCCCTGTTAAGGGAAATATTTGTCTCACTTACGTGAAACAAAACAACATATCACGAGTTAATATAATATCATAGTCTTTTTGGTTTTGCAAGCATTTCTCCGCAATTTTTCTGCATTTTTTCTACTTTTCTTCTTTGCGGACAATCTCCTTTACATTCTTCTCTACCTGTTTTCTGGGTGTCATGATTTGATGAGCGCAACCTACGCATTTTAATCTGAAATCTGCACCAATCCGCAGCACCTCCCATTCCTTACTTCCGCAAGGGTGAGGCTTTTTTAATTTCAGAACATCTCCAACCTGAATATCCATATACTTATATCCCTTCTGACATGACTCTTCATTTCTTATCATCATTTATAATTGTGAAAATATTTCTCCGATACTGCCCTGTACAACCAAATCCGCCACCGAATCTCTTGCAGTCGGTGTTTTATTAATCAAAATTAATTTATTTCCTTTATAATAGTCAATTAAACCTGCTGCCGGGTACACCACCAGCGAAGTTCCTCCAATAATCAATACGTCTGCATTACTGATAAAACTGATGGCATCTGATAAAGTCCGGTTATTAAGCCCTTCCTCATATAAAACCACATCCGGCTTAATCGGTCCGCCACAATCATCACACTTTGGAACACCATCGGCATGTAACATATACTCGGCATCAAAAAATTTTCCGCAACGTTCACAATAATTGCGAAGAACACTTCCGTGAAGTTCCAGCACTCTCTTACTTCCTGCAGCCTGATGAAGTCCGTCAATATTCTGTGTAATGACTGCTTTTAACTTTCCTTCCTTTTCCCACTGTGCCAGCTTTTTATGTGCCGCATTGGGTTTCGCTGTAAGGCATAACATTTTATCCTGATAAAAACGGAAAAATTCTGACGGGTTTCTTCTATAAAAAGAATGACTCAGAATTGTTTCCGGCGGATAATCGTATTTCTGATTATAAAGTCCGTCTACACTCCGAAAATCGGGAATACCGCTTTCGGTGGAAACTCCGGCACCACCAAAAAATACAATATTATTACTGTTATCAATGATTTCTTTTAACCTTTCGACAGTTGTCATAGCTACCGGCTCCTTTCCATCTAGCATTCTTATAATTCTGATGCCACCTTTATTTTCTTAATCCATTTGCCGCTTTTTAGTCTGATTACACACCACACCGCTTTGAGTACTTGATCAATTTTAAGGAAAAAGTAAATCCAAAATGCCGGCATATGTAATACGAGACCTGCCAAAATACCAAGGGGAACCGATGCCACCCACAGGAAAATATTATCTGCCAGCATCAGCATTTTAGTATCTCCGCCGCCTCTAAGTACCCCTTTGGTCATAATGCTGTTGGTCGCTTGAAACACAACAATAATACAAATGGACAACATCAATTCTTTTGCTATTTCCTGTGTCTGCGGTGACAAATTATATGCACGGATTATGGGACCACTGATCAGCATAATAATTCCTGCCGCAAGCAGTCCGAACACAATACCAATGCCAAGAAATGCGTATCCCTGCCCATGTGCCTTTTCCCGATTTCCTTCTCCCAATGTATAACCGGTAACAATAGCGCCGGCCTGTGAAAATCCCTGAATCATAACAGAGCTTAACTGCTGGGTTACTGCAGTTACGGCATTGGCTGCCACAAAGCTTTCACCCAATCTTCCGATAACCATAGCCACTGAATTATTTCCAAGTGCCAAAATTCCGTCACTGACAAGTACCGGTATGCTGATGCGGATATATTCTTTCCATAATTTCCCTACCGGAGCAAATAAATCCTTAATTCTAAAACAAATCTCTTTATCCTTTAAGAAAAGATATCCACAGATAACGGAAAACTCAAATATACGTGCAATCAACGTTCCGATTGCTGCACCTGCAACTTCCATTCTGGGTGCGCCCAGTCTACCGAAAATAAACATGTAATTGGCACCTACATTAACAAAGAAGGCTGCTATGGACGTATATAGTGGAATTCTTACCTGCCCCACATTTCGAAGCACAATGGTACAAGTAAGTGATAATCCTAGTAAATAGTACGTCACCACGGAATATTCCAAATATCTGGCACCATTTGAGATAATAGCTTCCTCCACCGTGTAGATTTTCATAATCTGCTCCGGCAAAAAGATAGTTGCCACACAAAATAATGTTGACATGGCAAGGCAAAGCCTGAGCATAATAGAAACCGTACTTTTTAAGGATTGGTTGTCACGCATTCCATAGTAACGCGCCACTAAAACAGATGCGCCCATGCCGATTCCCATACAAAAAATATGAAAGATATTAATAAACTGGTTTGCAAGCGATACAGCAGATAGCTGTGTTTCTCCCACTATCCCAATCATGATGGTATCCATTACATTGACGCCGTTGGTGATCAGTCCCTGTAGCGCAATGGGAATGGCAATACTTGCTACTTTTTTATAAAAATTTCTGTCATTTACATATAATTTCTGCAACTTAAAATACCCCTTAAATAAAAACTGAACCCCGCAAAGCAAAGTTCAGTTTCATTTTAAATCTTTTTTATTTTTCTGTCCAGTGTAGCTCATCTATAAATTCCTGGGTTTTTTCTGCAATAGCCGGAGCTGTATAATATACGAAATACGGATTGCCGGCGAGAATGTCTATCTTTTGTATACCCGGGTTGGAAATTACATTTTTATG
Source organism: Lachnospiraceae bacterium (assembly GCA_045586385.1). Classification (GTDB taxonomy): domain Bacteria; phylum Bacillota; class Clostridia; order Lachnospirales; family Lachnospiraceae; genus Suilimivivens. Next base: position 19,610 of record JAZNAE010000024.1, read on the forward strand.
TATTTGAAGCCAGTCCAAATCACCATATACTTTCCCCTTGCAACTGTAATTGGCAAGTAAAAACAATACCGGCATATCTTCCGCATATTTTTTCCCGAATAATTTCTCTGCATTTTTATACTCATACCTGGCTTCTTCTATTGCATTTTTATTAGCATAGTTATCCACCCACATTTCTTCAATCACTTCCATCTCCGGTTTGATACTGTAACGGTACATACTTCTGTACGCGTTAAACCACATTCTCGAAAAACCTGTGGCTACAAATATCTGTTCCGTATAATATGATACTTGGTTCACTCTTGCAATATATCTTTCATATTCCGAAGCCGTCATCTGCTGTATTCTGATGGTCTCCTCCACCTGCTCTGCCACGTAGGTATCTAATGCAATCACCGCCTCCACTTCTTCCGGATAGACATATGTATAAAGCTGTGTATAAAGCCCGGCTGAATGATGTGGCATTAAAATATACGGTCCGGTTTCTCCTAAATTGCTTAATGCTGTGTGCACTTCATATATTAGTCTCTCTGCACTGCGTTCTCTATCCGTATCATCACTGTATCCGCGTCCAAAGTTATCAATCACAATCACCTTATTCTTTTCTGCCAAAGAATCTGCTAACGGCTTCAAAGTAACAGTAGGACAAACATCCTGTATTCCGCTCAGCAACACGATCGTATGCTCACCTTCACCGGTCACATAGGCAGCCATCTTCTCCCCGTCTACTTCTGTATAGATAATATTGTCTTCTCCATACTTTGCTACTTTCGCTTTCATATCCCGGCTTTTTTTGTAACTTGTCACAGTAAAAAACAAAGTAATCACCAAAAATATTCCAAGAAAAATAAATGCTATTTTCTTCAGATAATTACACATATCCCGCACACCTTCTTTTTTGTTTTCCAAAAAAGTAAGTATCACTTTGTGCACGAAATGTAAACCAAACGCAAGCGGAACGGAAATCACTAACACCACCAATGTATATACTGCAACGTTCCTAATATAATAAAGCGGCTCAATATTTTCCTTAATAAAACTATATCCGAACAATTGCACAAACAGACCGTGAACCAAATACAATTCCAAGGTAATACTTCCTGTAAAAGCAAGAATCTTGTTACCAATCTTTATTTTCATTCCCAGCATAAACACAAACGCAACAAATGAAGTGGCTGCTACCATTTGTAACAAAAGGCATCCCCATCTGTTTATCATATTCTCCGAGACAGCAAATGAGAGCACGGTCAGCAGAATGGATAAAATCACATACATCAGATATCGCTTTTTTATTTCCGTAAGTATTTTTTCTTCATACTTTGCAAACAAAAGACCAACCATAAACAAAATGACTGTATTATACCACCAGTCACCATATATCCAGAAGTCACAGTAAAGCATGTACGCAAGTATAAACAGTCCAAGTACAGCTATTGCAAATTTTTCTTTTTTGCAAAAACGAAAAGCAACCCAAAAACCAATGTAAAGAACTATTAACGCAAACACAAACCATGCATAGGTATTAAACAAATTTGGTCCGCCCACGCTAAAAGGATGTGCAAACCAGGTAATTTTATCTCCCATCCGCATTCTAAAATACAAAAAGAAAAAGCTGGTTGTCACAAACGCCAAAATAAGCGGCAAAATACGACGGGCAAAAAAGCCTTTCAAATAATTATCTTTTATAAGATAACTCTTGTACATGCCGTAGCCTGAGCAAAACAAAAAAACAGCAACCAAAAGATACCCTATGGGCACAAAAAAATCCAATCCATGCACGATATATTCCTGCTTCAACCACGGTGCACATGTCTTTTGTCCCAAATGATGAAATACAATGCAAACTGCAAAGAATCCCTGTAGCGCTTTCGTCTGGGACAGCGACATAAAATCATCATTCCATGTATTTTTTCCATACAACTTTGCTCCATAAAACAGCAAAAGAATTAATAACGGATAATAAATATAAACAATATAATTCATCCTATTCCCCTATTCGTTTTTATTTTCTCCATCTTAGCAATTTGTCCTACCTTCGTATATCAAAATCCAAAGATTTATGTTATAATATACATATATTTTTTTGCATTTATTATTTATCATGAGGTGTCAAAAATGGGTAAAAAAGCACACATTACGACAAAAGATGTACAGCATCTGCAATCCTTAAAATTAGAAAAAGGATTTGCACATTATTCGCAAAACGAAGATATGAAACGATATGAATATATGATTATGGGAGATATGCGAAGTGTTGAGGAAGCCAGGAAAACTTTTATTGCCGAGAGGCAGGGATGTCTTTCCAAAGACCCTATCCGCAATCTGAAATATATGTTTGCCATTTCTACAGGGCTTGCTTCACGTTTTGTAGTAGAAGCAGGCCTTCCCATCGAAGTGGCATATTCCATCAGCGATTTATATATACAGAAGATGGATGAATTAAACACGGAATCAGAAATCACGGAATTACAATGCGAAATGCATGCTCACTATACAAGAGAAATGCAGAAAATACGCAAGCAAAATGCGTTTTCACGTCCTGTCAACCAATGTATTGAATATATTGATGCACATTTAAATGAGCACATTACACTTGCTGTTTTGTCAGCACAAATCGGGCTTTCCGCAGGACACCTTTCTGCCGTATTTAAAAAAGAAATGAATCAAACCATCGGGGATTATATCACCAAAACACGAATTGAAACGGCAAAAAATATGCTGAACTATTCTGAGTACACTTACTCTCAAATCAGTTCAGCACTTGCCTTTTCTTCTCAAAGTCATTTCACGAAAGTCTTTCGTGAGAAAACCGGGTATACCCCCAGAGAATACCGTATGAAATTTTATGTAAAGAGCATCTCCGTTCCTAAGTCCTAACCACACCGATGCAGGTTCCGATGTACTCAATTTCATTCATGCGTTTTAACACAATATCCGCACCTTCGCTATGCAAACATTTTAAACGGTATTGACCATCTTCTTCCACAAACTTTCTGATATATGCCCGGTCTGTTTTATAAAAGGCCGCATACTCTCCGTTTCTCGGGAAGCGGTTTTCAAATAACAGAATGTCATCTTTGCAATATACCGGTAGCAAATCGTTATTCGGAATCGTGATGGCAATATACGCTTCATCGATGACCGTATCGATATAAATCACTTCACTGTTTTCATAAATAATTCCACTTCTGACATCACCCCTGGGAACCAGACATGGAATTTGATGTTTCCCGGTTGCTTCACGGTCTGCTTTTGCCGCTGTAGCCTCATATCTGGATACCACTTCAATAATGCTTTTCCCATGAGGCCCACATGCCCGGTAATTCTGCAGCAATAACCTTTCCTGAGGTGTATGATTGCACTGCCCCATCATACAGTTGACGCTTAAGTTAAATGCTTTTGCCATCTTCATGACAGTTGACACTTTCGGGTCGTTGGTCTTTCCGTAATAAACGTTTCTGACTGTTTCCATAGGAAGGTCCGCTATATCGGCAAGTTGCTGAAGAGACCATCCCTTTTCATATAACAGTTCTTTTAACCGCGCACTTATCATATTGTAAATTCCCCTTTTATGAAATAATCCTATTTATTTCTATAAAAAATATGCGGTAAAAACGTCTTTCTGTCAACAAATTATTTTTATTTTTTATATTTTTTTAACTCAAAACCGCTAAAAATGTCAAAAAAATTGCGATTTTTGTCAAATTTGGTCATTTTACAATTCCACCATGAAAATTACACTCATAAATTTTATTTTTCCTGTAATATATTTCTTCCTGCCCCTGAAACCAAATAAACTCTCCTGACACTTGGCAATGATAAAGATAGTCTCCCTTTTCATATACTTCCGGACCTCTGTATGGCATTTCCTTCGGAACTGCCATAAGCGCTTCCTTCAAGAAATCACCACTAAAGTTTTCCCCTATTACACGCCCTGCATAATTCATGCTCCAAATCGGTGTATCATGTAACCAGACAGCCTCTTCTCCCGCAAAACATTCTCCACCCAGATAAGTATCATAATATTTATATCCTGTACTGTTTTCATAGCTTAAGTCATGAGAGCCCGATCTGCATGGCTTTACTTCCGGTGCCTTGGCAGCATATGTATTCCTCTTTGCCAATAAAAGAAATTCTATTGTTTTGTCAATATCCAAATTATCTCTTGCAGAAAGAACAAGATTACATTCATCACTTTCCTTTACTATTCGGTCAATGGTCACCCCATATAATTCACTCAGCAATATTAATCCGCTTAATTCCGGCACAGCTTGTCCTGTTTCCCATTTGCTGACAGTCTGTCTTGCAATGCCCAATTTATCTGCAAGTTGTTCCTGCGAATAGCCGTTTTCTTTCCTTAAAAGTTGTAATTTTTCCTGTAAAACCATAGAAAACCACCTCCCAATGCAATCATGCTATTATTATAGCAAACGGACTTTTTTATAACCACCATTTTAAGGTTTCAAAAATGTCACTATATGATTGCAAAAGGAAAATGGTTTCCCTATCAATATTCCCCTTATTCGCTTTTTATTTCCCTATTCTGCAAGAGCTTATTCAACTGTAACAGCAGTACCGCTGGCGGTCACCATTAACATTCCGTTGTCTGCACCGAGCACTTCATAATCAATATCAACACCTACCACAGCATTTGCACCCATTTGCATTGCTCGCTGCTCCATTTCCCTAAGTGCATTTTCTCTGGCATTTACAAGCTCTTCTTCATAACTTCTTGACCTACCACCAAAAACGTTGCTAAGGGATGCTGCGATATCTCTCACAAAGTTTACACCGGAGATAACCTCTCCGAAGACAATCCCTTTATACTCCACAATTCTTTTTCCTTCTACCGAAGGTGTTGTTGTAATAATCATTCTTTTATCCTCCATGTAAATAATAATTTTTTCTTAAATTCCCGGTACTAATAACTTGAAACCATTTTTAAATAGCCAAAGGCCGACCGGAATTAAAATCAGTGTGCAACAACAGGCCAATCCGATTGCCCACATTGCCAAAGATAACGGTACTTCTATAAACAACCAGAAGCATGCTGCAAACAATGCACCTGTCACTTTAAATCCAAGCCAAAGCATTCCGCATAAAAATGCCAAACCAATTAAAAACCCTATCATATGTCCTCCCTTCCGATGTAGGTCACCCTTTCTAAAATTAGGGGTTTTTCCTTATCTGTTTATAGTATATAATAGAGATGTTGTAAAAAACATGTTAAAAAATGCGACTTAAAGCATCTTATTTCGCCAATAAGTGCGAAATACCTGCATATAGCGGCAATATCCGCACAAAAGGGGAAAGGAACCAATATCTTATGGGGAGAAAGTCTACAAAAGAAAACAAAAACATGTATCAAACCAGCCGCGAGGCTGCTAATTTAACCCGCGAAGGTGCAGCTGAACTACTTACATATATATCCTCTGACAGAATTGAAAAAATAGAAAGCGAGAAATCACTTCCGCATCCGGATGAAATTCTCGCCATGGCTGATTGTTATAAAAATCCTTCTTTATGTAATTATTATTGTTCCCATGAATGTCCTATCGGCCAGCAATATGTTCCGGAAGTAAAGATAAAAGAGCTTTCTCAAATTACCCTTGAAATGCTTGCCTCGCTCAATTCTATGGAAAAAGAGAAAAGCCGTTTAATCGAAATTACTGTTGACGGTGCTATCACAGAAGATGAAATGAAGGACTTTGAACAAATTCAGGAAAAGCTTTCACAAATTTCCCAAGCTATCGGCTCCCTTCAATTATGGGTGCAGAAAGCTATTATTGATGGAAAGATTTCCCGGTAACATTTTCTTTCGCTTTATGCAACAGCTATTTACCAAAATCAATCCGTACCAGTTTCTTGCCATTGGGCAATAAGCGTTCTGATGTTTGAATCACCTGGTAGTTTATTTCATCCATACTACTAATCAAAGGTTTTTCTTCCATTTGGTGATGAACCTCATCCAAACAATCAAAAGCATGTATGTAAGGCGAATCCGAAACAAAGGAATCGCCTTCGTTTATTTGTATAATACAGGATATATACTTCGGATTAATAAGCTTAACTACTTTTTGGAAACAATTGTATCCGATGTACTCTACCAAAAGATTGGCTACAAGTAAATCTGCACCCGGTAGATTTAAATTATCACTCAGTAAATCTGCACATATGGTTTCCAGTGCGCCTTCTAAGTTGCGATATCTTTTTCCACACTCTGCGAGAAAATCTTCGTTTACATCCACACCGTAAACTTTCTTTATTTTTTCTGTATCAATATGCTGAAGGCCGTTTCCTCCTGCTACGCCGAGAATCATAATTGTCTCGATGTCATATGCCTCAAACTGTTCTTTCATCATCTCATTTAATACCTGAAGCTGATATACACTATCCAGTTTCATATGATTTTCGTAATCGGATAAATTGATTTTTTCCCATGGATTGCTCATAATATCACCTCTCTACAATAATTGATTCCCCTACAGATTGATCACCATTTAACCATTGCCATTTTTCTGACAGTTCAATTTTACCGTCCTCACGTATGTGCGGCACGCTGTGACAAACACCTACTCGCAGCTGCCCTTGCTTATTTAAGTGTTGATAGTAAAAATCCAGTTCCCCGTTCTCTGTTACCTTTCCAAGCAAATTTCCTTTTACAATTTCTCCGCCTGCATAATCTGCCCATATCATGCTATCCTTCTGATGATATTCAAACACAGTATTTCCATCTACTTCACCATTTTCGGTATTAATCATTGAAATAAAATACTTTCCATCGTAAAGGCTTATCATGACACTTTCCCTCCTTTAACCAATTGATATCCTTAAAAACTTTTTCCCAATTCATAAGCTTTCTGAAGATGAACCGGCTCAGTCGCTTCCCGGAGTATTTCATCCCAATGGGTAATATTATCAAAAATAATCATTTGCTTTTCTATTGCTCTGTTACGAATTCTGTCTCCTAACATTACGGTTTCCATTGCATTCTTTTCTCCGGTCTCTTCAAGACTTTCTATGGATTTTCCTGCACAGGCAATGAACAAAGCCTTATCAAGCACTTTCATTTCTGGATTAGGAGCATAAGCGAATCCCGTACTCCAAACCCGATCAAACCAACCTACTAATTTCGCCGGGGCCTCTGTCCAGAAAACAGGATAAATAAATGCTATGGCATCTACTGATTGAATTTTCTCCTGCTCCGCTTTCACATCCTCCGCAACAGGAAGTTCTGCCCGATAATAGGTTTCTCTTAAATATTCTTCTTCCGATAAATCTGTCCTGAAATCCATCTCATATAAATCAGATACTGTGACTGCATGACCGGCATCCTGTAATCCTTTCAAAAACTTCTCATATACCCGATATGTAAAACTTGTCTTACTGGGATGACAATAAACCACTAAAATTTTCATCATATTCCTCCTTTATATTTTTAAAATTTATATTGCATAAAATTACCATTCTTCACAAAACCAAAGTCTGAATAAAGCAACACTCCCATATCTGATGCGGTAATCTGCACTACTCCACATCCATATTCTTTTGCCTCATTTACGACTCTGCCAAGAAGCTCTTTTGCAATTCCGTTTCTGCGATAGTCATGTAAGGTATACATTGAAGATAGCAAACCGATTTTTCCGCTGGGGCAACCGAAATATGGTGGTTTTTCTACAAAAGACATTCCACTTGTTCCAACAATTTTATCCCCATCCATCGCAAGCCATGACACGAAAGTTCCGTCCGCCATATGTCTGTTATAATAATCGGTCAGTGCAGGTACTAAATCAATATCCTCCGTTGCACCTTCTTCCCGTAACTGATTGATTCGGAGTTCTATAAACTTCTCCAACTCTTTTTCTGTTAATTTCTTATAATAAATTGCCATGATTATCATCTCCTTATGGTTTACCTTTACCACCCAACGATTTTAACATTTGACTAAGTCAGTTGGCTTCACCGCAAAATCTACAACACCTTACACATAATAAACTCATCCCTATAACTACCGTCATCATATTTCAGTGCCCGCAAGTGCCTTCCGGTTTCACAAAAACCACACTTTTCATATAATCTTTTTGCACTATCATTCCCTTCGACAACTTCAAGTTCCATCTGCTCATAACCAATCTGTTTAGCCAGCTGCGCCAAATATTCAATCATTGCTGTCCCGATTCCCAAATTCCAAAACTCTTTTTTCAGCGCGATTGCCAACCCGCATCTATGAAGAACTTTTCTTTTATTTCCCAATCCGTTAATACTGCAGTTTCCTGCGACTTCTCCATCTACAACAGCAACCATCATGACTGAATTATTGCTCTCCAGCAAATTCCCTAATATTTCCATTTCACTTTCGAGAGTATAAGTTACTTCATCAGGATATCGAAGCAGAAACGGTGTCTCTCCCGCTGTCACTTTCATGTACTCTATCATCTCACTTGCATCATCGGGATGAGTCGGTCGCAGTACACATTTTCTACCATCCTTTAATGTTATCTCTCTGTTTTCAAATCTCATTTATATATACTCCTTGTAATCTAATATCTTATTGTTCAATGTGCATTTCGTAAAATGACGCATCAAAGGTTTCACTTCCATCGTATCTTGAATACTGCCCATAATGCGTAAATTGAAAACCACATTTTTCAAGGACTTTCCCTGATGCCACATTTTCATTGGCACGTATTGCATAAAAATCTTTTGCCCCGAGATTATTAGAGGCCCACCGGAGCATTGCCTTGGAAGCTTCTGCAGCATATCCCCTTCCCCAGAAATTTCGGTTCAGATTATATCCCAGGGCATATTCACCTCTCTCTTCAGAAAAAGTGATGGAACCTGATCCGATTACCTTATGGGCTTCCTTTAAGTAGAAACCAAATTCATTTTTATTTTCCGCTAAAGATGTAATCCATTCTTCCACTTGATATATATTCTGATAAAGGGCGTAAGGCATATACCTATTTACAATAGGGTCTGCTACCCATTCAAATACATCTTTTGCATCCTCTATCACTAATGGTCTTAGTATCAATCGTTCTGTCTCTATTATCTTATTCATATAAATGCACCCATACATTCTCTACTGTTCCGCAGTCTCTTTCCGGCTTGCTTTAAGCTCCAAGATTTTCCATTTTTCTCCCAAAATAGGTAAAATAATTTCTTTCTCCAATAGCACATCCTCAAACCCTGCCGCCTTATAGCAGTGGTATGCGGAAGGATTGTTGTCAAACACACCCAACGTTACTTTCTCAGCTTTCAATACATCAAACACAAATCTCTGTGTCAATTTCAGCATTTCCTTGCCGTAGCCCATCCCACGTTTACTGTCATCCACTATGACAAATCCAAATCGCACTGTCTTCTTTTCTTTATCCATGAATCTCAAAATCAGATGTCCCACCACTCCTGTTTCATCAAAAGCTGTCATTGGATAAAAGTTATCTTCCTCTTCGCAGTCTCCATTGTATTCCATGTATTTTTCATTCATATCCTCCGCTGTAATGGGATATTTTTCAAATCGATCCGAACACCATTTTCGGAAGGCTACTTCATCCTTTATCCATGTAACAATCGTCTTTGCATCGCATGGTTTGTATGGTCTTAATCTAAGCATTTCTCCACCTCATTTCTATTCGCTATCATATCTACCAAAGTCTGAATATGTATTTTCATGGTATCCAGACAAGGCACCGGGCTGACTTCATCATTTAACAAAAGAGGAAGTTCCGTACATCCAAGTATAATTGCTTCAATTCCATCTTCCTTCTTCATGCGCTCGATAATCGTCTGAAAGCTTTCCAGGGTGTCTTCCTTCACAATGCCAAGTTCCAGTTCCGTCGCAATCTTGTGATTTACAAATTCCATTTCCGCTTTTGTAGGAACAACGATTTCAATGTCACTACTCTCAAAAGGCTTCTTAAAAAACTCACCTGTCATGGTAAAAATAGTTCCCAGAAGTCCAATCCTTTTCATATTTAACCGGATTGCTTCATCACGTGTTGCTTCGATAATACTTACCAAAGGAACTGACGACTTCATTTTTAATCTGTCAAAAACTATATGCGGTGTATTTGCACTAAGTGCTACAAAATCCGCTCCACTTTTTATCAGATTGTTAATGGCACGCATCAGATACAGGGTAAGTTCATCGTAATTTTCTTCCTTACAAAACTGTAGAACTTCGAATACATTCACACTTTCAATTGTCAAGTTAGGAAAAAAATCTTTTCCCACTTTTTCCTGCACACCATACACAATATCATGATAATACGGAATGGTTGATTCCGGTCCCATGCCACCAACTAAACCTAACTTTTTCATACTCATTACCTCTCTTTTTTATAATTTTATTTTATAAATATCCGCCTCTTCACCTTCAAACTCAAAACTGCGTTCATAAACACCGCCATTCTTCACAATTGTTTTTATGGACGGCTCATTACTTCTCTCCACCGAAAGATGAAGTTCCTTAAGCCCTGCTGCTTTTGCAACTTCTTTCAGTTGTCTGAGCATTTCTGTTGCATAGCCTTTTCGTCTTTTAGAAGGTCTGACGCTGTAACCGCTGTTTCCGAAGTCTTTCAGAAAGTCATTTAAGGTATGTCTAAGATCAATAATTCCGATTATGTCATTGTTATCGTCTACCGCAAAAAATGTATCCGTGACGACCCAATTGGGATTTACAGTTTCCGGTTTTGTATTGTTTGTTACAGAAGTAAGCCACTCTTCATAATCTTCTGTTTTATCAAGAAGTTCACTTCCGTTGATAATAAATTCATTATGGTCAAAATGCTCCTGCCGGTAGGCAATTGCCTGCCCTTTCCATTCTATCGTTGGTCTGATTAATCTAAT
>JAZNAE010000025.1:0-4701 GCA_045586385.1 Lachnospiraceae bacterium
CGTGAAGGTGGTAGAACCGTTGGATCTGGCCGTGTTGCTACTATTATCGAGTAATATACACGTTAGCCTTGAGCTAAGCGCATAATTGCAAATTAAACAGCCCTTCGTGCTTGCACGAAAGGGCTGTTTTTAATTTGCAATTATAGGCATTCAGCGAATGCCGTGACCGAGGAAATGCGAAGCATTTTCGAGGTGCGCTTGCACTCCTCCGGGTATTTTTTTACTTATTTATTGGGCGTAGCCCGTGACACGAGCAAGCTTGCTTGCGAGTGAGCTCGGCTTGACCAATTCCAGAGAAGGCTATCTCTGGGATTTTTTTGCGTTTTTGAAGGCGCAACGCGCCTGAGGAATGTGTGCAACACATTTCGAAGTCCGCTTATGTTTTACATTTTAAGCGTCGACTGCATAGCGAACATAGTTCGCATTGGACCGAGGAAACACGGAGTGTTTTCGAGGTGATAATCTTCGAGTGCTCGCACGAAAGGGCTGTTTTTATTTCCAAAAAGAGGTTGATATGAAGCTTTATTTTGCAGGTCTAGTAAGGTTCAATTTTGCTTCGTTGAAGTAATTTGTTTTTATAGGAAGTATAAATATAGCATATAAAGGTGGTATAAATTAGCCCCAATGATCGTATTTTATGCGGAGGTTTGTAAAGCACTTAAAAAGTTTCTTAATAAATGCCATGGTTATAATAAAACTATAGAAATTGAAGGATTGGAGAATTTGCCTGATGTTATAGATGTCCCTGATGATGTGACTGAAGAAGAATTGGAAGCAAAGATTTTTGCGATATTAGAAATTGAAAGAAAAAATACTAGTGAGTCGGTTAGTAGAATTGTAAATAGCGAAAACGAAGAATGCTAAACTAATTCATTTGAATGAAGTAACGAAAGGAGCCCTACCATGCACCCCATCGACCAACAACGAACCGGACAAAAACTAAAAATCATGTTCAAACTGGCAGGCTATGATGTGAAGTACATCCAAGAGTACTTAAACCTCTCCTGTCCTCAGCCGATTTACCGCTGGTTTAAAGGGCAGAATCTGCCAACGGTAGAGAAACTTTATGCCTTAAGTATTCTCCTTGGTGTGCATATGGAAGAACTGCTGGTTTTGCAGGGACAGCCTATGAATATAGGCTTGTATAAGGTGGCGCAGGAGCCGAAGGACAAGCGCCTTTTATACTATGCTCAGCGCCTGCAGAGGGCAGCATAAATGTTTTGGACTATCCGTCCAATGACAAAGACTTGACTTTGAGATATCCTTTTAGCAGGACCTTTGAATGGGTTCCGGTAAGAGGATATTTTTATTTGGGAGAGGAGAATTGTCATGGGGACCAATTATTATTTTATGAGTAAGAATAAGGAACTGATGCAGACTTGTTTTGCGGAGAAGTCGGAGTGGGGCGTGTTTGACGAGGAGTATACCATCGTGGATGAACCATATCTTGGTTACCGGTGCCACCTGAATAAATTAAGTTGCGGATGGCGGCCGTTGTTCCAGAAGCATAGGGCATTTGATAGTTTTCGAAAGCTTGAGTCGTTTTACCGGGAGCATCAGGACGATTTGGAGATTTATGATGAATACGGAAGACAGTATTCATGGGAAGAATATTTTGAGACCATTTACGCACATAGCCGGTGTCATCCGGAACCGGTGAAGTGGGTGTACGAAGTGAACCCGATGTCTCCGGATAAGAAGCCACACTTGCGAACGGTAGGATGTAGTGAAGAAGAGGCGGAGCTTTATAGTCCTTTTAATCATATAGAGTATGAAAAGACGCTGCAGAATGCAAGGCAGAAATTCGGTGTGTATGAGCGGGAGTATGGGGAAACGAAGTATTGGAATGATCCGGATTATTTGTTTGATTGGACGGAAGGGGAGTTTATGTAGATTTCGGATATATTACCCTTGCAAAAAATGGATAGAATCTATAATATGTGAAAGAATATAATTGACATAGTTTACGTTAACGAATATAATATGCTTAACAAAATGGATTAAAAATAACCAAAATGTTAAGAAAGGAGAAACGACGATGCTATATAATTATATAAAAGAACATTATAAAGAAGCAGAGCCGATTTTCTTTTCGGATTTGGAGCGTGAGGATATTACGAAGTCTGCCTTGAATCAGCAGTTGAAGAAACTTTGTGATAAGGGTTTGCTGCAGAAGTATGATACCGGAGTATATTTTATACCTAAGAAGTCTCTGCTAAATTCTACCATTGGTCCGAATGCAGATATGGTGGCTAGATATCGTTTTATTTCCAAAGGGGATAATGTAGATGGTTTTTACGGTGGTAATTCTTTTGCAAATCAGATAGGGATTACTACACAGGTTCCGCGGGTAGTTGAGATTGTGAGTAATAACACTAACTCGTCTGACAGAGAAGTACGGATTGGAAACAGAAGATTTTATGTAAGGAAACCAATCGTACAGATAACAAAAGAGAATGTGTATGTATTACAGATGTTGGAGCTTTTGAAAAATCTTGATGCATATTTAGATTATTCTTATGAGGAGGCACGGGAGAAATTTGCTGAGTATATTTCGATTCACGGAATAAAGAGAAGTGATGTGGATTTGTACATCAGAAAATACCCGCTGGCGACATTTAAATTTTATTATGAATTGGGGTTAGATCATGTACTTGCATAAAGAAAATAGAGAACTATTTCGCGATGCAATTTTGCTGACTTCACAGAAACTTGAAGTCAGTGAAGATATTGTAGAGAAAGATTATTACGTCACATTGATTTTGAAGAAACTTTCTTCAATTGAATATCCGGTTGTGTTTAAAGGTGGTACATCTCTTTCCAAAGCATTTCAAGTAATAGATCGATTTTCAGAGGATATTGATATCACATTTACAGAATATCTGGGAGAAGCAAGAAGGAAGAAATTGAAGTATAACATTTTGAAGCCGATTGCGGATGAATTGGGACTTGTGATTCGTAACTTTGATTCTGTCGAAAGTGATAAAAATCTGAATCATTATGATTTCTATTATGAGTCAGTAGTGGGGGATAGAGTTATCAATCCTATTCCGCCCTATGTTAAGCTGGAAACGTCTTTGATGTCTTATGCATTTCCTACAGAAGAAAGGGAACTCGGTAATTATATATTAGATGCCCTGGGAGCAGAGGAAGAGGAGCTTATTGCAACATATGATTTGGGTACATTTCCTATGCGTGTTCTGTCTTTGAATCGTACATTGATTGATAAAGTTTTTGCTGTATGCGATTACTATTTGCAAGACAAGCCCCACAGAAATGCAAGACACCTTTATGATATTTACAAATTGACAGAGCATGTGGAGATGGATAGTGATTTTTTGGAACTCGTAAAGGAAGTGCGTGCACACAGAATTACTATGGGAAGCGAAATTGCTCCGGCAGCACCTATGGATGTGAATATTGTAGAGTTGGTTCAGAAGCTTTGTGATGAAGATTTTTACAAAGAAGATTACCGGGAAACTACGCTTAAGTTGATTTCGGATTCTTTGGAGTATGAAATGTTGAAGAGACATTATAAGGAATTGGTTGAGAAGATATTTGCCTGACATGTTTTTTTGCCCCAAAAGATGTAAAATGGGGTAGAAAAAGAAGTGGTGGGGTAGATATATAGTTGACGAAACATCTTAATTGCCATATTATTATTTGCAGAGAGGTCTCCATTAACCTTATGGTTTCGAGCCATAGAAGAGATGAACATTAAAGAAATCGTTATGTAACAGATTGGGCTGGTCGAAAGACCCGGGTCCATCAGCAGATGGGGAGGTTCCCCATCAATACTACATAATATGTTTGGAATTGCGGCGGACGTCTGCGGACTATGCCTAAGGGAGTTGGATGCGTCCGGCTTCCTTTTTTAATGTTTAAGTAAAAATACACATAATCCCCTTCCGTGTGTACTTTTACTTGAATGTGTATCACACTATGCGTCGTGGTACCTGTATCGCATTAAAATTGGTACACAGTGTGTTCCGTTTTGATAAAATAAACATCGTGATACGTTTTTGATATTTTCCCCCCGGAAAAAGGCTAAATAATAGGTAAAATACCCATAATATGAGTCGAAAAACGGCAAAAACCGTAACAAATAAGTTTCTAAATAAGAAAAATCAGACCGTGAAGGCGCAACGTGCCTGAGGAATTTGCGAAGCAAATTTCGAAGTACGCTTAAGTTTTGCTTACATCTTGTTCCCGCGTATTATCTTTGTTAAAATAGAAATAGAGTGATAAATAGTACAGTAGCGGTATGTAATATTTTATTCACTTTTAGCTACTATAGAAAAATTGAGAAGGTAAAAGTGCAAAGGAGGTATTTGCAATGGAACAGAGATTAGAGCCTTTGTTCACCCCTTGGAAAATTGGTAATTGTGAAATCAAGAACCGTGTGGTTATGACTTCCATGGGAGGGACCAATTTATTAGGATGGATGGAAATCAACCACTTTGACAGGGCGGGGGCCGAGTTTATCTTGGAAGTGGCGAAGAACAATTGTGGTTTGGTACTACCGGGCTGTCAGCCGGTGTATAACCCAATGTTGGGACAATGGTTACATAAAAAGAAGAGCATGTATCGGAATCTGAAGAAGTGGATGCCGAAGTTTCATGAGACCGGTGCAAAGTTGTTTGTGCAGCTGACAGCCGGATTTGGCCGTTCCTTTACCATTGATCATCTGATGGAACAACT
>JAZNAE010000026.1:0-126999 GCA_045586385.1 Lachnospiraceae bacterium
TGCGTTTTTCTGACAGTTTGCGATTCAATACCAGCTCCATGTTTCCGGTACCCTTGAACTCCTCGAACACTACATCATCCATACGGCTTCCCGTATCCACCAGCGCTGTGGCCAGCACAGTCAGACTGCCACCCTCGCGCATATTTCGTGCAGCACCGAAAAACCGCTTCGGCATATATAACGCTGCGGGGTCAAGACCTCCGGACAAGGTGCGTCCGCTGGGCGCTACCGTCAGGTTGTATGCTCTCGCCAAACGAGTGATGCTGTCCAAAAGGATCATCACATCCCGACCATGCTCAACCAGACGCTTTGCTCGCTCCAGTACCATCTCTGACACTCTCTTGTGATGTTCCGGCAATTCATCAAAAGTGGAATAAATAACCTCAACATTAGGTCCTTCAATTGCTTCCTTGATATCCGTAACTTCTTCCGGTCTTTCATCAATCAGGAGAATAATCAGATGCACTTCCGGTGCATTTCTCTTAATGGACTTGGCAACATCTTTAAGAAGTGTTGTCTTACCTGCTTTGGGAGGAGACACAATCATACCACGCTGTCCTTTTCCAACAGGACTAATCAAATCCATAACCCGCATTGCTACGCTGGCACCGGGCATTTCCAAATGAAGTCTCTCATCAGGAAATATGGGTGTCATATCCTCAAAATTTCTTCTCTTGGCTGCTTCTTCCGGTGTATACCCGTTAATACTTTTTACAAAAAGAAGTGCTGCAAATTTTTCACCCTGGGTCTTTACTCTGGTGTTACCTTCCAGAATATCACCCGTCTTTAATCCAAATCTTCTGATCTGGCTGGGTGCCACGTAAACATCCTTCTCACCGGGAAGATAATTTTCACAACGGATAAATCCATATCCGTCAGGCATTACTTCCAAAATTCCATGAGCGGGGATACCGCTGTCAAGCTCTGCGGGATACTTGTCCTCATCCGCCTTATTATCATCTTTTAAAGCTTCTCTGTCTGCATTTGCTTTTGTCTCTTCCGGCATCTTTTCGAAGGATCTGTTTACTACAACAGATTTCGGTTGTACTGACTTTCCTTCCGATTTATCCTTTTCATCTTCTGCCAACATAAGCTCGACAAGTTCTGATTTTTTCATTGTAGAAGTACCTTTAAGTCCTCTTGCTTTCGCAACTGCCTTTAAATCAGCAAGTGCCAAAGACTCATACTTTTCTCTCATAATAGCCTCCATTCATTATGTTTCGAAATGTCTTTTATTATTAACATTTTTCATTCTATCGTTGGGTGGGATTTATATCACGATTTGTCATTTGAAATGTCTGTAAATGCATTATACAACATTATTCACAAAATAGAAAGTATCTTTTTTAACAAAAACTGCCAACCTTCGGATTCTCCCCGAAGACCGGCAGTTTATCATCTTACTTATTCACTTAAAGATTGCTTTTGCGGCACTTCAATTTTCTTGTTGTAACAAGCAAATGTATCCTCTACCAGCCTTTCATCCGGTTTTGCTGTAAACAAACTTACTACCGGCACAATGATAAGCCCTGCAATCATCGCAAATGCTCCTGCATTGATGGGGGATTGTAAAAGTACGGGGAAACTGCTTCTAAAGAGCATATTTGCCACCATCAGTCCTGCACCAAAAATAAAACTTACATAGCAGGAAATCTTGGTTGTCTTTTTAAAGTATAATCCATACAGGAAAGGTGCCAGGAATGCTCCGGCAAGTGCTCCCCATGAAACACCCATCAGCTGTGCAATAAATGTCACATTACTCTTATACTGCACAATAGCCAAAATAACGGAAATCACAATGAATACCACGATTAATATTCTCATGGTAAGTACCTGCTTTTTCTCATCCATTTTCTTAAACACATGACCTTTCAATACATCCAGCGTAAGAGTGGATGAGGATGCCATTACCAAAGAAGACAGTGTGGACATAGATGCTGATAATACCAAAATAACCACAAGCCCGATTAAAATCGGTGACAAGTCGGAAAGCATCGCGGGAATAATAGCATCATATCCTTCCGCCGCAATATCTACCTTGCCCGAATATAATCTTCCGAAACCACCAAGGAAGTAGCATCCGCCTGCTACTACCATTGCAAAAAATGTCGAGATAATGGTTCCTTTTTTAATGGACTTTTCACTCTTAATGGCATAGAATTTCTGAACCATCTGCGGAAGTCCCCATGTTCCCAATGAAGTAAGAATGACAACACCGAGCAGATTAATGGGATCGGGACCAAAGAAAGATGCAAATGCACCGGGCTGGGTTGTTACCGTCTCATCGGAAATCATGGCAAGACTATTAACTGCCTCCATAAAACCACCGTTTGAATTGAGCACGGCCGCGATTACAACCACGATACCAACCAGCATAATAAGCCCCTGCACAAAATCATTGATTGCTGTTGCCATATAACCGCCGGCAATTACATATACACCTGTAAGCACTGCCATGACAATAATACAGACTGTATAATCAATATCAAATGCCATTCCGAATAATCTGGATAGACCGTTATATAAGGAAGCCGTATAAGGAATGAGGAAAATAAACACGATCACAGATGCACAGATTTTCAGTCCCTGGGAATCAAATCTCTTGCCGAAAAACTCCGGCATGGTTGCACTGTCAAGATGCTGGGTCATAATACGGGTTCTTCGTCCCAGAATTACCCACGCAAGCATGGAACCAAGGAGTGCATTTCCGATACCAATCCATGTGGATGCAATTCCGTATTTCCAGCCAAACTGTCCTGCATATCCCACAAAAATAACTGCTGAGAAATAAGAGGTTCCGTAGGCAAATGCCGTAAGCCACGGCCCTACACTTCTACCACCCAAAACAAAGCCGTTTACATCGGTTGCATGCTTTCTGCAATAAAAACCGATACCAATCATCATACCAAAGAAAATAACCAACATTAAAATTTTAATAATCATAACAGCCTCCTAATTATGCCCTTATCCTTTGTTCTGGGCTTCTACCAGTCTTGCACCGCAATATTTTTCACGGAGCTTCGGTTTTTCTATTTTACCGGTAGGATTTCTTGGAATATCCGCAAATATCACTTTATGCGGACGTTTGTAACGGGGAAGTTTCTTACAGAATTCTTCAATTTCCTCTTCCGTACATTCCACATCGGGCTTTAGTTCAATTACGGCAAGTGTTGTCTCACCGAGACGCTTATCCGGGATACCAATCACAGCCACATCATGAATTTTACCGTTGTTACGAAGGAAGTCTTCTATCTGTACGGGATAAATATTTTCACCGCCGCTGATAATGACATCCTTTTTACGGTCTACCAGGAAAATAAATCCGTCTTCATCTTCCATCGCCATATCACCGGTAAAAAGCCATCCGTCTCCCATTACTTCTTCCGTAGCCTTTACATCATTGTAATAACAGGTCATGACACCGGGCCCTTTTACTGCAAGTTCACCTACATCCCCTTTTGCCACTTCATTTCTCTGTTCATCTACAATCTTAACCTGCCAACCAAAACCGGGCTTACCGATTGCACCTACTTTATGAATATTCTCTACTCCAAGATGCACACATCCGGGACCGATGGATTCACTAAGGCCATAGTTTGTATCATATAAATGCTCAGGAAAATAAGATTTCCAATGCTTAATCAAACTGGGCGGAACAGGCTGTGCACCGATGTGCATCAGTCTCCACCGGGACAGTTCGTAATCTTCTAATTTTAATCTTCCGCTGTCAATTGCTTCTAAAATATCCTGTGCCCAGGGAACAAGAAGCCATACAATGGTACATTTTTCTTTAGAAACCGCATCTAAAATATATTCCGGCTTGGTTCCTTTTAAAAGAACCGCCTTACTTCCCGACAAAAGGGAACCGAACCAATGCATCTTCGCACCCGTATGGTACAGGGGCGGAATACACAGGAACACGTCATCTCTGCTTTGGCTGTGATGATTCTGCTCCACTCTGCAGGAATGAATCAAACTTTCATGATTATGTAAAATTGCTTTGGGGAACCCTGTTGTTCCCGAAGAAAAATAAATTGCCGCATTATCACTTTCCGCAAGGGAAACCTTCGGAGCCACACTGGAACAATTGCTTGTCAGTGCATTGTAATCCTCCGCAAAGCTGGGACAATTATCTCCCACATAGAAAAGAAGCCTGTTTTTGCTGACGGAATCCGCAATTTCTTCCACACGTCCGATAAATTCCGGACCGAACACCAAAATATCTACCTCTGCCAAATTCACACAATATTCAATCTCATCGGAGGCATAACGGAAATTTAGGGGAACTGCAAGTGCACCGGTTTTTAAGATTCCAAAATAAATAGGAAGCCACTCAAGCCCATTCATTAAAAGAATCGCCACCTTATCGCCTTTCTTAATTCCTCTTTCTATCAATAAGTTTGCAAAACGGTTGGCCTTTTCATCAAAAACCCTCCATGTAATCTCTCTTCTGTAGTGCGTCATGGGACTGGGCTCCATGAGTTCATATTCCTTCCACGTCACACGACGGATTTCTTTTACTTCCGGATTAATTTCTACCAGACATACCTCATCGCCGTAACTTCTGCTGTTTTGTTCCAATACATCTACAATTGTCATCTCATCTGTTCCTTTACTTTTCACTAATACGATTTAAAGTTTTAACGCTTTGCTCTACAAAAGTATATAAAAAAGAACCGCAATTGTCAACGGTTCTTTTCCAAATTCTTTTTTAGTTTTTTTAGTCTTCTTTTCCATCCCAGCAGTAAGTACAAAGTTTACTTCTGTCGATACCTACGGCATCAATCATATCGTCCAGTCTGTGATAACGGAGCGTTGTAAAGTTAAGCTTTACACCGATTCTCTTTACCATTTCCTGATACTCGGGTGTTTCCGGATTGGAATAAGCACTTAAGTTCACATTCTTTCCGTCTCCTTCCATCTCCTTGATGGTTCTTCTGGTAATCAAATCCATCTCTGAAGTAGAACGCGAGAAATTCAAATACTTACATCCGTACAAGATAGGCGGACATGCCGGTCTTATATGAACTTCCTTTGCTCCGCTCTGATAAAGGAATTCCGTAGTTTCGCCAAGCTGTGTTCCTCTTACAATGGAATCGTCAATCAGGAGCAGGCTCTTATCCTGAATCAAATCATGTACCGGTATCAGTTTCATCTTTGCAATCAAATTACGCTGACTTTGTATGGTCGGCATAAATGAACGGGGCCATGTGGGTGTATACTTGATAAATGGCCTGGAAAAAGGGATTCCGGACTCATTGGAATAACCGATTGCATGGGCGATACCGGAATCCGGTACTCCCGCAACAATATCAGGTCTTACGTCATCTCTCTTTGCCAAAAGACTACCGCAATTATAGCGCATCTGCTCTACACTGATTCCTTCATAAGAAGATGATGGATACCCGTAATATACCCAAAGGAAAGTACAAATTTTCATATCCTTTCCCGGATTCACCAGCGTTCTCATCTCCTCCGGCGTTATGACTACAACCTCACCGGGGCCTAATTCCCGCACCGGCTCATATCCAAGATTTAAGTACGCAAAACTTTCAAAACAGACACAGTATGCATCTTCCTTCTTACCCACAGCAACCGGCGTTCTTCCCATCCTATCTCTCGCCGCATAAATCCCCTTGCTTGTAAGAAGTACAATGGTCATGGAGCCTTCGATTATTTCCTGGGCATAAGTAAGCCCTTCTATCAAATTATCCTTCTGGTTGATGATGGCTGCCACAAGCTCTGTAGCATTGATATCACCACCGCTCATTTCCAGAAAATGAGAATGTCCCATACTGAAAATTTTCTTCACAATATCGTCCATATTGTTAATCTTGCCCACAGTCATAATGGCATATGTTCCGTGGTGGGAGCGCACCAAAAGGGGCTGGGGTTCATAGTCGGAAATACATCCGATACCCAGATTACCTGTCATTTCATTTACATCTTTATCGAATTTTGTACGAAACGGAGAATTTTCAATATTATGAATGGCCCTGTCAAAGCCCTTTTCCTTACTGTAAACTGCCATTCCCGCACGTCTGGTTCCTAAATGGGAATGGTAATCTGTTCCAAAAAACAAATCAAAAACACAGTCTTTTTTTGATGCTACGCCAAAAAATCCACCCAAAGTAACTGTCCTCCTTAAAACGTATTATTTTTCTGTATCATATTTAAACGTTAATCTCTGCTTCTACTCCGAGAAGTTCTGCATTTTTTTCTGTAATAGGCTTTATTACCTGTGTAAGAAAAGCTTCCACCTGCTCTTTGGAACGCCCGATATAACGGGACGGTTCCATTGTCTTTAACAAATCCTCTAAAGACATACAAAAATCAGGGTCATCCGCAATCAGTTCAAGTAAATTATTCTCTTTTCCTTCCACCTTCACATTTTTTCCGGCTTCCATGGAAAGCTCCCTGATTTTTTCATGCAGTTCCTGCCTGTTTCCTCCCATCTTAACGGCATCCATCATAATATTCTCTGTTGCCATAAAGGGAAGCTCGCTACGCAGTCTCTTCTCAATTACTTTCGGGTAAACCACAAGACCATCCACTACATTCAAGCATAAATCCAAAATGCCGTCAATAGCCAAAAATCCTTCCGGTATGGAAATTCTCTTGTTTGCCGAATCATCCAAGGTTCTTTCAAACCACTGGGTCGCAGATGTAATTGCCGGGTTTAAGGCATCAATCATTACATATCTGGCAAGGGATGCAATCCGCTCGCTACGCATGGGATTTCTTTTATACGCCATGGCGGAAGATCCAATCTGACTTTTTTCAAAAGGCTCTTCCACTTCTTTTAAATGTTGCAACAAACGGATATCATTGGACATCTTATGTGCACTGGCTGCAATGCCGGCAAGCACATTCAGCACTCTGGTATCCACTTTTCTGGAATAGGTTTGTCCCGAAACGGGATAACATTCTGCAAATCCCATTTTTTTTGCAATTATGGGATCGATTTTATCGATGGTTTCCTGATCACCGTTAAACAGCTCTAAAAATGACGCTTGTGTTCCTGTAGTGCCTTTGGATCCGAGGAGCTTCATACCGGAAATCACATAGTCCAAATCTTCCAAGTCCAAACAAAATTCCTGCATCCATAAGGTTGCCCTTTTCCCTACTGTTGTAGGCTGTGCAGGCTGAAAATGGGTAAATGCAAGCGTCGGCTGTTCCTTATACTTGTCTGCAAAACCGGCAAGTTTTGCAATGACATTTACCAGTTTCTTTTTCACCAGTTTCAGTGCCTGTGTCATCACAATAATGTCGGTATTATCCCCCACATAGCAGCTTGTTGCTCCCAAATGGATAATTCCTGCCGCTTTGGGACATTGCTGCCCATAAGCATACACATGACTCATTACGTCATGACGGACTATCTTTTCTCTTTCCCTTGCCACATCATAATTAATATCTTCTGCATGGCTTTTCAGTTCATCAATCTGTTCTTTCGTAATGACAGGCTTGCCATTCTGGGAAAGGCCCAGTTCCATTTCTGTTTCAGCAAGCGCAATCCACAATTTACGCCAGGTCCTGAATTTCATGTCCTGTGAAAAAATATACTGCATTTCCCTGCTTGCATATCTTTCTGACAACGGGCTGATATATCTGTCTGTCCTCATATTTTTCCCTTCATTGATAATTATTTTCGTTTACGCCTTAAATTTACCGATAAATTCACGCACTCGTTCATTGCCGGAGCAGAATATTTCATCCGGTGTTCCCTGCGCCTGAATCACACCCTGCTCCATAAAAATAATCCGATCGGAAAGTTCTCTGGCAAACTGCATTTCATGGGTCACAATAATCATTGTCATATGCTCCTTTGCCAATTCCTTTATTACTTTCAAAACCTCTCCCGTAAGTTCCGGGTCAAGCGCCGACGTGGGCTCATCAAAAAACAGGATCTTCGGCTGAAGTGCTAATGCTCTTGCAATGGAAACTCTCTGCTGCTGTCCGCCGGAGAGCTGGTACGGATACGCATCTGCTTTATCTGCAAGACCAAGTTGCAAAAGAAGTTTCTCTGCACTTTGAACGGCCTCCTCCTTTGAAATCTTTTCCACGGTCATGGGTGCATCAATAATATTTTTCATTACACTGTAATGGGGGAATAAATTAAAATTCTGAAAAACAAGTCCAAAATGCTTCTGAATCTCTTTCATCTTTGTCTTTGACGCATAAACACACTTGCCGTTTTCTTCCCACACTGCCTTTTCATCCAAATAAGTAAGTTCTCCGCCGTCTATTTTCTCTAACATGGTCGCACAGCGAAGCAAGGTAGATTTACCTGAACCGGAAGGTCCGATAATTGAAACCACTTCCCCCTCTTTTACGGAAAGTGAGATATCTTTAATTACTTCCACTTCACCAAAATCCTTACGCATATGATTAATATTTAATAAAATATTACCTTCCATTCCCACAGCCGATATCCTTTCTCTCTGTTCTCACATTTTACACATTCACTAACGATAATAACTCATTGCCTTTTCAAGCTGCTCCATAACGGCAGCCACCACCAGATTAAAGACATAGTAAAACACACCTGCTATCATCAAAGGCATAATGTTCGTCTCTGCCGCTGCAATCTGCTTTGCCATCGTAAACATTTCCGCATAAGCAAGTACGAATGCAAGGGATGTATCTTTTACGAGTGTGATTGTTTCATTTGTTACAGGCGGCAGGATTCTCTTAATTACCTGTGGCAAAATAATCTTAAAAAATGTTTGTGCTTTGTTATATCCGAGTACCTTTGCAGCTTCATATTGTCCCACCGGCATGGATTCAATACCGGAACGGTAAATTTCAGCAAAATAAGCTGCATAGTTTAATGAGAACGCAATAATGATTGCCGGAAAACGATAGGCATTTGTCACCCTGATACCAAACACATAATAGGGTGCAAAATACACCACAATAAGCTGAAGCATTAGAGGCGTTCCACGCATAACAGAAATATAAAATTTACACAACAAGTTGATAACCGGATTCTTGGCCATCCGCCCAAAAGAAATAATCAGTCCCAGCGGCAACGAAAATAAAAGCGTAAGGAAAAATATCTCCGTCGTCACTATCATTCCCTGTCCCAATTGTGTCAGTATTACTGTTATACTCATCTTATCCTCCGTCTGCAAAGTAATAAGGCAGAAAAAAATCTCTGCCTTATTGTCGATTACCTATGAACCGATTCCTCGGTTTTACTATTTTCCGAGACATACGCTGTCTGTTAATCCGTATTTCTCTGCAATTTCCGCAAATTTGCCGTCTTCTGCCATTTCGAGAAGTGTTTTTTCCACCTGGTTTTTCAATTCATCATTACCGAGAAGAAAACCGATACCATACTGCTCTGTTGCAAGTTTTTCTTCTAATTTTATAAATGCATCACCTCTGGATGCAATCTGATAATCAGCCACGCCGATATCAATTGCAATGGCATCAATTGCTCCCATTTCCAAATCCATAAAACCTGTATTATAATCGGCATACTGAATCAACTCTGTAAAGGTTGCAGCAAGATCTGCTCCATCACCTTCCAGTGCTGCAAGTGCGGAAGAATCCTTCTGTACACCTACTGTCTTTCCTGAAAGATCTGCAAATGTAGTAATACCGGAATCTTTTGCTACCACAAACACCTGACTGTTGTCTACATAAGGAACGCTCCATGTATAAGCATCTTCACGTCCGTTAATGGTAAATCCGTTCCAGATACAGTCAATGGCACCTGATGACAGTTCCATATCCTTCGCATCCCAATCAATAGGCTGCTTTACAAGGTCCCATCCGTTACGTACGCAAACTTCCTCAGCAAGTTCTAAATCGAAACCGGTGTACTCACCATTATCATCCATATATCCGTAAGGCGGAAATTCTGCATCGAATCCCACGGTAAATGCCGTTTTTTCTGAGGATGTCTCTACTGTCTTTTCACTTCCGCAACCTGTAAGAAGTCCTGATACCATCATTAAGGACAATACTAAACTCATTAATTTTTTCATGCTTTTTCTCCTCTTTGCTACAATATTCTATTAGCACATTAAAGTACATTCTGTACGATTATCATGCTAACACGGCAAATTTATTTCGTCAAGCGATAAGATAGTGCTTAAGAAAAATCTTTTTCATACTCATCCACAATATCCAAAATCTCCCTTGCGTATCTGGGATATTTTTCCACTAAGTCCTTGATTTCTGCCTGTGCTTTTCCGGCAATTACTTCTTTATTATAATCCATCCGTCTTCGAAGAGATTGTCTTCTGATAATCAGATTATGCCTGATTTCCACCATTTCCTTTTTATCAAGCAGTGCCGGTATCTGATGTAGCCACACCATGGGATCTTTCACCTGATATCTGCGCAGTTCATGAAGCAAATCCTTCTGATAACGGTCGAGTTCCTTCTCAGCCTGTTTGTATTTTTCACGTTCCTCTTTTTCCGTTATATATTGTTTCCAATGCTCACTGAGTTCTCCTGCACTGGAAACATTATATTTTAAATACAAATAATCCAGCAGATTGGTATTATTCACGTAGCGGATTTTAACTGTGTTTTGCAACTGAATCAATCTGCTTATCCCTTTTTCTACTTGGGAAAGCTCTGATATGGCATTATTATGCTTCACAAAAATAAGCGTAATTGCAACGGCCCCCAGTGCTGCCGCAGCCAAATACCCTAGCTTGGCATTTATTTTAAACCCAAACTGCATCACCATAAGTGCTAAAATACATACGATAACCGCCGTACTGCAAATAATTGCCATGGACCTGGTGTCTTCCAACACATGTATCAATTCTCTTTTTCTATATAAGTAAGCCTGTTTTTCCGCATCAAGCCTTCGCAGGTCACGCTTAATTAAATCCTGATATTCCTCTGCTTCGCTCAGCTTTCTGCAGCCTTCCTGCACCTCTTCTTCCATCCGCTCCATCTGCCGGTATTTGCTGTCATCCATTCTGTTTCTGCGTGATTTGTAACCGGACTGCTGATTTTCCAGATGCTCTATTTTCTTGGCACATTCCTGCAGCAATTCTTTTTCCTCTTCCGGCAACACTTCAATCTCTTCCATATCTTTCAGATGAGACGTCACCATATTGTACTCGAACTGTAAGGTTTCCAGTTCTTTGGATGCTTCCGCAATCTGCTCAAGACATCCTTTCACATAATCTTCACGCTGATTCTTATCATCAATCTGCAAGTCATCCCTGTCATAAATGATTTCATTCCAATCATCTATTTCATAGACCGGATTTTCTCTATTCTTTTTCCATGCCAGAATTTTATTAATAATTCCCATCCGCCTGTGCTTTCCCTTTCACCGAAGTTTCTGCCTGTATCCCATAAATCAGCTACCAACAATTTCTCTGTATGTTTCTTTCAATCCCAGAATCACTTTATCGATCTCTTCATAATAGGAAGAAGTATTTCCTTCTTCTTTGAATATTGACAAAGCAGAAAGCATTCTGCTTTCCCTTGTTGCCTCAAACTGTGTTTTTGATTCTTGGTATAGTTTTTCAACTTCTAAAGAAAGCTCATAATATTGTCCGTTCTCAGCAATAAATGAGATATAACTGTTCTCACTCATGATTTCCCTTGCGGCAATCAGATACTGTATTCCGGATTCTTTATTTTTACTGATTTCATATGCTTTCTGAAGATATTTTGCTGCACTCTCAAACCTAAAAAGCTTGCTGTATGCCACTCCCAGGTTATGATAAATCTTTGCACCGAACTCTTCTTCTCCATCTTCCAATTCCCTGAGGATTCTGTCATACTCCGTAATAGCCATCTGATATCTTCCGTTTCTGAGCAAATAATCCCCCTGTTTCTTTCTCCGCTCACACTCAGATAAGCCTGCACTGTCTGTAAGTGCCTCTTTGATTTTCTTTCTTTCACTTACTGCATTATATTTCACATAATCCATTATGGTATCTACAAAGATTCCGGGCTGGATTCCTCTTCTGAACAGGGAAAGTAGCTGATGACTTAAGTCTTTTAAACCACATTCCGTCTCAATCCATTCCACAAGACTCTTGTCCATAATCCCCACATCTATCATAAAAGGATTAGCCGCAAGCAGACAGCAGAGTTCTTCTATACAATAGACATTGACACATACATTTTCAAAATAATATGGCTTCTTTGCATACGCTCCGGTACATAATAATACTTTTCCCACGGCTCTCTCCTTTCGTTTTCTTTCAATCTGTTATTTATCTGACAGATTTATAGTTTGGGTCCATCCCTTCCCACTGCTTTGGAATATTTCTCCAAATCCTAAATCTTCTATTGTTACCGATGCCTGATTTACGGTTGCCATTTCTATCTGAACATGTAACCGTGTACAGCGGGGAGGTCTCTCCGGCAATCCTTCCAAAACAATCTGGCGGTTTAATAAATTTTCGCCGGTTAACGGTGTGATTAAAAACTCAAGCACATTATCATGATCCAAAATCACTTCATAATCCGCCTTTGCTTCATACCAATTAGTTCCCGCATCCAAAACGGCAAAATAGGAATCTTCCCCTTGCCTGATCACCTTCATTCCTATATTGGCTTTCAGCTTGTCCTTACCAAGATATACATGCGATTTTCCTTCTTCGCTTGGCGCAAGACGCTCCACTGCGCCGTAACAGGCTCCCTTACTATATAAATTATTGCCTTGAAAAACTCTCCTGTTTCTGCAAAGGAGCCTAAGAGACTCCGTTGCCCAGTTTCCCTTAAAGCCGTCTCCCAGTAAATAAACCGTAGAAATCAAGTTCTCATGTACTTCGCTTTCCACAATGCTTATAAACTTTGTATCCAACTGCTTTTTTAATGCTTCCTGTCCCCTGTTTTCTTCCGGAAAATCCATTCTTTGCATCATAGGATATTGTCTTCCTGTAATAAAAACCACCTGTGGAACCGTTCTTTTATTACATTCAAAGCAATAACTTCTCATATCATGATTATAATCAAACACCAACACCTTGTTTTTCCATAATTCTGTAGGCTGATGCAAAACGTAATAATAAAAGCTTTCTACATAACTTTGAAAATATATATTTTTTATCTTAAGCTGCAGGCCTGCTGCCACTTTTGTCAATACATCTACCATTCTGGGCGTTAAATCTTCCACAGTAAACATGATGGCTTCCATATTCTTTAACGGCACCTGCAAATTGAGCAGCGATAAACTTCTCTTGACAAACAAGGTAAGCAGGGCTACCGGATCATAGCATTCCTCCTCTACCAGTACATCCTCTCCGTTTTCTGCCAATGTCAGGAGATTTTCTACAATTACGCCATCTCCGCTTTGGGCATATTTCAAGGCCTCTTTTCCGTAAAACCATTGGTTTACGCCGTTTCTTTTGCATAAAACCGTAGGGATATTAAATTGTTCCGTCCCTGCCACACTGGAAACAGTTTCGTCATTCGAGCCGTCGGGCAGGCAAAAACTGATTTGAGAGAATGTTTTCCCCAAATCATATCCTACCATAATCTTACCGATATTCTTTTTTTCGGCTTGTTCCTTTTGCCCTGTAAACATGCTCATTCCGTCAACTCCATATTTCCGATTACCTGTTTATTTCATACATTATAAAATATGAAACAGTTTTTTTACCATAAATTCCTTTTCGTAATATTCATGCAGCAGGCGCTCTACCGTATTGTCATCTCTTAGCGTTCTTCCAATGGCGATATCGTTAATCAGACTATATTTGCTTTCCTTCTGCTCTCTGTCCGTGTCGCTGCGCCCCAATGTACCACTGCTTGTCAAATATTCATTTTCCGTACCGGTTTCGG
Organism: Lachnospiraceae bacterium; assembly: GCA_045586385.1. GTDB lineage: Bacteria > Bacillota > Clostridia > Lachnospirales > Lachnospiraceae > Suilimivivens. The sequence goes on from JAZNAE010000026.1 coordinate 13,780, forward strand.
TTATGTAATACTGCAATCTTTCCCCGAAGAAGAGAATAAATTGTTTTACGCAAATACCGTAAAACATATTTTCCATTTCTTCCTGCACATATTCTCCAAGGCTACTTCCCTCTTCTTCCATAAGATAATGAATCACAGCACTGTCGCCTTCCTCTATCTTGTACTGTATCATAGTCTTATCCGCAAAATATCTCATAAATCCGATACTGTCAGAATATTCCTTGAAGTAAGGAAAATACATTTTCTCTGCCAGCAGTTCTCTTAAAAAGACTACCAAGGATACCGATATTTTCTCATCGATTAACCTCTTGTTCTCGGCATAGTATTTCGTGTACGCAAGTTTGCAAACCAAGGGGATTTCTTCTTCCCTTTCAATCACTCTCTGCAGTTCCTGCATGATATAATCATCCGTAATTTTCTCACCTACGAAATAATCAAAACAGCTCTGTGCCAGAAATGCCAGTTCCACATCACTTTTTCCACCACCGGCGACAAAATCCTTAAACACTTCTACCTTTTCACCGATATAGGCTTCTGTATATAGCACCTGTACCAGCATACGGCTGCACAATGCATAAGTATCCACCCTAAAAGAACGTGCTGCTTTCCAAATGTCTCTCATCTCTTTCAAGGTTCCGCAATAGTATTTCACCAAATACCTCAATATGTTTTCATCATATTTGCCTGTAGCAAATGCACGGAATGCCAGATTTGCAAGCACTTTATCTTCGCGTTCTTCCTCTACGGCAATCATCTGACTGCAAAGCCGCATGGTCAGCTTTGCATCGATTCCTTCCCCGCCGCTTAACCGAATCCACTCATAAGCTTTTTCATACATCCCTCTGACAACCAGAAAACGTACCACCTGTGCAAAATCCGCTCCAGAAATCTGATGATAAGTAAGTCTTCCCAAATAGTGATCCAACTCTTCAATACAATCGTTGTCATAGAAATAATGTAAAAGCTTCAGCCGCAGTTCCTTTTGCATAGAATCTCTTAATATATCAGCATCTGCAACCAGTTTCATCTGTGCAACATTTTCATGACCGACAGATGACATGCCACGTCCGCTTTCACAAAGCCAAAGTGCAATATCTAAGTTTCCGGTCAGATACGGTTCTGCCATATGTACAAGCTTGTCCGGAATCATCAGTTTATCCATCTGATAATCTTCCGCCCTGCAATAACGGTTGCCCTGACTGTCTTCTAATAACACACGCACGTCGGTACTATATACAGATGTATAAATTTCCTTTCCCAAAACAGGAATTATTATTTCACTCTGCCTTTTTTCGTAAACAAGAATAATCTTTTGAATATCCGTCCGCTTGATTGTTATCCGATGTATAAATAATGCTTTTCCTAAACCGGCTGCCACCTCCGGCGTCATAAGTGCCGGTGTCAGTATATTCCGATATAAAACTGCCAACCATTTATTATTTTTGCCTTGCATAGCCTGTGCTATCACAAACCGCTCAATTTGGGACCTGTAGTTTTCATACAATTCAGGAAACTCTGTCTTATGTGTATTTACATAGGAATAGAGAAACGAATTATGCAAACTGTCAAGGCTACTGTCAAATGCAAAATACATTAATACAATTTTCGGTATTTGCATATCCTCACTCATGGTACAGGACATCATATAATATTCATATAACCTGGTAATGCGAAGCTTACTCTCGATTCCAAGTGCATACCACTTAAAATGCTTTTCCCCCGTATGATTTCCCTTTATCAAAAGCGTACAAATTACCTGCAGGGTTTCATCTTCAGGCACCACATCATAACATTTTTCCAACAGGAAAAAGATACTGTCAGAATATTCTTTTTCTCTTGCCGCCAAATATACAATCTGCTGCGCTATTACCGGCGTAATTATTTCTTTCTTTGCCGCATAAATAAGAACCTGCTTCTCAAAGCGTTCCAATCTCATAAGCAGAGTGGGATTCTGTACAATCAGATTATAAGCTTCCATATAAAGCACGGGGCTACTGCACCCTTTTTTGAACTGTTCTTCCAAAAATACCCACTTGCGTGAAGGACTCTTTGTATATTCATCTGACAAATAAAGGAGAAGCCACGCTATCCTCCAGTTATCGGAATTTTGTACAAATATCCGTTCCACCTGTGCCGCAGTTTCCTCCACATATTCTTCGTCTGTAATAATAAGTGTAGTTAAATATAAATAATAACAATATACAGCGGGGCTATCTGCATCCACGAAGCCCTGTATTTGATCCAAAAGCCATTTTGCTTCATTAAACCGCTCCTGGGTAATAAGCAGCTGCGCCTGAAACAGTTTGGTATGAATATCCTTTACATCCACTTCCGAAAGTCGCTCTAAAATACCCTCAGTCTCTTTCAGCCATAACTGTGCATTAATTTTCTTAGTCCTAAAACCTTCATAATACTGCATAAGTTCCATCGTTAAATGATTTTTACGCACACGGACTCCTGGAATTCTGGCTTTTATCCCCTGATAATGCACAACCACTTTAACCGTTTTGGAAACATACGCATTATGAATATGTATTTCTGCATAGTTCTTTCCGCCATGCAATTTTTCTTTTGCAATATAAAATGGCAATCTGGCATAATTGCCCAGGAAATCATCATCGCTGATCATCGTTTTCTCAAGGATGATAAACTCTCCCTGCACATCTACTTTCAGATTGGAAAACCCCCATCCGTTTCTATTAAGTACCACCTTATACTCTGCATCGCCTCTGGGATCTGAAATACGGATTTCCTCTTCTTCCAATATAAAATCAACTTTTTGCTTTTTGTTAATCTCAAGCAAAAATTCCTCTACATTCTGCTGACTTTTCACACCCTGGGAAAGCCCCTTATAAACAGCATAATACTGCTTATCGGTGCCCTTAAATATCTGTGTAAACTCCTTCGTATAAAAAAGTTTTACGGCTTCGTCCCAATTGGTTCTTGCCAGATTGGTAAAATGGAATAAGTTTCTGATATCTCCCAGACTTGACGTTAGACTCTCTGCCCGCACATTTACTTCAAAGGGGATCATATATTCTCCCCTATTTGAGACAATACAAAATTCCCCTTTGACTGTTTCTCCCTCTTCCATGTTCACAGCATCGAAACAATAACCGATTTCCTCCTGCACACCGGAAAATTTCTCAGTCAAACACTGCATGCGGAGCCTGTTGGAAAACACAGTACCTTCGGTTAATAAATTCTCCGGTCCTGAAATGCGAAAACTTCCTTCATATTTTTCACCGGGATGAACGGAAAAATCAATTCTCGGAACTGAAAAATCCAAAGAATACATATTCTGATTAAATTCTCCTGCAAGTATTTTCTCTACTGCGCTGTGCACCTCTTGTATTCCTCCGAAAGTTTCTTGTGTTTCTGAATAAACTCAATCATTTATAGTATACCATTATCCAAACCTTTTCTGCAACGGACTATAAAAGAATTTTTCTAATTTCTTATGGTTCCGCAATTCTCGATACTCCCACATAAATATTAGAAATACTGTACCATGTAGGATAGTCTGTAACACCTGTCTGCGGCAGATCAAATATCCTCTGAAATGTTCTTACTGCCTCTGCTGTCCTTTGTCCGTAAATCCCATCTGCCGATATTGTAGGCAATGCGGGATAATTCCTTGCAATCCTGTTAAGTTGCTGCTGCAATTGTCTTACTTTGTCCCCGGAAGATCCGATTGTCAAATCATACCCGGGCCATGAAGAAGGTACACCCGAAATGCTTTCTGCCGTATTAATGTACATATCATTTCCGTAATAATATCTGATAATTTCTATGGGTGTGTAGCCCTCATTTGCCAGATACTGCGACCCCCATTGGCTTAAGCCGTCACAGGTCACCCGCTGTCCGTCACAATAAGACGTAAAAATAGGCTGTCTTACACCGGGTCTTGACAGATAGTTTGCAAATATGGAATCTACAATTCTTCCCACGTTTGAATATATATTACGACCATACATCCATTTCTGATCATATGCGGTCGAAGACGTAATTGTAAAATTATATCCCTGGTTTCTGTACCATTCCGTATATACCCTGTTTAATGTAAATGACATGATAACCAGCGCATTTGCATAAATCGCATTTTCGTCCCATGTAGCATATATCTCAGAAGATACTACATTTTTAATATAATCCCTATATCTCACATAATAGTTTTGCGCAGTGGAATCCTGCGGCACACCGTCATGCACTACCACAAACTCCGGTATTACCACTCTGCTTAAAACAATTTCTCCGCTCTCATCCATAGGCTTAATCTCATCTTCCGGAATTTTGGGTGGATAATCTCCGTATAAGGTATGCTCGGGAATAACGATGGTCTCTTCCGGCACCTGCGTCTGTGCAAGAGGATTCATGGAAATCGGTTGAAGTGCCGTTACATCCGGCAAAATTTCAGTCCCTGTTATATTCACTGTTTCGTACCCCGGTGCCTCTACCTGAATATTATATTCCGAGTACGGCATCTGTTCGGAAGGCTCCACGCTATACTCAAGGGGTGGTGCCGGCAGGTCTATGACTTGTGTCTGACCGGATGAATCAGTGCTTATTCTTTCTATAATTGTATCCGGCACTCCTGTGTAAGATATGGTCACGGTTGCATCCTGTATGGGAATCAAGCCTATTGACGATGTAACGTTGATTTGAAGTCTTCCCAAATCCGAATTATCTCTCTGTGTGCTTCGCAGGTCTCTTTCAAACATAAAAATACCTCTGCATATGCGTTTACTTCTATCATATGCAAAGGTATTATATCCTGTCACTCTTTTGCTTTTTACTTTGTAAGCAACAACATGATATCATTGGTTCTTGCCACAAACTTACTCATTGCCTCGGGTTCAAGCGGTGCATGCTGAAGCAGTGCCAAATCGTAAAGCTGTTCACAAATCATGCCCACATTCTCACCTTCCGCGTGTTCCATAACATACTGTACAAGCGGATGGTTTGCATTTAAAATGAGTGTTTCGCCTTCCTTACCGAAAGCTCCCATATCCATTCCCGGCATGGAATACATCTTCATCATATCCTGCATTCTTCTGCTTTCTTCAGAAAGTGTAATTACGGAAGAAATCTTTTTGTTTTTCAACTTTTCTACCTTGATGGTAATCTGATCCTTTTTAATCGCCTTCTTCATTACTTTTCCGATAGCTTCTGCTGCCACTTCCAATTCCTTTTCAGCCTTTTTGCTTGTCTTGGCTTTAAAGTTTTCCGTAAGATCAGCATCGATTCTCTGGAATTTAATGCCTTCATTCTTCGCTTCCAACTGGGAAACAAACGGCTGGTCAATATTATGTGTCAGGATAACAGCATCCATCTTGGCTGCCCTGAACATATTGATATACTGGCTTTGTTGCTTTTCATCGGTTACATAATAAATGATTTTTTCTTTTGACTCTTCAGGCACGTCTTCTTCATCTGTTACCACATTGCCGTCTGCATCAATCACTTCCGCTGTCTGCTCATCTGCCTCTTCGACATCTCCCACTTCATCGGGATCTGTCTTATTCACTTCAAGACATTCAGGCAAAGTCATGTACTTACCGTCAAGATTCTTAAACAGGATATAATCTGTCATCTTTTCACAGAACTTATCATCCTTTAAGCATCCGAACTTGATAAAGGGGCTGATGTCATCCCAGTATTTATCATATTCTTCCTTCTCTGTCTTACACATTCCGGCAAGCTTGTCCGCAACTTTTTTGGAAATATAATCAGAAATTTTCTTTACAAAGCCATCATTCTGCAGTGCACTTCTGGATACGTTAAGCGGTAAATCAGGGCAATCAATCACACCTTTTAAGAGCATTAAAAATTCCGGAATCACTTCTTTGATGTTATCTGCAATAAACACCTGATTATTATATAATTTAATGACACCTTCAATGGATTCATACTCCATATTAATCTTAGGGAAATACAAAATTCCCTTTAAGTTAAACGGATAATCCATATTTAAATGAATCCAGAATAAAGGTTCTTTGTAATCCTGAAATACTTTGCGGTAAAATTCAAGATATTCTTCCTTCGTACATTCATTAGGATGCTTTGCCCAGAGAGGAAGTGTTTCGTTTAACAGTTCTTCCTTTTTTTCCTCATCGGTTTCATTTTCTTTTGAAAGATAAATCTCCGTGGGCATAAAGGAACAATATTTCTTAATCACTTCTCTTGCTTTATACTCATTACAGAATTCAAGAACATCTTCATTTAAGAAAAGGGTAATGGTGGTACCCACCTGCGTTCTGTCTCCGTCCTTCATATCAAACTCTGTACCACCGTCGCATTCCCAATGAACCGGCACTGCACCTTCCTGCCATGACAAAGTATCGATATGCACCTCATCCGCCACCATAAATGCCGAATAAAAGCCGAGACCAAAATGTCCGATAATCTGGTCTTCGTTTGTCTTATCTTTATATTTTTCAATAAAGTCGGTTGCTCCCGAAAAAGCAATCTGATTAATGTACTCTTCTACTTCATCCGCTGTCATACCGACACCGTTATCTATGAACTTAAGAGTTTTTTGTTCCGGATTAACCATCACCTGAATCTTTGCCTTATATCCTTCCGGAAGGGAATATTCACCCATCATATCAAGCTTCTTTAATTTTGTAATGGCATCGCATCCGTTAGAGATTAACTCTCTATAAAAAATATCATGATCCGAATACAACCACTTTTTAATAATCGGAAATATGTTTTCGCTGTTAATTGATAAACTGCCGTGTTTTTCTGCCACGCTAATCACTCCTTTTGTGTAAATTATATTAAAATTCATCTGACATAAACAAGTCTAATTCTACTATCTTTAAATGTCAAGGCAAAATTAGCACTCATATGCTCTGAGTGCTAATTTAGGTCGGAAAAGCTTGATTTTCCGGCATTTTTCAAATTATTAAATTTTTATAAAACAGCACTATGCTTTTCATTTTTGAATGTATTCTTCATAAATTTCATAAAAATTTCGGGTTGTTATTGCTTCTTCCCGAAATAGTGTAATGTCATTCCATAAATCTTCATTCAATTTCTTGGTAAGTGTCTGTGCATACGTTTCATATTCCTGCCCAAACACTTCCTGCCTTCTTTTTTCCACTATTTTTATCTTATTTGCATCGGTCTCTTCTCTGTTAAAAGTATTCATACATTTTATGATGTGATAACCGTAAGACGTTTCAATGATCTCACTTATTTCACCGGTTTCAAGGTTAAACGCAACCTCTTCAAAAACAGTTTCCATTTCACCCTTACCGAAGGAAATTGTCCCCTCTTCACTGTCGCTGTAATCTACCATTAATTGTTCAAAATCACCATCTTCAGACTTTGCAATTTTAAGAACTTCCTGTGCCTGCCGATAAGTTTCTGATTTCGCTTCCTGCGAATAATCCACCTTCTGACCGGTACCGTCCATTTCATAGGTTTTAAACAGAATATGCTGTACCGTCACCGTTCTTGCTTCATCGTCACTTATCTCGGGATTAATATCCCTAATAATATGCCGATATACCTTTTCTGCAAGTGCATACTCATAATACAAACTTTCCACATCCTCCTGTGTCAGTTGCATTTTGTCTTTTTCCGTTTCATTTAATGACAAATAATATGCTTCCGCCGCTTCTTTTACTCTTCCTATTTCTTCTTCATCCAGGTTAACATTCTGTTCCCGGGCGAGTAAATTCATTGTCTTTATCTGGGAAATCTGTGCGAGAACAGTCTCTTTTATATTTTCCTCCAGCGTTATTCCATTAAAGTCTTTTTCTAAAATCTCTTCTCCATAAACGCTTTTGTATTGATTTTGTGTGTTTGTAAGCAAAAGCATAATTTCTGCTTTACTGCAGGATATATCCTCTATACGGAACACTTCATCTGCCCTAAAACCTGCTGTCAACACTATTTTCCCGATATTTTCATTCCTTCCGCATCCGCCCAGCAAACATATAAGGCACACGAAAGCTACAATAAAACTTCTTTTTAGCATTTTTTATAAATCCTTTTTTATTTTCTGTTACCTTTTAAAACTATGATACCACAACTTCGATATCACTTCCCACATTACTTTTCTTAATTTTAATTTGATTATTAATCCGCTCTGCCAGTTCCGGAACATGGGATATAATTCCGATCAGCCTGTCCTTTTCTACAAGTGATTGCAAGGTCAGGCATGCCTGCTCCAACGATTCACTGTCAAGGCTGCCGAAGCCCTCATCAATAAACAATGTTTCTACCCGCACACCGCCTGAAAGTGTTTGTACAATATCACTCATTCCAAGTGCAAGTGCCAATGAAGTTTTGAATGTCTCTCCTCCGGACAGCGTTTTGACTGAACGGTATTTCCCCGTATAATAGTCAAACACTTCCATCTCTAAACTGTCTTTTGTCCGGCCGTCTCCCACACTCTCGGCTCGTTTTAGTTCGTAACGCCCCATACTCATTGTTCTGAGCCTTATATTGGCTGCCTTTAATATTTCCTCAAAATAAGCGGCAAGCACATATTGTTCAAAAACCAAACGCAGTCTGTTATTTCCCGATGCCGCATCCTCTAACTTCTTTATGATGCCATAATCTTCTTCCAACTGTTTTTCGCGGGCTAATTTTTCCTTAAGAGAAGTGATTAACCGTTTGATATCTCTTTCATAATGTGTTTTTTCCGCAAGCTGCTCCTGTATTGCATCCCGCTCCTCTTTTGCACTTTCCAATTCTTCTTTTATTGCCAAAACATCCGGCCTTTTCTTGCCGTTTAACTGTTTCTGTATATGGGAAATCAACTGTTCATTCACATGCACGGCTTCTCTATGCGTAAAAACTTCTTCTCTGATACGATGCATTTCTTCTTCGTCTAAAAAAGCCTGTCGGTATTCTGCTTCATCACGGAACCTTTTTTCTGTCAACACTGCCATAAATTGTTTTTTTGCCGCATCTACCAGACTTACTTTCCTTTCTATCTCTTCTTCCTGCTTTATTAACAGTTTGCACTTTTCCTGCAATCTTACATTTATTTCCTGATACCGTGTTTTCTTCTCCTCATACTGTTTCTTTGAAAAGGTATCTGTTATCATCGCAACAAAGGAATCTCTTTTTTCTTTATTGTCCGTATATTTTATAATTTCCTCATTCCATTTTTGACACTCTGCTTTTATCGCATCCGTCTTTTCCCTGCAAACAGCTGTATCCCGGTGAATACGTTCACTTTCCATGCGGCATCTTTCAAATGCTTTTTTCTTTGCATCCACTTCGGCTTTCGTAGGCATGTTTGCCGAAAGCACGGCTTTTTGCGGGTGTTCTGTAGCACCGCATACCGGACATGGCATTCCTGATACAAGCTCTGATGCCAAAATTCCCGCTACGCCGTGACGATACATCCTGTCTGCATTTTCATACTCCCGTTTTCCTTCATCTTCCTTTTGCTCCGCAAGCAAAAATGTTTGCTGAAGTCTGCTTAATTCCTCCTCTTGTCCGGTAAGTAAACGGTCGCTTAGTTCCTTCTGCTTTTTTGCCTCTCTGTATTTTTCATCTTCTTCATAAGCATCTTCCAAAAGGCTCCTTTTTTCCAAAAGTTCTTTCCCTTCATTTTGCTTATGCTGTAAATCCTTTATTTCTTCACGCAGATGCTCTGTGTTTTTTGCCATTTCCTGTAACTGTAACGAAATCAGTCTCCATTCCTGTTCATATCCGTATACCGCCAATGCTTTTTCTGCCTGTTCCAGTTTCCCGGCAAGAATGGTTATTTCCTTTTCCATGAAAGCAAGTTCTTCTTTACGCGTCTTTTCCCTTTCTAGTTTTTGAAACATTTCTGTTATTCTTTCGCATTCTGCGTATCGCGTTGCCGCCTCTTCTGCCCGTTTCTCAGCTTTCAAAACCTCTTCTTTTAATGTTTTACATTCTGATTCCTGCTGTTTCTTTGCAGTTTCTAAAAAATCTATCACCTGATCATATCGGTAATTCTTTTCACCTACCAATTCTTCCCATGCCTGCTTATCTTCATTCCCCGGCAGAAAGAAACTGACGTCTTCTTCCATTTTATGCCGATATTCCATCACCTGCTTATACAATGCACCTGCACGGAAACGCAATTCACCTGTCATTTTCTCATACATTTCCGTATTAAATATTTCCCTGAAAATGCGTGTTTTTTCAGATGATGTTGCAGTTAGCAGCTTTGCAAATTCGCCCTGGGCAATTAACGATAACTGTTTAAACTGCCTATAATCCAAACGGAGCAGTTCCTGTATTTTACGGTTCACTTCACTGCTACCTTCCACCGTTTCTCCCGTAGGAAGTGTAAGAACTGCCCGTTCTTTTTCTTTTGTCATGTCCTGTGAACCGCTTTTTCTTTTTTTGGGGCGCAAATATTCAGGATTTCTGTATATATGATACTGCTCTCCTGCATGCGTCATGGAAAGTTCCACATAGGTAGGGGTGTCACCTTTTGCAAAGTCACTTCTCACACTGTTCTTTTCCCTTACTGTGCCGCTCATATTACCGTACAAAGCATATGCAATTCCGTCAAAAAGAGTTGTCTTTCCTGCCCCGGTAGCACCTGTAACCAAAAAAAGGCCTCTGTTATTAAGCTTTTCAAAATCGATTTCCTGCTTATCTTTATATGGTCCCCACCCGCATAGGATCAACTTTATCGGTTTCATAAAACAACTTCCCTTTCTCTTATCTTTCACGGAAGGAAATACTTTTCATCACATCAACGATAAGTTCCTTTTCTTTCTCTCTAAGTTTATCTTCCTTCACCAATTCATAAAAATCTTCAAACAGTGAAATCGGATCTTTTGTTTCCATGACAACGCTACGAAACGTTGCATTTTCGTCTGCTTTTTTCTCTTCTTTGACAATTTGCATAATATTAGGATAAACACTTCGAAGCGTTTCTATGGGATCAATTAATTCATTTTTATCTGTCAAGATTGCCTGAATATAATCGTTTCTTTTCTCTCCTTCTGCCATTGCATAATCCAATATCTCTTGTAACGTCCCCTTTACCTTACGCATCTCTCTGATTGGATGCAGCGGTATTGCCTTCACCTCTGCCGGCCGGTTTTTGTTTAGTTCCACACAATAAACAGCTTTTGTGTTGCCCACTTCCCCAAAGGAATATTTAAGCGGTGAACCTGCATAATATACCGCCATTTCTCCTATCTGTTGCATCTTGTGTATATGTCCAAGTGCCACATAATCAAAACCTTCAAACAATGATGCTTCTACATTATCAAGACCCCCTACATGAACCGTTGTTTCACTGTCTGACAAATCCGGTTCAGCACCCTTATGCGTTACGAAATAATGTGTCATCAAAATTCTTTGTATGTTCTCTTCTTTATCTGTCTCTTCCCAATATTCCCGCAAAAGTTTTTCAACGGTTTCACCTGAAGTTCTTACATTCACCTGCGAAGGCTTTATATACGGGAACAACACAATTTCTGTTTTTTCCTCTCCTACCAGCGGCCGAAAAACAGACAACTTGTCCTTGTAAACTCCTCCGATTCCAATTTTCTGCCCGGAAAGCAAATTTTGCAAAAAGCTAAGACGCTCTGGTGAATCATGATTCCCGCTTATCATAAAAACCCATATTCCCTCGGCAGAAAGTCCGGTCAGAAATTCATCCAGCAAAAGCACAGCTTCACCCGCAGGAATCGCCCTGTCGTAAATATCGCCTGCAATCAAAACCGCATCTACCTTTTGCACCTTTGCAATCTCACTTATTTGCTTCAATATATATCTTTGATCTTCCAGCATAGAAAAATCGTTTACCACTTTACCGATATGGAGATCTGCCGTATGCAAAAACTTCATTTTATTTCCTCTTCCTGTTTGTTTCAATATTGTTTATATTATAACATAATAGGGCACTTCTTGCATTGAAAAAAGAGCCTTCACGGGAAAAGGCTTGCATCATAAAGTTCTTGTATAGAAAAACGTTCGAATGAACTGCCCGCTTTTTTTCTGGTACAAAAAAGCGGTTTGACAATTTTTTATTCCAGAAATAGGGGAAAAATATTTTAATAAATATAAAAAACATTAGCGAACTGGTACTAGAAAAGCTGTTTATCAAATTCAGTTCCAGAAAAATGCAATTGAAAACGGAATCTGACCTCATTTTTGCGAAAAAACTGGTATAAAAATCAAGATACCTTCATTTTAATACCAAAGAAGTTATAAATACCCAGCGTATGGTTTACATAAAATCCAAACCATTCAATATAAAAGGGCCGTTTTACAGCCCTTTCAACTTTATATTTTTTCACCTTGTTTATTAAACCAATCATCACCATTGGTCAGAAGGTAATCTTCTTCTATTGCATTGCAAAAGTCCTGTATGGAAAGTAACCTTCGTTTAAATGCCATTCCTCCACCAAAAATATTTGTACTGTGTATATCCGAACCCGCAGTCATGGGAAGGTGATGTTCTTTTGCATACTCCATTGTCTTTTCATCCCACTGTGCATGGCCTGCATTACCACTTTTCCTATTTGAATGCACTGCATTGATTCCTTCCACTTCATGAATCAGTTTATATTGCTCACTGACAGAAGCATCTCTTATTTCAGGATGTGCTATCAGCCACTCTTTATCTACGCCGTAAATCAAAAATTCCGTCCTGTCATAATGTGCTTCATATCCGAAAAAAACATCAAAATCATTTTCTTCGCCCCAAGCCTTTGCATGTTCATGACTTTTACAAAAGGCTGTAATCCAGTCTTTCCATGTAAATTCGTCATCTACACAATGATTTCCATACCAATTATGTTCTGTAATAATGGCTCATGCATATCCTGCTTCTTTGCATGCTTTCATCATTTCAATTGCGGTATTCTTTGCACACCTGCTGCTCTCACAGGTGTGCAAATGCGTTTCATATAAATATGGATAATCGGTATTTTGTAACATGTCTATTTTACTTCTTTCTGTTTATTAATATGTAAATACCACTTACAGCAATCATACTTGCAATCAGAATAAGCACAATCATTCCAAGTGCTTTTTCCGGCTTCTTGGTAGGAGCATCTCTCTCCTCTATCACTGCCATTTTTTCTGCCTTTTTCTGCACTTCTTCCTGCCTTCGTTCTTCAAGCATCACTTCTACACGTTCTTCCATGGTATGCTCACTGATGATTATGACATAATCCGAAGCATGCTTAAATCCAAATGCTGCTTCATTATTATCATTAACAAGTGCTGCACACATGAATTCAAACTCATCCGTTGTTTCATTATAGTAGAAGAGATTAGCATACTCTCCGGCTTTTGCCTCCTCCAATTTGATTGTAAGTACCGCATCAAATCCGAACTCACCTTCATGCGCAAGTGACATTTCCACATATCTGCTCTCGTCAGAAAGCAGTTCTGCAACCTTCTTATCCGGTATTTTTGTCTCACCGAGCGTTACTGCAAAGTCTATATCCTCAAGCGGACCTTCCACCATTTGACTTCCGTCAATTTTCCATACTACGCTCTCACTCATAGTAAGAAGCACTTCTGTTTTGTCTTCTCTTATCTTCTCTAAGGTCTGTGCATATACCTTAGTATTTTCTTCCATCTCCATAGCGATTGTTCCCATCTGCCCTGCTTTCGGCGTGGTCTCCGGTATCACTGTGGACGCTGCTTCTGCACTTTGCTGCTGTGTCGTCTCCTGAGGTTGCTGCGTCGCCTGCGGTTCTGCGGTCACTTGCGGTTCCTCAGTTTCCTGTACGATAGTTTGCGGCTCTTGTGTCGGTTGCGGCAATATTGTAATTAATTGCTGATCCTGCGATTTATTGTCTGCTGTCGCCTTTGGTGTCGCTGTCGCTGACTTCGTCGGTGTCGCTGTAGGACTTGCTGTTGGTGACTTAGTCGGAGTCGGTGTTACCGTTGGGCTTGCTGTTGGCGACTTCGTCGGAGTCGGTGTTGCCGTTGGGCTTGCCGTTGGCGTTGCTGTCGGGCTCTCCGTCGGTGTCGCTGTTGGACTTGTCGTCGGTGTCGCTGTTGGACTTGCTGTTGGCGACTTTGTCGGAGTCGGTGTTGCCGTAGGACTTTCCGTTGGCTTTGCTGTCGGGCTCGCCGTCGGCGTTGCTGTAGGACTTTCCGTTGGCGTCGCTGTCGGGCTTGCTGTCGGTGACTTAGTCGGTGTCGCTGTTGGACTTGCCGTTGGCGCCTCTGTTGGACTTGCCGTCGGTGTTGCTGTCGGTGACTTAGTCGGTGTCGCTGTCGGACTCGCCGTTGGCTTTGCTGTCGGGCTCTCCGTCGGCGTTGCTGTAGGACTTGCTGTCGGTGACTTAGTCGGTGTCACTGTCGGACTCGCCGTCGGCGTCGCTGTAGGACTTGCCGTTGGCGCCTCTGTTGGACTTGCCGTCGGTGTTGCTGTCGGTGACTTAGTCGGTGTTGCTGTCGGTGACTTAGTCGGTGTCGCTGTTGGACTCGCCGTTGGCGTCTCTGTCGCTGTCGGTGTAGGCGACTTCGTCGGTGCCGGTGTCGGCGTGCTTACCGCTGTAGGTATCGGACATGCTGTGGCCGGCATATTGTTATAAACCGGTATCTTAAATACAAAAGCATTATCGATTGCACCTGCATTCGCGTAAGCTGTTTTAACTTTTATTGATTCTGTATAAGGAGCCCTTACATTCTGCATATACTGATGCTTGTATAAACCATGATAGGTTCCGTCCACATTAAACTTCTGCAGATATACCGTATCTTGTCTCTTCAAAATATAATTTGCGGACAAAATAGATGCGCCTCCGCTTAGTGACTTATACCTAGTATTCCAATTTTTACTTTTGGCATACTCTAATCCTGAATCAATTATTTCTTTTGTCGTTTTTCCTGATGCACCTACATTAAAATAATTATAATATCCCTGATATCCTTCATACTTACCCGAAATAAGTGATGAGGTTCCTTTTCCCTGCTCCTGATAAACACGGCTGGCTAAATGGAATGGGCTTACACCCAGAGAAGAACCTATCTCATAAAATGCCTGCGCATAAGTCCTGTCATCATCCGGAATATTTCCGGACATAAATGTATTGTTTAGAATATTCTGCACCGCATTCTTTGTATGGTAAGAAGCATTAAATGTCAACAATTCAAACTGAAAAATACTGGTTTCATCCAAGAAATTTCTCGGGTCCATGTAATATGCAATAGCTGCTTCTGATGCAAAATACCATCCGTCGCCGTAATATTCCCCCTTATAAGCACTTGCCATGGAAGATCCAATTAAGCTTCTCTCATTTGAATTCTGTGCATCAACCACACTCTGCCAATTAAGATTTGTATTTTGTTTTACAAACACCCAATTTGGATGTGCCCTTTTTAACTTTATGAGTTCTTCCTGATAGGATTCGGGAAATTGCTCTATATCCTGATAAGACAATCCGTAGGTAGCCACCTGCATTCCGTATGCGGAAAGATACTCTGCTTCCCAGTTTTTAAATGACTCATTGGAATACGCAAGGTAATTTTTTTCTATGTATCCGGTATAAGTATCATCTCCACGCATGCAGGAAACTTCGTACCATATATTACGCATTCCGTCAATTGATACATTCTTTATCTCTACTGTTGTACCCGTTGGCAAATCTACTACTGTATTGCTGTCAATATTCGCCTCATCTTTTAATCCGTACTCTTCACAAAGATAAACAAGCGCAAGTACATTTTCTTCTGCGAGGATTTCATGTAGTTCTGCCTTGGCATCCTCTATATATGCTTTTTCTTCTTCCGTCATTTCCATTGGCACAACTATAAGCATACAGGGAATACCCCAATATCTGTTTACGGAATCTGCCAAAATATATTCTTCCTCATCCCATACCGGCGTAAATTCGTACATGTCGTAGTTGGTTTCTTCATAATCATCCACACATTCCCATGTTACGGAAAGTTCTGTTTCTTCTTCATCTATTATGACCATAAGTGTATCCGGAAACATTTTAAGCACTTCATCCAATGACGGTCTTACGGACAGTTCAAAATAAGATTCCTCTACCTCGATAAATTCAGTAATTATATTTTCTTTGTCTACGTTTTTTTCTCCTGTTTTTTCCGTAGCAAAAGCAGACATACTGTTACAAAACAGAACGCCTGCCATCCATAAACTCAGAATTGTAAATTTACATTTTTTCATTCGTATTTCCTCTGTTTTTTAGCAGATTATTCATAATTTTTCCTAATTTTACTTTACTATAATGATATAATTATGTCAACTAATTATCGTTCACTATTTTCTCCCTCATATGTAATAAAATCTTCTTTTCCATCCTGCTGACCTGCACCTGACTGATTCCCAACATCTTTGCGACTTCCATCTGGGTCTTTTCTTTATAGTAACGCAACACAATGATTTGTTGTTCCTTTTCGGACAGACCATCCAAAAGCTGCCTTACTAACATATGATTCAGGAGTCTTTCCTGCTCATCCTTCCTATCATCTGCAAGCTGGTCTGCCATACATATTTCACTTCCGTCACTTTGATAAACTGTTTTATAAATAGATTCAACAGGAATATTGGCTTCCACACATAACAATACTTCTTCTACCGATAACAACGTTTCCCGCGACACCTCTTCCAATGAGGGATCTCTACCGTATAATTTACTCAATTTTTCCTGTGCATATTTTACCTTCACCGCATTTTCTTTTAGTGTCCTGGACACTTTAACCATACCGTCATCTCGTATAAAACGTTTGATTTCGCCTGTTATAAGAGGGACCGCATAAGTGGAAAATTTTACATCATACGTAACATCAAACTTGTCCACAGCTTTCATAAGACCGATTACGCCTATTTGAAACAAATCTTCTGTTTCATAGCCACGACCTGCAAAACGTTTTACAATATGATGCACCAATCCAAGATTTTGTTCTATCAGTACTTCTCTTGCTTCTTTTTCTCCTTCCTGTGCCTGCCTGATTAGTACTGTTATTTCCGCCATATCTACTCCTCACACTGTATCCATGACGATGTTCCCAGCTTCTTCTTCATAAGCACAGTCGTTCCCATTCCCGGTTCAGAAATCACTTCAAGATCATCCATAAAAGCCTCCATAAAAGCAAACCCCATGCCTGATCTGTCCATTTCCGGCTTTGTCGTAAACAACGGTTCCATTGCCTGCTCAATATTCTCAATCCCTTTTCCTTCATCGATAATCTCTACATGTAAAACATCATGCAAAATCAAACAATGTATGTATACCTTTCTCTCCTTTGCCACATATCCACTCTCTGCATCGTAGCCATGTATAATGGCATTTGTAACGGCTTCCGATACGGCTGTTTTTATATCCGAAATTTCTTCTATGGTAGGATTAAGTGGTGTAACAAATGCTGCCACCGCCACTCTCGCGAATGCTTCATTTTCGGAAACGGCATCAAATTCCAGTCGCATTTCGTTTTTCATTTCCTTCTTATTTCTTACTGTTTCTTCCAGTATTTTCCCAGTTTCCATTTTCATTCTCCTTTTACTCCATAATTTCAATCACTTTATGCAAGCCGCAAATCATCAACGTACGTTTGATTCTGCTATCCGCATTTATCGCAAACACTTTTCCGCCAAAATAAGCTATTTTCTTATATCTCCCAAGTATAATTCCGATTCCCGAACTATCCATAAATCTGGTGTCTTCAAAGTCAAATACCACATTTCCTACTCCTGCGTTAATAATATATTTATCTGCCGTCTTACTGATTATGTCGGACTTATGATGATCCACTTCCTCCGGCATCTTTACCATCAGGTAATTGTCAATTACTTTAAATTCCTCTTCCATTTTTTCCCCTTTCTATCAAAAAAAGAGAACATGTCTCCATGCTCTCTTTTGTATTCGTTTACTTTTATTTAATTTTCATTATTAATCTCTGCCAAGTGGGTTTCTGAACTTCTCGCTTTTTCTGTTCCGGGGAAGTCATCAATCACTTTTGCATATATTTCTTTTGCCTTGTCATTGTCACCGGTGCGTCTGTAGCAGTTTCCGAGGTAGAACAGTGCATCACCATTGGTTATATCATATCGATAAGCTCTTTCAAGATTCGGAATTGCCGCTTCGTAATCATCAGCGCGATAACTTTCATATCCCAAATCATAATAATGCGCTGCAAGCGTTGTACCTACAAGTGCGAGGAAATTATCCTCCAAGGTATCAAAGGATGCCGTTCTGTTTACAACCTCCTCTTCTGCCTCTAACGTTTCCATGTAAAGGGCAATTGTTTCGACATCTTCCGGATTAGCAAGGTATGCACTCACTGCCATCATAAGTCCGTCTGTTGCCTTCAGCGCCCCGTCAGTACCCTGATAGGAAGTTAATTCTTCTGTCAGCTGCACATTTTCATCAGTAAGGCGCTGCACTTGCTGCTGAAGTTCATCAATCGTTGCCGTTTTAGCATCCGACTGTTCACTTACCACCCGCAAATCATTATTGATATCTGCTTTTGCATTTTGCACCTGCGCCGGCAAAATAAGAAACCATGCAATGGCAATACCGATAATCAATCCGATTCCCAAATTAAGAAGAGACGTTACACCTTTCTTTTCATATGCATTAACAGGCTGTATGATTGTCTCATTACCGCTTTGGTACCTAATGACATCTTCGGAATGTGCCTTTTTCTTTGGCGCATTCTTTGCCGGCTCTTCCGGCATCAACATATGTTCTACTTCTTTTAAATATCTTAATGTAATCGTATTATTGGTATCTATCTGACAGCACTTCTGCAATTCGCGCTTTGCCTTTTCCCATTCTTCCATATTCATATATAAAAGTGCCAAAAGTTGATGGGCTTTTACATATTTGGAGTTATAGGAAAGAACTTTCTTAAGCTGTATCACTGCCAAATCCTGGCTGTCCTGATAGCAATAAATAAGTGCCTGATTATATTTTTTAATTGTCTGATTAATGGCATCCAATCTTGATTGATTATTCTGCAACATATCAATATAATCATCGGCAATATTCTTTTTTGGGCGCAAATTTTTGCTGATAACCCATTCGCTTAAAGCAGCAACGGTTTCTCCCATTTCAAAATACACGAGCCCCAAAAGGTTACGTGCATCAATATTGTTTTTATTTAATTTTAAACTCTGCCGTAAGCTTATGATCGCTCCCGACAAATCTCTTACGGATGCTTTGTCTAATCCATCATTATAAAAACGGTTGGACATATATATGATTTTTTTGTAAAGGCCCACATCTGCTCCACAGCCTGTACAAAAATCGTGTTCTGACAAACGGCATCCACAGTTATAACATACCATGCCGTTCTCCTATTCTTCTGTCTTTGTCTTTGCAACCATTTTTATTAATATATCAGCCATATCGGTCAAATCTTCGTTATAAATGGCTTCCGCCGCATCTTCCACCTCTAAACTGGGGTGAAATTTCTTTAATTCTTCTTCAAAATCAATCATCTGACATTCTCCTTACCAGGGATTTTATCTGCCCTACCAGATAAAGCGAACCTGCAATATAAACAACATCTGCATTCTCCCTGCACGCCATCAAATAATGAAACGCTTCTTCTGCATCCTCGTGGAAACTGCAACAAACGTCATATTGCTCCCATATTTCCCTTAATCTATCTATGGACGTACTTCTGTCTGATTCTAGAGCCGTCACTGCCACTTCCGTAAACAGTCCTTCCTCTGCAATCCTTTTTATCATTTTTTCATACTGCTTATCTGCCACAACTCCAAAAAGTAAATACTTCTTCTCTTGAAGTCTGCTTTCTCTGACTGTACTCAAAAATGCTTCTATTCCGTCCTCGTTATGAGCCCCATCCAAGTACACTCCGGGTAAAATTTCTTCCATTCGTCCCGGCCAATGGGCCTTCCTTAATCCTTGCCTGATACTATCCGTCGTAATACTTACATCTGTCCTCTTCAAAACCTCAGCAGCCGCCACTGCCAATGATGCATTTTCGGTCTGATATAGTGCCGTTGTGTTAAGAAAAAGACTATCATATTTATAATAACCACTATGAAACGAAAAATCAATGGTTTTATTATCGATATTCACTTTCAAAATACTGTTTTTTTCGACGATAATTGCCTCGGTTTTTACTTTTTTCGCATAATCATTTAAAATGTCAGTCACTTCTTCTCTTTTATCAAAAAAAACAACCGGAGCGCCCGCTTTTATAATCCCGGCTTTTTCTATGGCAATCTGTTCTATGCTCTCTCCCAGGTATTGCATATGGTCAAATCCGATTTTCGTAATTACACAAACTGCGGGCTTTTCAATACAGTTCGTCGCATCAAGTCTTCCGCCCAGTCCTGTTTCCAAAATAATATAATCCGGCGCTTTTTCATCAAAGTAAACCATTGCCATCAAAAACAAGAATTCAAAAAAAGATGGATGCAGCCTATTCTTTTCTTCGTCATCTTCTTCCTTTGTCAGTTCTTTCCATGCCCGGATCACCTTATCAAAAGCATCCATGAAATCTTCTTCGGAAATCATCTCTTCTCCAAGGCAAATTCTCTCCCGTATTGACTCCAAATGAGGAGAGGTAAACATCCCTACACTACAGCCGCTTTTCATTAAAATAGAACGCAAATAAGCACAAACGGAACCTTTTCCGTTTGTGCCTGCGATATGAATCACTTTGCTGTGAATGTTCCCTTCTATAAGTTTCTTTAGAAGCCTGCGGGTGTCTTCAAGCGTATGTTTCCCTGCAAACTTGGGAATATCTAATATATACTGCTCTGCCTTATTATAATTAAAGTCTGCTGACATAGGTTCCTTCCTATTTCTTAAGCTGTGCAAGTCTTTCCTTAACCTGCTCCATCATCTGGGTATATTTTTCAAGCTTCGCTCTCTCTTCAGCAACCTTTGCTTCCGGTGCCTTAGACATGAACTTCTCATTATTTAACATACCGTTTACACGGGCAAGCTCACCCATAAGCTTCTTCTCCTCTTTTTCGAGACGTTCAATTTCCTGACTAAGGTCAACAAGCTCTGCAAAAGGAATATAAAGGGTTGCGTTTGCAATCACAACGGAAACCGCATCCTCAGCAATACCTGCTTTATCTTTCTGAACGGAAACCTCTGATGCATAAGCAAGGGATGCAAAGAACAGCTTACCTTCCGTGAAAGCATTCATAATATCTTCGTTTTCACTTACCACATAAACAAATGCTTTTCTGCTGGGTGCAACATTCATTTCGGTACGGACATTACGGATACCTCTTACCGCTTCCTTGATGATTTCAATGTCTTTTTCTTCTTTTGCAAAATTCCACTCATCCTTGTACTCAGGCCACTTGGAAATCATGATGGATTCCTCTTCGGACTGCAGTGTACAGAAAATTTCCTCTGTAATAAAAGGCATATAAGGATGAAGCAGCTTTAAGGCATCAATCAGTACTGTCTTTAAGGTCCAAAGAGCTGCGTCCTTGCTTGCCTGGTTATCAGAATTATAAAGACGGGGTTTTACCATCTCAATATACCAATCACAGAACTCATCCCAAATAAAGTCATAAACCTTGGAAACTGCAATACCAAGCTCGAAGCTGTCCATATTGTCGGTTACATCTTTGGCAAGTGTATTTAACTTGGAAAGAATCCACTTATCAACCGGCTCAAGTGCAGGATTTTCTACACGAAGTCCGGCTTCAGGCATATTCATCATGATGAAACGGGAAGCGTTCCAAATCTTGTTTGCAAAGTTTCTGCTTGCTTCTACTCTCTCGTAGTAGAAACGCATATCATTACCGGGCGCATTACCGGTAACCAAGGTCAGACGAAGGGCATCGGCACCATACTGCTCAATAATTTCAAGTGGATCAATACCGTTACCTAAAGACTTACTCATCTTACGTCCCTGGGAATCCCTTACAAGTCCGTGGAATAATACTGTCTTAAAGGGCTTTTCTCCCATCTGCTCAAATCCCGAGAAAATCATACGGATAACCCAGAAGAAAATAATATCATACCCGGTTACCAGAACATCGGTGGGATAGAAATATTTCAAATCTTCTGTCATCTCCGGCCAGCCAAGTGTTGAGAACGGCCAAAGTGCTGAAGAAAACCATGTATCAAGCGTATCGGGATCCTGCTCTAAATGAGTACCGCCACACTTAGGACATTTATCCGGTGCTGTTGCGGAAACAATGGTTTCACCGCAAGAACAGTAATATGCAGGAATTCTGTGTCCCCACCAAAGCTGTCTACTGATACACCAGTCGCGGATATTGTCTGTCCAGTTAAAGTAGGTCTTTTCCATACGCTTAGGTATCAGCTGGATATCCCCTGACTTCACTGCTTCTATCGCAGGCTTAATCAACTCATCCATCTTTACAAACCACTGTTGTTTAATCATAGGCTCGATGGTAGTCTTACATCGGTCATGGGTACCAACATTATGGCTATAATCTTCAATGCGAACAAGAAGACCCATTTCATCAAGTTCTTTTACGATAGCCTTTCTTGCCACGTAACGGTCCATACCGCAGAACTTACCACCGTTTTCATTAATGGTGGCATCATCATTCATAATATTAATTTCAGGCAGATTATGACGCTTACCAACCTCAAAGTCGTTAGGATCATGGGCAGGTGTAATCTTAACAACACCGGTACCAAATTCCATATCAACATAAGAGTCCGCAACAACGGGAAGTTCTCTGTTAATGATGGGCAGCATCAGTTTTTTGCCAATCATATCTTTATATCTGTCATCTTCTGGATTTACCGCTACCGCAGTATCACCAAGCATGGTTTCCGGTCTGGTGGTTGCAAATTCGATAAAGCGGGTAGTGCTTACACTGCCGTCATCCTCAATCATGGGATATTTAATATGCCAAAAATGACCTGCCTGCTCTTCATACTCTACTTCCGCATCGGAGATGGATGTATTACAAACAGGACACCAGTTGATGATACGGCTTCCCTTGTAAATCCAACCTTTTTCATGCATCTTGCAGAACACTTCGGTTACGGCCTTGTTACAGCCTTCGTCCATGGTAAAACGCTCTCTGTCCCAATCACAGGAAGAACCAAGTTTTTTAAGCTGGCTGATAATACGTCCGCCGTATTCTCTCTTCCAGTCCCATGCTCTCTCAAGAAAACCTTCTCTGCCAAGATCTTCTTTGCTGATTCCTTCTTCCTTCATCTTTTCGATAATCTTAACCTCTGTTGCAATACTTGCATGGTCCGTACCGGGCTGCCAAAGGGCATTATATCCCTGCATTCTCTTATAACGGATCAAAATATCCTGCATGGTATTGTCAAGGGCATGTCCCATGTGAAGCTGTCCTGTAATATTTGGGGGCGGAATCACAATGGTAAAGGGTGTTTTGGAATGATCTACTTCTGCATGAAAATACTTCTTTTCAAGCCATTTTTCATAAAGTCGGTCTTCAAGACCTTTGGGATCATAAGTTTTTGCGAGTTCTTTGCTCATGTTTGCTAATCTCCTTTTCTATTTTACAATCGGTACGCTGTGATGAACAAAAAAATACCCTTCACAGACGTATCATCTGTGAAGGGCGTTATATACGCGGTACCACCTTCATTTATCACTCAGTGACTTCAGCAAATCATCATTGCATAAAATCCTATCCTATAACGGGGATAAATCGTGAACACCTACTGAAAATTAATCGTTCAGCATTCCGGCTCCAAAGCTACCTTCCATATCCCTCTACCGAAAACCTCACAGCACTGCAGATGACTCTGCAGGGTTTACTCTCTGACGACGGGGTATATGTACTCCTCTTTTTCAACGCCTTTCTTCTTTAATTATTATCATATTAGTCGGCTTTTCTTTGTTTGTCAAGATGATTTCCTTAAATACTCTCTTGCTTCCTCTACCGTCAAATCATATAATTTCATTATTTCATTATGATTTTCTTTCACGTAATCATAATCACCCTGCTTGCCGGCTTTTTCCTGCTTCGCCGCCATGGTCGAAACCGTTTTTCCTCCGATACTTAAAGATGATGACTTAAGTGCATGGACATAAACTATGTACTTTTCGTAATCCTGCGCAGAAAAACTCTCTTCCAACTGTCTCTTCTTCTCTTCCTTTAAGTCACAGAACATCTTGAGCATTTCACAGTAAATTTCATTGCTGTTACCACAATATTGCATTCCTATCGAAACCTGCAAATAATTTTCTTTTACATCTTCCTGCCTTATTTCTGTTGTTACTGCATCTGTTTTTTCTGTTTCTTTTTCCTTCGCATGTCCCTTGCATACTTTTTCAGGTGGCAAATGCTTAATCAACATCTCTTCAAGCATTTTTCCCTCAATAGGTTTACCCAGATAATCATCAAATCCTTCTTTTAAATATACATCACGGATTCCCGGCATAACATTGGCTGTTAATACAATCACCGGAGTGCTTAAACACAGACTGTCTGCCATAAGTTTTGAGCGTTTCAAGGTTTCTATACCATCCATCTCGGGCATCATATGGTCAAGCAAAATCACATCATATCTCTGTTTTTTTACCAACAACAGACATTCAATACCGCTTTTGCAAAGAGTAACCTTCATCATCGTCTTTTTTAGGAGATTTTCTACAACTGCAAGATTGATTTCGTTGTCATCTACCACCAGGACATGTGCATCGGGTGCAGTGAAACTTTCATGGTAGGTTGCTACATCCACCCTTCCTTTTAAATATTTATTATTAAAGTCACCTATCACATCATCCCCCACTATCTTTTGGAATAATGTAATTGTAAAAACAGAGCCTTCGCCAAAAACGCTCTCCACTTTAATGGTTCCGTTCATTTGCTTTATCAATCTGTCAGTAATTGCGAGTCCCAAACCGGTACCTTGGATATGACGGTTATCTTTTATATCTAACCTCTCAAATCCCTCAAACAATTTACTTACATCTTCTTTTTTAATCCCCATGCCCGTATCTGCCACAGAAATGGTTAACAGAACCACATCGTTTTCCTGTGCAAAACTTTCCACCTTTAAAGATACGGTTCCTTTTTGTGTATACTTTACTGCATTACTTAACAGATTTAAAATAATCTGATGAATCTTCAGAGAGTCACCATACAATTGATTTGGTGTTTCCGGGTATACATCCACCTCTACAGAAAGTGCTTTTTTATCTGCCATCTCCTGTATCATGCTAAGCACATCACTCAACATCGAATCCAAATCATATTTTTCTTCCACGATTTCCATTTTTCCCGCTTCAATTTTGGCAAAATCCAAAATATCATTCACCAAAGTAAGCAGTGTATGACCGGCATGTTTAATATTAAGTGCATATTGCCTGATATCCTCATCTTTACATTCCCTGAGAATCATTTCATTCATTCCGGATATTGCGTTAATCGGTGTTCTGATTTCGTGGGACATATTTGCCATGAAATCATTTTTGGCACGATTGGACATTTCCGCAATTTCTTTTGCCGCACGCAGTTCTTCACTCTCCCTTGCTTTTTCCTGTGCACTAAAGAAATAGAAAACGATAATCCCGAACAATACCAGGAGCAAACCAAACACCCAGAAAATCAATGCGAATATACCATCAATTCCATTTGTTACGGATTCTTTCGGTACCACACCTACAACATAAAATTCTGTATCTTCAATTTCCGATACAAAATAGAAATAATCTCCTCTGTACGTTGCTGCTGAAATTGACGTATCCAGTTTCGTACGAATACTTTCGAATGCATCGTCAGCTTCCTTTGTTTCAAACAAATTTGTATACTGTTCATCCTTAAGAGAATAAATTGACTGACCGCTTTTTGACGCAATAATCACTTTCTCTTCTCCTGCATAACTGTTCATCACAATGGATGTATCTAATAATTCCGGTGCAAACAACTCATATAAAACATATTTTATATTTTTGTCGTGAAATACAGGTGTACTAAGCAGCATTCCTTTTTCTTTGTCATAACAAACTCCACCGTTGCCGCGAAAAGACTCCTGTATGCTCGGAAAAGCAGCATACTCAATGCCTTCCCCGTAAACCGTATTACCACCTACACCGACAATTCCGTACTGAACACCTTCTGTTTGATTTTCCAATGCCTTCCTGATTCTTGCCAGGCTTTCTTCATCAAGCTGCTCCCATTCGATGTAGTCCGCTATGCTTTGCATCCTATGCAGTTCCATGGTGAACTTTGCACTGTATATTCCTGCAAAGGATTCTGCCTGTGCTGCCACCTGCTTTTCCATATATTCATTCATAATACTGTGCAATCTAAAATGCATCAGCATACCAATACTTCCTATAACCAAAACAAACAGGAACACGCTTAGTATTTGCTTCTTACTAACCTTCATCATCATAAAACTCCACGCCCTCTACAAACCAATCATGTTGCTCTAACAATAGTTCATCACTAATTATTTCATTTTCACCGCATCTGAGAGTCCCTTCCGTGTCATAAATCACACCTGAAAAAACATCATGTCCCGAAAGAATTTCTGCTTTGGCCTTTTCAACCACATGACGCATCTCTTTTGTAACCTCAGAAGAATAATTGGATAAATAAACAGCTTCCTTTTCCAGTCCTATCCAATAATTTGCCTGCGAATTCCCTCTCTCCTTCCTATATTCTCTGATTAATTCCTTATATACCGGATACCAATCAAATACCGCAGAGGTCAGATGTTTCTCTGAATAATTAATATATGGCTTGTGATATCCTATGGAAAATACACCGGCCTCTTCTGCTACCTGTATTACATAATTCTGATTTTGGTGGTAAGTCAGCACATCAGCTCCGGCCTGCTCTATCAGTGTCTTTGCAGCAGCCTTTTCAGCCGCTTCATCATCCCACTTTCCTGTCCAATGCACTAAAACTTTGGCATCTTCATTTACCATTTGTACACCTAGTGTAAATGCATTAATGCCTCTATTTACTTCATTATTTGGCATAGCTGCCACATAACCGATTACGTCACTATCCGTCTTCATACCGGCAATTATTCCGGACAAGTATCTCACCTGATATATTCTTGCAAAGTAAGAAGTCAGATTTGACTCATGATATTCGGAAGAGTTCCCATAAAAAACAATTTCCGGATATTCTGATACAGTATCACTTACCTCCTCCGAGTATCCGTAACTGCTTAATATAATCATTCCTGCCCCTTCATCTGCAAGTTCCTGTATTGCCTGTTCACATTGCCCTGTAAATTCATGTATGTTTTCTTTACAAATCAACTGTACACCATATGTTTCACAGGCTTTTTCTATTGCCTTATATTGCATTTCATTCCATCCGCTTTCCGTCTTTTCGCCGGACATAATAAAACCCACTTTAATCTCAGATTCTTTTTTTATACCAAACAAAAAAATAATCCCGAAAATAAGTACAACAACTATAGCTCCGGATAACAGCAAAAACGGATTCTTCCAATCCTTATTCTTCATTCAGTACGACTCCCTTCACATACCAGTTAAATTCATTCAGCATAGAGTAATCTGACATACTTTCCTTCTCCGGAACACGTATCTTTCCTGTATTATCTTCAATGGGACCATAAAACACATCAAAGGTTCCGCTTTGAAGCTTTATCATCTCTTCTTCTACTACCTCGGCAATACCCGGTTTTACATTTGCAGTAAATGGGGCCATGGAAATCAAATTGCTTTCAGCTCCCAGCCAATAGTGTTTTCCCACAAACTTATCTTGTAAGCAAGCACGGATATGGGGTTCATAAAAATTCTGCCACTGCCAAACCGGTGCTGTCAGATAAGAATTTGGATACTTGTCACTGTTATCGATATTGTATCCGATTGACCATATTCCCTGTTCTTCTGCCACTTCCAAAGGTTCATTTGAATCGGAATGCATGGCAAGCACATCAATATCCTCATCTGTCAGCAGTTTTTCCGCCGCCTGCCTGCTCATCGCATCATCTGTCCATGAACCACTCCACTGTACATAAACCTTTGCTTCCGGATTTACTTCACGTACACCCAGCGTAAATGCATTAATACCTCTGTTTACTTCATCGATGGGAAATGCCGCCACATACCCGATTTTATTTGTCTGTGTCTGCATTCCTGCCACAATACCGCTCAAAAAGCGCATCTGATATATTCTACCGAAATAAGTGGTTAAATTATCTCCCTCACCGGTTCCTGTTGCATGAAAAAAATAAATATCCGGATATTGTTCTGAAAGCTGCATTACAGCATCTCCGTATCCGAAAGAATTGCATATAATAATCTTACATCCATCTTCAATCAAGTGCTTAATTGTATCTCCGCATTCTGTACCCTCCGGTACATTTTCCATACATATAACCCGGATATTCAATTTTTCTTCACAACCAATCAATCCCTCATAATGAGACTCACCCCAGTTATCATCCATTTTGCTTCCATTTAATATAAGGCCTACTTTTGTTACTTCTTTCGTGATTTCTGTCTCTTCTTCATCCTTTGAAATCAAAAAAATTCCCAATATAATAATTGCAAAAATAATTCCTGCTATTATGGAAAACCTTTTCATATCTGCTCCTTACTTTATCCCCGGACGCATTGCCTGAATATCATATGTCAATTCTATTTTATCCTGCCCGTAAGTCTGATAAAATTTCTCAACAACCCTCTCTACCACCATCATTCCGTTTGAAGTATCAGCATCCATCAAAATCAAAACATACTGTCTGCTGCTGTATTCAGTTCCCACATCCACTGCCCGCAAAGATTCCTTTACTGCAATCTGCAGGGCATTCATTGCTTTTTCGATTTCTTCCAACAAAAATTCTGTCTCGTCCTTTACACACAATGTAAGCAAAACGGTCTGTACCATCTGCTGCTTTCTTTCCACACAGCGAAGTACAAAGTCATATATCTTTCGAAATTCCCCGTAAGAAACTTGAAACGCACCTTTTTTCATGTCTGCATGTCCCTCTATTAAATCACGGACATTATTCAAGTCTACCGTTGTGCTGCAAAGTTCAAAGTACCCACTTTTCTCATCTTCAAAGAAATGGTAAGAATTCTTCCCCTTATTCTTAATATAGTAAAGTGCTTTGTCTGCATTTTTATATAATGCTTCAAAAGTTTTTCCGTCCGTGGGACAACCGGCAATACCGATGGAAATAGAAACCTCTTCCAGTGCATAAGTCTCCCTGAATTTTTCCAGAAATGTATTAATAATAGACCGTGCTTTTTCCAAGGCTACCTCACGGGTGGTCATATCCATAAAGAATATAACAAATTCGTCTCCGCCAAGTCTTCCTACAATATCTACCTTCCTAGTATTATCCCGTAATATATCCGCAAACAACTGAAGTGTTTTATCCCCGGCAATATGTCCTAATGTATCATTGACCTTCTTAAAATTGTCAATATCCATAATGAACATAGTACCTACATGATTTTCTGCAATCAATTCCGCAATCTTACGTTCTATGTAGCTCCTGTTAAAAACTCCTGTTAAGGAATCAGTAATAGATATCCTTGTCACATCCTCAATCTGTTTTTCCTTTTGTACCAGCTGTACTTCCAAAGCTTCTCTCAGTTCACGAAGTTCGAAAATTCTTCCGATACGGCTTTGCATCACTATCGGAACAAAAGGCTTAATGATAAAATCATCTGCCCCCATTTCCAAACACTTTGCCTCTGTTTCCGGTTCAGAATCTGCCGTCAGAAAAACAATCGGTATCTCCTTATAACGGTCGTCCGCTTTCATGATTCTTGCCACTTCCATGCCGTCAATCCCCGGCATCTCAATGTCCAATAAAATCATATCCGGTATTTCTTCTTCCAAACATTGTAATGCTTCTTCACCGGATGTTGCACTGGTCACTTCATACTCTCCGGAAAGAGCATGCTTTTCCAAAGCAAGATTCATGATTTCATCATCGACTATAAGTATCTTTTTCATTGCCTTCTCTCCATATTTTAATGTTGCTTCCCCCAAATTGCCGTTCACTCAAATTGTATCATAAATTGTCAAAAAATAAATCCCAATTATGCATGACTATATGGAATCGTTCCCCGCAATTTTACGGGGAACGATTCTTGAAATAGATAATGAATTTGGAGATTGTATTAATTATTTATTTTCCTTTTTCTTTCTGCTTTTAATCGTTTTAACGCCTGCTACGGAAGCTGCTCCTGTTGCTACTACAGAGGATACTGCCCAAAGCATAAGGGATAAGCTATCTCCTGTTGCAGGATTTCTTCTTTCACCAAGTACTGCATAGTAATCATCTCTTTTTACGCCAAGTACTGCAGGTGCTTCTGCTGCTCTGTTTGCACCAAGTACTGCAGGTGCTTCTGCCGGTGCTGCTGCGAGTGCTACAGGACCATCTTCGATAATTACCGGTGTGTCATCCCCGGGTATAGGATTTACGGGTGTAGGATCTACAGGTGTAGGGGTAGGTCCGTCGGGAATGATTACAGGAATTTCAATCACTTCACCATTTACTTCTACTTCAAATTTCTTTGTTACTACAACACCATCGATATGGTTACCATCATATTCCTCTTTTAATACATACCAACGTACTGCAAGATTTGCCATAACATCGTCAATTGCTGCTGCGATTGCATCCTCATCCATAGTCCATGTAATGCTGTCAAACTGTTCTTGTGTATACTCATCACCGAAAAGTGCTTTCGCAATCTCTGCTTTCTTTGCTTCTATCTGCTTTTCTACTTCAAGCTCAACTGCATTTCTGATTAATTCTTTCTGTGCATCGGTAAGGCTTTCTAAATATGCCTTTTCAATTTCAGGGATGAATTCTTCTGTTCCGTCTTCTACAAAAGTAAGAATATTTCCATATACTGTTTCATCACCGATTTCACCGTATACTTTGTATCCATTAGGAGAGAATAATAAGATTACCTGTCCCTTAGCAAGGTCTTTACTATACTCAGTTTTAGGATAATGGGTGCTTCCATTTTCTATCTGCTCAAATCCGTCAAGTCTTACAAACATTAAGGCTTTAATGAGATTTTCATCTACCTTCTGTGTTCCTTCATCAAGAGACGCACTTACTACTTCTGCCACTTCGTCGGCTGTTAAGGATGTTTCCATACCTAATGTCATCTGCAAAGACTGTGTTGTGTTTGTTGTGGTAGTTGTTGTTGTAATCTGCTGTTCAATGGCTGCGTTGATTTCGCTTAAGGAGATTACAAAGTCAAAGCCTTTGTCCATACCGGAACCAAGCTGTGCCCATGTGTTACCGGAACATACATTGTTAGCATTATCATTAATATTGGGATATACCTTTGTCTGATACCAGAGAGTCTTTTCTTCTCCGTTTAATTTGTAAGTAATCTTAGCAAGCACTGTTACCAGCTTATCACCAGCCACTTTATCTCTTTCTTTGCTTACCTTAAAGCTGTATTCATACTCTCCGGGATGGTCTGCACGATATTCAAGACCTTTTCCGGGTGTATAACTATTTTTACCAATTGTCATTGTCAGAGTTTCAACTGTTGCATCTGTAACTCCTTTTGCTGCTAAAGCAGTGGTGTCTACGTCTACTCTGACATCAATATGGCCCACTTTTGATTTGCCGTTTGCGCTGTTAATTGCTGTTTTTCCTTCTGTCAGTCTTGTATCCAGCATGGGGTTGTCACTGCTGTTTCCGGCTTCTGCAGGCTGGCTTTCCTTTGAAGTAGTTGTTGTCTTTACTGTTTCTACCACTACACTGTCTGCTGTGGTTTTTTCTACTGCAACTTCAAAGTCAAAGCCTTCTTTTGTTGTATAGGTGGGTACATACTTGATGGTAATGGTTGCATAGTTACTCTTACCGAAATCTGCCAGTGCAACTCTACGGGTTAAAGTACCTGTTGTACCATCTTCTAATGTATATGTTATACTTACAACTGCTTCCTTAGTCGCTTCATCAATTGTGCATGTAGGTGTACCATATGTGATTCCGTCTGTGTTCTTAAATAATTTTACGTCTAACTTATAGTAAGTATCTCCAAGTTTCAGTTCACTGCCTTTTTCACCAAAGGATGCTGTAGTGTATTCTACATTTGCATCTGCTGTATAATACATTTTTGTAACTTTCTTATAAGTCACTTCTGCTTCAGTGATTACTTTCCACTCATCTTCTGTAAATCTTGCAACTTCTGTTTCGCCGTCGTCACCATATACTACATATCCATCATCTACTTTTGCGTAGTCTTTGGATGTTACATTTCTGTTTTCATACTCCTCTTTGGTCAGTTCCATCACTACCTGGCCATTTTCATCAATTACTTCATAATGTGTTTCTGTCTTTACATTCATGGGATCTACTTCATAAGTTGTTCCACCGAGTGTTGTTTCGTAAGTTGTTTTTGAAGTTGCTGCGATAGAATATGTTGTTTTCTTATTCCATCCCCATCCTTCAGTTTTAGTTTGTACTGAATTTTCATCAACTTCAACCTTAGTTACATTTCCGTTTTCATCGGTTATGGTAGCATAATAGCAGTCTGTTTTTACTTCTTCCATAATAGGGCGACCCTTCCAATCATACTGAGGACGTCCCCACTTATCTGTTTTCTGCTCATAAGTTGTCTTTTGTTCTTTGGATACATTTACAGATTCTCCGGATGCCGCACAGGTATTTCCATTCTTATCAGTAAAGGAATATGTTTTATTTTCTTTTACGCTGAATTTCGCATTTCCATCTGCATCGGTTTCAGGAACTTCATCCTCGCCTAATTCGGATGCCTTTACTTCTACTGTGGTATCCTTACCCTCTGCATCTTTAACGGATACTGTATAAACTGTTTCCAGTGCATAGTTTTCGGATTCTGTTGCTTCATCATCATCAAGTAATGCTGCAAGATCATCATCTACAAACTGCTTTGTTTCATTTCCTTCTGCATCGGTTACCGTCAGTTCATTGATGGTAACGGAATCTGCATAGTCATCTGCATTTTCTACTTCTACATATTCTGTAGCACCTTCTGTATCTGCATCTACCAGTTCCTTTACACCATCTTCATTTACTTTTACATAAACAATATCTTCTTCGTTTACATCTTCCAATGTACCGTCTGTCTTTTCTACTACTTCTATCTGCTCAATAACAGTTCCGTCTGTCACTTCAATGTTATTGCCGTTTTCGTCTGTTACATAGTTGCCATCTGCATCTACAATGTAGTGGTTCACCTGTGTTGCAGATTCATCAATTACCAGTTCTTCTACGATATAATCCTGCTCTCCCTGTGCATCTGCTGCCACCTCATCTGCAACCTGTGTGCCGTCTACATAATACTCTGTTCCACCGTCTGTTACAGTTTCTGAAACAGTAACATTTGATGCCGGGGTAGATGTTACATCTTCTGTCGTTGTAGTTGTTGTGGTTTCTGTTTTGGTTTCTGTTTTGGTGGTAGAGCCATCTGCATTTGTTGTATTTGTGGTTTCTGTCGTTGTCTCTGTAGTAGTAACGGAGCCATCCTCATTTTCTACTACTGTTTCCTCTGCATGTACGTTCATGCTTGCAAAGCTGCTTAAGCTCCCTGACAAGGTCATCATTGCGACCATTGCCCATGTGATTGCTTTCTTTACGATTTTGTTTCCCATCTTCGCGTTTCTCATTTTCTCTCTCCTAATTCATTCTGAAAAAGTGTTCTTTGTTCATCTGGGTATACCATATCGTTTATACATTTTTTTTGCAACCAATCTTTCCTAATTGTCGTTTTTTTTTCCTAATTGTTTATTTTTTGAAAATTTTAACCGTATTTTCCCACTCTGAAAGCAGTTGTTCAAGGTGTTCCCGGATGTAAATCCCATTCCCTTCCTTTGAAGCTTTTTCGTGTTCATACGCAAGTTCTGACAGGGAAAATGCACCCAGTGCCTTGGCATTGTTTTTCAGTCCATGTACCAATACGGTATATTCACGGCCTGCTTTTTTTGCTTCCTGCTCTGCCTTTTTCCTTTTTTCCTGATATTCGTCTATAAAAATAGAAATTAACTGCTCATAAAATTCAAAGCATGTATCTGCATACCGCATGCCCGCATCTGTATCAATTCCATTTTCTTTTAAATATGCCAAGCGTTCTTTTTCTCTCATGATTCCTTTTCCTTTCAAAAAACCTGCGGCAGAGAGCCGCAGGTAATTACTTACTTTGTAAATATTCCTGATACTTTTCTTTGATTTGTTTACGGATACGCACCGGAATGGGAATCATTTCCTTATTCTTTAAGTAAATCGTCTCCGTGTCTATTTCTTCCACATAGGCAAGGTTAATAATATAACTGCGTCCGCATGAAACAAATGCAGGTTCATCCCCTATCTGCTCTTTAAGCCCTTCCATACTAAGGTTGGTCCGATAAACATTATCCATACAGTAAATCTGTATGCCGTGATTATCTGTTTCTGCAAAGCAGATATCCTTGAGCTGGAACTTCCGGTTCATACGGTCTATCCGAACGTCAATTGTCTTGTACTCCCTTTGGAACTGGCTGCTGACCTTACTCATGGCATGGCAAAACATTTCATAGTCATAGGGCTTTTGCAAATATCCGTCTGCATGGACCATAAACGCTTCCATCGCATGTTCGCCTGAAGATGTGGTAAACAGAATACTTGTCTTAATCCCTGCCTTACGTAACTTCTTGGCTGCTTCCATTCCGTCTATCTGACTCATGTAGATATCCAAAAATAAAAGCACCGGTTTTTCTTTCGCAGCGTTATGCGCCATAAGCATGTCTTTTGCTGTCGTAAACTCTTCTGTCTCTATTTGCAAATTTTCTTCCTGCGCATATTTTTGTATGTATCGCTGCAATCGTAATAAATCACTCTTAGAATCATCACAAATATAAACCTTCATCTTTATTCCTCCTAATCTCTCTTTTATTTTATCATACTTATATACCCATTTTCAAATTTAATTGTTTATGCTAAAATAATTCGGGAATAAACGATATACAATACTATATTTTAGGAAGGTTTCTATCTATGATTCAAACACTTTATCATGTAAATGATTACGATGAAAATCTTATATACAGTGCCATCTGCCAATCTTTTGAGGCACTTGGCATTGCAGACGATATGCGCTCTAGTTTGAAGGTTGTCATTAAACCCAATCTGATTTTGGCCAAAAGTCCGGATTTCCCGGTAACCACACATCCTCTGGTTATCAAATCTGTGGTTCGCTGGCTGCGAGAGCATGGCATAACAGATATTACGCTTGCAGAAAGTTCCGGCGGCCCGTATAATGCGGAATACATGAATACGATTTATTCTGTCTGCGGTATGAAACAGCTTGAACCGGAGTTAACATTAAATAGGGATTTTTCTTCCAAGACAATTCCTTGCCGGAGTGATTTTTCCAATCATTCCTTTTCCGTAATCACTCCGATTGCAGATGCCGATTACGTTATTAATATCTGCAAATTAAAGACACATGCCATGACAGGGTATTCCGGAGGAATCAAAAACCTTTTCGGTGTCATTCCCGGATTGGAAAAACCGCAAATGCACTACCGTTGGCCGGATATCAAAGATTTTTCACGCATGCTTCTTGAATTGGCTCAAACCGTAAGTCCACAGCTTACCGTCATTGATGCCATCGATGCTATGGAAGGAAATGGACCTACAGGTGGTACTTCCCACCCTCTTCATATGATATTAGCTGCAAGAGATTTCTATACACAGGACTATTTTGCAGCAGGACTTATGGGACTTGATCCTATGAATATTGAGATGATTAAGCAGGCTGTTACGGCAGGACTGGCTACTCCTGATAGCATCCAACTGATAGGAGACCCTATCCCTACTGACCTAACACCATTTAAAGTGCCGGATACCAAAAGTTTGGATTTTTCCGATGCGCTTCCCGGTTTCCTCGGAAAATACTTTGCACGTATTGCGTCTAAAATCTTAAAGTCTTATCCGAAGGTCAACAATGATTTATGCGTTGGTTGCGGCAAATGTGCCGAAAGTTGTCCGGCTCATGTTATTGATATAAAAAACAAAAAGGCTGTATTCAAAAAGAAAGGATGTATTTCCTGTTTCTGTTGTCAGGAAATGTGTCCCATGAAAGCAATCTCAGTTAAGAAAGCATTATAAAAGAATGCCCGTCCAACCGGACGGGCAAATTTTGTTTATCTTCTTATTTTATCTCCACTACTTCATAGCCGGCTTCCGTTACTGCGTTTATCAAAATTTCATCAGCCACCTCTGCATTTAATACAAGTTCTGCACTCTTATTCTCCAGACTCATAGTAACGCCCGCTACGCCTTCCAGCTCTTCTAACACCTTCTGAACCCTTCCGGTGCAGTGACCACACATCATGCCTTCAATTATCATTGTTTTGCTCATTTTCTTTTCCTCCTTTTGCATTTCCTTTTGAACGTTATCTTTTTCTGTCGCTTTAAATTTTCTTAATCTAAGTGCATTTCCTACTACAAACAGACTGCTCATGCTCATAGCTGCAGCACCAATCATAGGGCTCAGTCTAATACCAAACATCGGATAGAAAGCGCCTGCTGCCAGCGGAATACATATCACATTATAAAAGAATGCCCAGAACAAATTCTGTTTAATATTTTGAATAACTGCCCTGCTCAATCTGATTGCCGTAATGGCATCCGTCAGTCTGCTTTTCATTAAAATAATGTCTGCGCTGTCTATAGCAACATCTGCTCCTGCTCCTATCGCGATTCCCACATCCGCTGCCGTAAGTGCCGGCGCATCATTAATACCGTCCCCTATCATGGCAACCTTACGGCCTTCCTTCTGTAGCCGCCTGATTTCCTTTTCTTTATCCTCCGGTAATACCTCCGCGATGACCCGGTCAATACCAAGTTTCTTTCTGACCGCTTCTGCCGTACGCTTATTATCTCCGGTTAACATAACTACATCTATCTTTCGATTACGGAGTTCTTTTATTGCTTTTTTTGAAGATCTTTTTACAGTGTCTGCGACTGCAATAATCGCTGCAAGATGACCATTTCTGGCAAACAAAAGTGGTGTCTTTCCTTCCTGCGCCAACTCCTCCATCGCCTGCAGGTGCTCTTCCCGCAACATAATATTATTCTCTTCCATAAACTTACGGTTGCCGGCCAAAAGACGTTCTTTCCGATAGACGCCCATTACTCCCTTGCCAAATACCGCTTCAAATTCTTCCACCTCCGGAATATGCAACTCATTCTTTTTCGCTTCCTGAACAATAGCCTCTGCAAGCGGATGTTCACTCGGCTTTTCTATAGCCGCAATAAGTGCAAGAATTTCATCTGTCCCGACACTTTTTTCATAACCGAAAATATCCGTTAGTTTTGGCTCTCCTTCCGTAATTGTTCCGGTCTTATCAAGTACTACCGTATCTACATCACGTGCTGCCTGAAGTGCATCCCCTGATTTAATCAGAATACCGTATTTTGCACCCACACCGGTTCCCACCATAATGGCTACCGGAGTAGCAAGCCCAAGTGCACAGGGACAAGATATAACCAAGACTGAAATGGTACATTGCATTGCCATTTCAAAATCTCCACTTGTAAGCATCCATATCACAAAAGTGACAACGGCAATTGCCATAACTGCCGGAACAAAAATCCCCGCAATCTTATCCGCCAGCTTTGCAATGGGTGCTTTGGATGCAGACGCTTCTTCTACTAATTTAATAATCTGTGACAATGTGGTATCTTCTCCCACTTTAACAGCTTTACAAATCAGACGTCCCGCTTTATTCATAGTGGCTGAAATCACCTTATCACCGATTCCCTTTTCCACCGGAATACTCTCGCCCGTTATAGCAGCCTCATCCACACCGGAGGTTCCTTCTACCACAATACCGTCAACGGGAATCAGACTTCCCGGCTTTATCACAAACAAATCATCCTTCTTCAAAAACTCTGTAGAAACTTCTTTCTCTTCACCGTTTTCAAGGAGAATTGCTGTTTTGGGTGATAAATCCATCAATTTCTCTATCGCTTCTCCTGTTTTCCCTTTGGAACGGGTCTCTAAATATTTTCCTACTGTTACAAGTGTCAAAATCATACCGGATGATTCAAAATATAAATTAGAAACATAACTGCTTACCGTTTCCATATCCCCATGTCCCAATCCATATCCCATACGATAAATAGCAAAGACACCATACACAAGTGCCGCGCCGGAACCGACAGCAACCAAACTATCCATATTGGGACTTAAATGACGTAACGCCTTAAATCCTACCTGAAAAAACTTCCGGTTCATATATATAATAGGAAGCACCAATAAAAATTGTGTAAAAGCAAAGGTAATTGCATTTTCATTTCCGTGAAATAAATCATGGAAAAATGCCGGCACGGGAATTTGTAACCACACGAAAAACATATGGTGCATGGAAACAGCCATCAATAATGTCATAAAAACAATAGATATAATAAGTCTGCTTTTCATGTCCTTGTTTGCCTGTTTGCCCCTTATAACCTCTCGCCCTGCAGAATCCTTATTGTCCTGCTGCATAGCTATTCTTACATTCGCCGCTTGTCTGCTTCCGGCACCACTCTGTGCCAAAAGTTTTGCACCGTATCCTCCCTTTTCCACAGCTTCTACAATCTGCTCTTTGCTACAAATGCTTTCATCATATTCCACCTGCATGCTGTTTGTCAGAAGATTCACTGTAACTTTCTGCATTCCGTTAAGCTTGCCCACACTCTTTTCCACATGGGAAGAGCAGGCTGAACATGTCATGCCCGTAACTGCGTATTTTTCCTTTTTCATTCTGCCTTTTCCTCTCTTGTCATTTCTTTATTTCAGTTTTTTCACAAGGTCAATGACTTCTCCCATCATATTCTCATTTCCTTGTCGTACGCCTTCCGTTACACAACTTTCTAAATGCTCCTGCAAAATAATATATCCAAAACTTTGAAGCGCACTTTCCACCGCCGCCACCTGCGTTAAGATATCTCCGCAATACCTGTTTTCTTCAATCATTCTGCTGATACCATTCATCTGGCCTATCATACGGTTTAATCTGTTCTGCAAAAGTTTTTGTTGCCCGTCGCTTCTCGGCGTGTGTTTTTTCTTTTCCTGTGTCATGTATATATTCCTTCTTCACCTATGTTTTATGATTTTTAATTTCTAATTATAAGCGTATACCCCCTGGGGGTATGTGTCAAGTGTGAAATTTGTGAACGCCTAATCTTATGCTTTTCTGCTCATGGCACCAGTTTTCTTTCTTATGGGCAGATAATATTTATCTATTTCTCTTCAACATTCTGCCCACAAGTGACATTTCTTTCATCATGGTTAGAAGTTTTCTTACATTGTATCTTCCCCCAAGAAATATTTCTTTCATTATGGTTAGACATTCCCATCTCATTTTTCTACCCATCATATTCCTTTTTGAGGCTATGGTAAGAAAACACATTCATCAGCCCGGCAATTTTTCTACCCATATCTCCAGAATTTTCCTGCATGGGCAGAGTAAAATTCAAAAACATAACAAAAAGAGCCTACTTCACTGAAGTAGACTCTCGTTCACTACATATTTTCCCAACATTTAAACTTCATTGTTTCAATTTTAGACACT
This sequence comes from Lachnospiraceae bacterium, assembly GCA_045586385.1. GTDB lineage: Bacteria > Bacillota > Clostridia > Lachnospirales > Lachnospiraceae > Suilimivivens. The sequence continues at coordinate 53,201 of JAZNAE010000026.1, forward strand.
TCGTCTGCAAGCACACATATTTCGTCGCTCATCGAGATTCCTGTCATAATGACATCGGTTTGTTCATCCCGTACACTAAGCAGATTTTTTAAGTCATCCGCAGAAATGATGTTATTATCAATCAGTCCCAGCACTTCATCCAAAATAAGAAGTCCACACTCACCTGTGGTAAGAACTTTTTTGGCAAAATTAAGTCCGTTCTTAATATTGATAATTTCTTCTGTTTTCTTTTCTTCGGAAAGTTCATCAAAATTCACTTCTGACTTTTCAAAGCGGAATATCTTCACTTCCGGTTCTAACCTGCTTATAAACTCAGATTCACTGACTCCCTTTCCTTTCAAAAACTGAATGATTACAACTTTTTCTCCCGCCGCTGCAGACATAACTGCTTTTCCGAGAGCTGCCGGTGACTTTCCGTGGCCGTCTCCGCTGTAAATATGTACAAATCCCTGCTTCATATAACACCTCATGAAAATTTTGGTAACTATCTGAAAATTTCCAAAGTACGTTGCCTATCATATCACAGAAGTGTATAAAAATCAACTTTCACCCATTTTATGCCCTGATGGAGTCTTCATCCATCTCCTGCAAAAGTTCCAGTTTACTTACAGATACTTCATAAGCCACTCTCTTTTCCACCTCTTCTTCAGAGAGTTTCTTCATGTATTCCCTACTCTGGATCCTTCCCCAGATTTCACATCTGGTTCCTACATGAAAATTGTTGGCATATCTGGCATTTCTTCCCCAGCAGATACAGGGAATATAATCACTCTTTCCGTAAGGTCTGTTTACAGCCAAAAGCAAATCCGCAATTTCTCTTCCGAGAGGTGTTTTTCTGTAAATAGGCTCCTTACAAATATATCCGTCTAAATAAATCTGATTTGATTTAGCACTCTCTTCAATTTCATCGACAAATTCAATTTCTCTTGCAAACACGGAAAGTACCAGTTTGTTTTTTCTTTCTTCATGTCTGTTATAAGAACGAAATTGTCCTGTGACCATAATGTTACTTCCTTTATAATCCGCATCTACATTCACCAGACGCTCGGATACCATTAAAGGAATGATGTCGTTTGAATCGCTTAATCGTGCTACCTTTACATCTACCATGTAAAAGCCTTCCCCAAAAATCTCATGGCTGAATACGAAATCACTTACGATTTCCCCCATAATTACCACCTGGTTGTTTTCAATTACCTTATCTGTCATTGTTGTTCTCCCTTCTTACACTTTAAGAATTTTTTCCTGTATGAGATATGTATATCACTTTTTTATGGAAGAAAGAACTGTCATTTATCGCACGCTTTTCCTTAGTTTTGTCGGTTTTTGTCGAAAAGATTTGGATTTTTGTACTTTATGGCGGCTTTTCACGGTTATTTACGTTATCTGCCTTTACAAAAAAAGGCCGATGGTGCTATACTAATACAGTTTTGAGTAATCATAGATTCAGAGAGGCTTTTATATGAAACAAAAAAGAGAAGATGTAAGAAATATAGCAATCATTGCCCACGTAGACCACGGTAAAACCACATTGGTTGACGAACTGTTAAAGCAAAGCGGCGTTTTCCGCGCCAACCAGGATGTGGCTGAGCGTGTTATGGACTCCGGCGATATTGAAAGAGAACGCGGTATCACCATTCTTTCCAAAAACACTGCAGTTACTTATAAAAATACAAAAATTAACATTATTGATACTCCCGGACATGCAGACTTCGGTGGTGAAGTAGAGCGTGTCCTAAAAATGGTAAACGGCGTTGTTTTAGTGGTAGACGCCTTTGAAGGTGCCATGCCCCAGACCAAATTTGTACTCCGCAAAGCACTGGAACTCAAACTTCCGGTTATTGTCTGCATCAATAAAATTGACAGACCGGAGGCAAGACCAAACGAGGTAATTGATGAAGTTCTGGAACTCTTTATTGAACTGGATGCAAACGAAGAACAGTTAGACTGTCCTTTTATCTTTGCATCTGCAAAATCCGGAATTGCTTCCTTAGATGTAAACGAGCCGGGAACAAACATGGTTCCTTTATTTGAAACCATTCTCGACTATATTCCCGCTCCCGAAGGTGAACCCGATGCCGGATGCCAGATTTTAATCAGTACGATTGATTATAATGAGTATGTAGGAAGAATCGGTGTCGGAAAAGTAGACAACGGCATTGTCAAGGTCAATCAGGAAGTGCTCATTGTAAACCATCATGAACCTGACAAGCAGAAAAAAGTAAAAATCAGCAAACTCTATGAATTTGATGGTTTAAATAAGGTAGAAGTCACACAGGCCGGAATCGGTTCTATTGTGGCTATTTCCGGTATTGCTGACATTCATATCGGGGATACCTTATGTGCACCTGACAATGTAAACCCTATCCCATTCCAAAAAATATCGGAACCCACCATTGCCATGCATTTTATTGTAAATGACTCCCCTCTTGCGGGACAGGAAGGTAAATATGTTACCAGCAGACATCTACGTGACCGCTTATTCCGTGAATTAAATACTGATGTTTCCCTTCGTGTGGAAGAAACCGATACTACAGAAGCGTTTAAGGTTTCCGGCAGAGGTGAACTGCATCTTTCCGTGTTAATTGAAAACATGCGCCGCGAGGGTTATGAATTTGCTGTCAGCAAAGCAGAAGTTCTTTATAAGGAAGACGAAAAGGGAAAAAAACTGGAACCTATGGAGCTTTGCTACATTGATGTTCCCGAAGAATTTTCCGGTTCTGTTATTGAAAAATTGAGTCAAAGAAAAGGGGAACTTCAAAACATGGGAGCTGCCTCCGGCGGCTATACCCGTTTGGAATTTTCCATTCCCTCAAGAGGCCTTATCGGATACCGGGGTGAATTTATGACAGATACCAAGGGAAATGGTATCATGAACAGTATTTTCGACGGTTACGGTCCTTATAAAGGAGATATCCAATATAGAAAGCAAGGCTCCCTCATTGCTTTTGAAGCCGGCGAAGCCATCACTTACGGGCTTTATAATGCCCAAGAGCGCGGAACCCTCTTTATCGGTCCCGGTGAAAAGGTATATTCCGGTATGGTTGTCGGACAGAACGGCCGCGGGGAAGATATTGAACTGAATGTTTGTAAGAAAAAACAGCTTACCAATACCCGCTCCTCCAGTGCAGATGAAGCCTTAAGATTGACACCTCCCAAAGTGCTCAGCTTAGAGCAGGCACTTGAATTTATCGATACTGACGAGCTGTTAGAGGTAACTCCCACATCTCTTCGTATCCGCAAAAAAATACTTGACCCTACTATGCGTAAAAGAGCCGCCATGCGCTCTAATAACTAGTATCTAAAAAATATCGAACGATTTATTTTGCGTTTAGAAAGCTTATATCATCTTTCGGGATTTTTTGAAATATCTTTTTCATATGCCTATTAGCTGTCCGTCACAAGAACTCAAAATCGCTTAATTGCAACTTGTGCTTAAACGCCTTTTAAAAGCTTTTGTAAAAAATCAATCAGCAGACTTTAAAAAATGTATAGCTCATTCCAACTGTTCGAAGCGAAGCAAGTTTTGGAATGAGCTATTTATTACATCTTTAAAGTCTGCTGATTAGATTTTTCTAAAAAGTTTTATAGGCGTTAACATAAGTTGCAACGACGATTTTTCAGACATTTGTTCCGGACAGCAGCATTTATGAAAAAGACATTTCTAAAAAATCTGACGAAAGATTCTAAAAAGCTTTTACAACGCAAAATAAATCGTTCGATATTTTTCTATATACCTAGTAATAGGGTCGCTACCTTGAAGTATACCAGTAGGGATATGATATCTACAATGGTGGTGATGAAAGGACTTGCCATAACAGCCGGGTCGAACCCTACTTTCTTTGCCAGCATCGGGAGTACACAGCCTACCAGTTTCGCTGCGAGGATGGTCATTACAAGGGTGATGCAAATAACGACTGCAACGAGGATGTCCAAGCCGTCAAACAATAACAGTTTTGCGAAGTTGGCTATCGCCAAAGTAAGACCGCAAAGCATTGCAACCCGGACTTCTTTCCAGATTACTTTATAAGCATCCTTAAACTCTATCTCCTGAAGTGATAATCCACGGATAATGGTAACGCTGGACTGCTCGCCTGCATTACCGCCGGAACTCATGAGCATAGGGATATAGGCAATGAGTACCGCGCATTTTTGAAGAGCATCTTCAAAGGTTGTAAGGATGCTTCCTGAAAATGTAGCTGATATCATCAAAAGAAGCAGCCACGGCATACGTTTCTTCCAAGTCTCCCAGACGCCGGTTTTCATATACGGTTTGTCGGAAGGCATCACAGCAGCCATCATTTCCATATCTTCCGTTGCCTCTTCCTGCAGGATATCGACAACGTCATCGACGGTAATGATACCTACAAGACGTTCCTCATTATCTACTACCGGCATGGCAATAAAGTCGTACTTCTGGAACTGTCTGGCAACCTCTTCCTGATCCATCAGGGTGTTGATGTAAACAACGTTCTCATGCATGATATCGCCGATCACGGCATCCGATGGGCTAATGAGTAAATATCTAAGGGCCACTGTACCTACCAGCTTGCGCTTGGCATCCAGCACATAACATATATTAATGGTTTCACTGTCAAGCCCTACTTTTCTGATACGGGCAACAGCTTCCTCCACAGTCATATTTTCTTTTAAGTCTACATATTCCACCGTCATGATACTTCCGGCAGAATCTTCCGGATACTGAAGCAGATGATTAATATCTCTTCTTGTCTCCGGGCTGGCACTTGCGAGCAGTTTTTTCACCACATTGGCAGGCATTTCCTCCAAAAGGTCTGTAGCATCATCGGCCATGAGGTTATCAATAATACCTCCCGCTTCTTTTACGGAAAGTCTGGTGATAATGTATTGCTGGCTTTCTACTTCCAAATATGAAAAAACATCTGCTGCCATGCTCTTTGGCAAAATACGAAAAATTTTAAGCAGTTCCTCTTCCTCCATCTCATCCATAACTGCCGCAATATCCGCTGTATTCATATCGGCAATTTTCTGACGGAGTCTGGTATACTGCTTTGTCTCCAGTAATTCTCTGATTACTTCTACATCTCTGAATTCTTCCATAGCAGTTCTCCTTTAAATGTGATTTTTATGCTCCGCCCATGAGGAGGTATATCGGTACTACTTGTCTGTATACTATTCTTCATAAAAACCACCACCTTTCAAAAACTGCTTTTTTGCTACATTAACTTTAGCCCGATGCCAAAAATTTGTCAACCGCTTTTACTGTTTATCATCCCTATAATACCCTCTGCCGGTAATATCCATCATAGCTCTTGCTGCTGTAGTTTCCGTCAGTTCTTTCATCAGACTATCTGCTTCCTCTTCCGGAATCTGTATGGTAAGTACCACCTTATCCGTATAATCTGAAGAAATAATAGGTATTTCTTTATTTCCGAGCAAATGCTGAATCTTTCCCAAATCCGTATAATCGGTCTCAATCCTAATGGTCACACCGTAACGCATGGTCGCTGTTTTGCATGCAGCAATTCCCTCCTGCGCAGCCTGTGTATAAGCTCTTACCAGTCCGCCCGTGCCAAGAAGCGTTCCTCCGAAATATCTGGTAACAACCACTGCCACGTTGGTAAGACCTGCTCCCAAAAGCACCTCTAATATAGGCTTTCCTGCAGTACCGCTTGGTTCACCGTCGTCACTGCACCTTGTCAGTTCTTTGTTCCTTCCTATTACAAATGCCGGACAATTGTGTCTTGCATCATAGTATTTCTTCTTTACAGATTCGATAAATGCCGCCGCTTCCTCTTCGTTTTCCACCGGTGCCACCGTAGCAATGAAACGGGATTTCTTCTCTTCTATTTCTCCCTGACCGCCCACGCACACAATCCGATAAGGCAGATACTTTTTGTTTTGCTCATTATTTTCCATATGCATCCCCAAACTTCTCTATCATCCGATTAATCATCTTTTCATTCTTTGGCAGGAAAATACCCGCTACCGGTCCCACCAGTGCCGCACAGATAATGGTACCGATGCCCACGGCACCTCCCATTGCAAAACCTACAGCCACAAAGCAAACATCCACAATAATACGGATAATACCGAACGGTTTCCTTATCTTATCACTGATTACCACTGCCACCAAATCGTTCGGTCCCGTTCCGGAATCGGATTTAATCACTATGGTCATACCAAATGCCAGTATCACACATCCAAGTCCAAGTACCAGTATTCTCATTACAAAAGGATTTCCCGCGTGAATGATACTTCCTAAAAGCCATGTGAAAAAATCAATGATGGGGCCTCCGCATACCATGCAGATTACCGTTCCGATTTTAACATAGCTTTTATCTACAATCAGTAAGATTGCTATAATAAGCAGACTTACTGCAACATGTGTATATCCATGTGTCAATCCTTCAAGACCTGTAACAGAAACTATAGTCCGGAACAATCCCTGAATCAGCACATTAAAAGGATCTGCCCCCAAATCAGCAAGTAAAAATAACGTTACTCCCAAATGGGCAATGACCAGACCGACAAACAATATGATAACGCGTAATATGATTTCTTTTAAAGTCCTCTTTTGCATGATTATGTTCTTCCTTTGTATTTTGATTCCTTATTATTAAAATGATTAAACACCTGCTTTTTTGCAAATATCCTGCAGGCAACATTTATTACAATGCGGTTTCGTCCGTGCAGTGCACACCTCTCTCCCATGGAATACCAGTCTGTGACAAAAATCATTACCTTCTTCCGGGGGAATTAACTTCCACAGTGCCATCTCTACCTTCTTAGGCTCTTTCACACCGTTTATCAGTCCCATCCGGTTTACCAACCTGATACAATGGGTATCCGTTACAATGGCAGATTTACCGAATACATCTCCCATAATCAGGTTTGCACTTTTTCTCCCCACACCCGGAAGCGCAAGGAGTTTATCAAAATCATCCGGCACCCGGCCGCCATACTCGTCGCGTAGCACTTTCATGCAGGCACTGATGTCCCTTGCCTTACTTCTTCCAAGTCCACAGGGTCTGACGATTTTTTCAATCTCATCAACATCCGCCTCTGCAAGTGCAGATACCGAAGGAAACTTTTCATATAGCTTTGGCACAATCTCATTTACCCTGGCATCAGTACACTGTGCAGCAAGACGTACGCTAACCAAGAGCTTCCATGCTTCATTGTATTCCAGAGAACACCCGGCATCGGGATATTCTTTTTTTAATCTTTCTATAATTTCCAACGCAAGTTTTTGCTTTGCAGTCATTCTTCCCATATTCTTCTCCCCAAAAAGTACCTTATATATTATACTTGTTTTTTCATCATACTTCCAGCCATTCATGCAAATTTATCATTCCTGTTTTTACTATCGTATAAAAGTGTATCAAATTGTGAACAATTCTTAATAAAGAATAAAAAACCTTTATTTCAGTTTCACATTTTGGTATACTCTCTATGTATGGAAAAAAATGAGAGTACAATTATTATGGAGGCATATAAATGAATTACGGTAAAAAGGGAATTCGTGATAAACAGAAGGCCCTGCATGCTAACGGAACTAAATGGAGTCGTAAATTTCTATTGGCTCTGCTGAACTTATCCCTTTTAGGCATCCTTGCTTTTGCCATCATCGGTGCAAGTATGGGCATAGGTGTTTTCAAAGGAATTATCGATACAGCACCCAGTATAGAAAACATTGATGTAACTCCTACCGGATTTTCTACCTTTGTTTACGACCTTGAAGGAAACCAAATCGGTAAATTGATTGCTGCCGATTCCAATCGTATTCCTGTGGCACAGGATATGATTCCCGAAGATTTGGCACACGCTTTTGTAGCGATTGAAGATGAACGTTTCTATGAACATAACGGTATTGATATCAAAGGTATTATCCGTGCTGCCTATGTAGGTATTTCCAACGGGTTCAACTTCTCGGAAGGTGCAAGTACCATCACCCAGCAGCTCCTTAAAAACAACGTATTTACCGATTGGACATCGGAAGACAGTTTTATGGAAAGTCTGAAGCGAAAAATCCAGGAACAATATCTTGCCATCGAACTGAGTAAAACCATGTCCAAGGATGAAATTCTTGTAAATTACATGAACACCATTAACTTAGGCCAGAATACTTTAGGTGTACAGGCGGCATCTCTCAGATATTTCAATAAATCCGTCAATACACTTACTCTTTCGGAATGTGCGGTTATTGCCGGTATTACTCAGAATCCGTCCCGTTTAAACCCGATTTCACATCCCGATAAAAATGCGGAGCGACGTACCAAAGTTCTTGGCAACATGCTTGAACAGGGATATATCACACAGGCTGAATACGATGCAGCAATGGCAGACGATGTTTATTCCCGTATTCAGACAGTCAATGCAGAAGTAGAGCAGGATTCAGTTAATACATACTTTGTAGACGCATTAACTGATGATATTATGGAAGACTTAATGGCTACCGGCCGCTATACGGAAACCCAGGCATATACGCTTCTTTACAGCGGCGGATTAAAGATTTATGCAACACAGGACCCTACCATCCAGGCTATCTGTGATGAAGTATTCTCCAATGAAGAGAACTATCCGGCCGGAACCAGATGGCAGCTCAGTTATGAACTTACCACCCAAAAGGAAAACGGCAGTTTCCAAAATTATAGTACGGAAATGTACAAGGCATATTTTAAGGAGCAGAACGCATCCTTTAATCTTTTGTATTCTTCACAGGAAGATGCTTACGCTGCCATCGAGGAATATAAAGCAGCCGTTATGGAAGAAGGCGATGAAATTTTCGGTGAAAACATTACCTTGACACCTCAGCCTCAGGTTTCTATCGTAGTAGAAGATCACAGCACAGGTTACGTAGTTGCCATGGTAGGCGGACGCGGACAGAAGGAAGGAAGCCGTACTTTAAATCGTGCAACTGACACCAAACGTCAGCCCGGTTCCACCTTTAAAGTTGTCGGTGTATATGCACCGGCCCTTGACAGTGCAGGTCTTACACTCGCCACCGTTCAAAATGATGCTCCCTTTAACTATAATGAGGGTAAACCTGTAGGTAACTGGTGGGGTGACGAATACAAGGGACTCCAATCCATCAGACAAGGTATCATTGAGTCCATGAACATTATTGCAGTTAAGAACTTAACCCAGATTACGCCACAGCTTGGTTTTGACTATCTTAGAAATTTTGGTTTCACCACTTTGGTCGAACGTGAAGAAATTACCGCCAACGGTAAAACACAGATATTCTCCGACATTCAGCAGTCACTCGCTTTAGGTGGTGTCACCCGTGGTGTTACAAACGAAGAATTAACTGCAGCCTATGCAGCCATTGCAAACGGCGGTACTTATATTGAGCCCAAACTTTATACAAAAATACTTGATCACGAAGGCAATGTAATTTTAGACAATACACAGCCTCAGTCCAGACAGGTTATCAAAGAAACTACTGCATGGCTTCTTACAGACGCCATGGTTGATGTTGTTACTGCTCCCGGCGGTACCGGTACTTCCGTAAACTTCGGAAACATGGCTATTGCCGGAAAAACAGGTACTACATCTGATTATAATGATGTATGGTTTTCAGGATACACGCCTTACTATACCGCATCCGTATGGACCGGTTACGACAACAATACCAAACTTCGAAACGACAACGACGAACGTAATCTTGCAAAGAAATTATGGCGTGCAGCAATGTCCAGAATTCATGAAGAACTACCCAGCCAATCCTTTGAAATGCCCATCAACGGCGGTATCGTAACGGCAACGGTATGTTCAAAATCCGGCAAGCTTCCGATTCCCGGTGTTTGCGACGGTACACTTACTACAGAATATTTTGCAGAAGGAACTGTTCCTACCGATACCTGTAATGTGCATTATCAAGGTATGATATGCCAGTACAGTAATCCTCAGCTTCCTGCTTGTGAAACTTGTCCTTTTAAAGTTGACGGTATCTTGGAAATGGCTCCCGTAGAGCATCCTTCCCTGCAGCAGGGAACCCAAACGGCTCTTATGGGTAATGTAGAAGAAGGTCAACCTCCTATTGCAACGACTACTATCACTCAGGAAGTGATTAATGAAGACGGAACTGTTTCTACTATTACGGTTCCTCAGACGCAAACCAGTTATTGTATGCACAATGCAGAATTCATGTCACAGCCGGGTGCAGAAGGTATTATTAACCAACAAAGAGCTGAAATCAACGCTATGCTTGCTGCACTTGCTGCTACACAAGCACAGCCCCCTGCTGAACCGCCGGCACCTGTAACAGAGCCAGTAGCAGAAGGTGTCACAGAAGGCGTCACACCTCCTGCAGAATAACGATTATAAATTTACCAACTCATACGTTGAAAAAAGTGCCTCATAGCAGAGGCACTTTTCTTATTTATGATTTCTTTACTTCTATTAACCTTTTCTCAGCCCACTTCCCTGATAGGTAACGAATACCGGATATGATGTAGTTGGTTGCCCAGCCTATTGGTACTGCAATCCAAACTGCCTGTACCCCGATAATACCCGCCATACCAAATGCAAACGCAACTCTGATACCTAAATTAATCAGATTTGCCAATGTGAATACAATCACATCTCCTGCACCTCTGAGCACGCCGTCCGTAATTGCTTTCAAGCCGATAAAAATAAAGAAAAAGGCAATAAACGATAGGTATCTGTTTCCCGTTTCAAATGCTGCCATTTCACTTCCGCTTTCCAAAAAAGCGTTGATAATCGGCTTATGAAAGCCAGTCAGTAAAACGCATATCAGTAACGCAAACGCCGCTACAATTTTCATTCCTGCCACGTATCCCTGTTTTACACGTTCCGGCTTTCCGGCACCTAAATTCTGTGCTGTAAAGGTAGAAACGGCATTTCCGGTAGCTATCATGGGAACAATACAAATTGATTCAATCCTTGTTCCTGCTGTATATCCGGCAAGTACAGAGGAACCAAATCCGTTAACAACCGACTGGACAAGCAACATTCCGACAGAAACAATTGACTGTTGCAACATAGACGGAAGGGCAACCTTAATCATATTCCCCAACAGGGAAAAATCATACAACCTCTGCTTTTCCTCCTTATCGGTCTCATAGGTTTTCAGTTGTCTCAAAAGCAGGCAAAACGATATTACTGCTGATAATCCTTGTGCAAACACGGTTGCAATCGCAACCCCCGCCACTCCCAATTGAAATATACATACAAGTACAAGGTCCATCACAATATTCAGCAGTGATGAAAAAATAAGAAGATAAAGCGGTGTTTTGGAATTCCCCAAGGCATTAAATGTGGATGAAAGGATATTATACATAAACAAAAATGGCAACCCCACAAAATATATCTGCAAGTAAAGCATTGCATCCGACATAATATTCTGCGGCGTATTAAGTGTCATAAGAATCGCCCGGTTTGCCAAAAGACCTGCTATACCAAGCATGATACTCAGTGTCAGAAAACTAAGTAGTGCCGTGTACACAGATGTTTTCATCCGGCCATAGTATTTAGCCCCCAAATACTGCGACGTAATCACAGAGGCACCGATTCCTCCGCCAATGGCTATCATAATAAACACAGTGGTAAGTGCATACGATGCACCAACCGCTGCCAGCGCATCTTCACCTACAAACCGGCCTACAATAATGGAATCCACCGTTGTATAAAACTGTTGAAACAAATTTCCCAAAATCATGGGGACTGCAAAGAAAAACAATGCTTTTCCCGGATGGTCTTTTGTCATATTATATTTTTGCACGATGTATTTTCCTTTCCACATCATTTTTCTTGAATATATAAAACATTCCCTAATATTGTACCCAGAAAATGATTCTTCATATAGCTATCATATTCTTTTACACAGATAAAATACTGATTTCCCCAAGACGATACTCTGTAATAGTCCTCGCCGCTGGCGGAAACAATTGCCGTTATCGTAACATAATGGGCATTTGTGCTACATGCCACTTTGCCTATCTTATCACCAGCACAATATAAATTCAACTTATCTTTTTTATCTCTTTTCAGAACCATTCTCGGAATACACAACACGACCGGTATATCCTTTGCAAGCATTTCTTCCACGCGTGCATGCATCTTCTTTCCGCTTAATCCCCAACTTGCCTTCAGTGCCATTTCTTTCTTTTTCATAATTCTGTTAAAGCACTTCGCCATACTGATTCCGCTAATTCCGCTGTTATGACGGATACCGCCGTAAAATTCATATAATTTATTAAAACAGCGGATATATTGTTCTTCATGGGTATCTGTATCTCCGAAGATATAAAGGCAAATATCCAGTAATGCAATCAGTCCGCATCCGCTTTCCTGCTTTATCCTTTTATCACTGTCTCCGACCTGTGATACAAAGAGATTTTGGTCACCACCGTAGGTGCTTTCCTGCACCCCACTTCTTTGCACTTTTACGTACTCTTTTCTTAATAAAAATTTCTCTGTCATTCTTCTTTTTCATTCCTCAAATTCTTATGTCAAAATGTGCTTCTTCTTTTTCTATTATAATTTATTTTCTCCCATTGACAACCCACTATTTCCTATGCTAAAATAGGCTTCGTTGGTGTGAAAGCATCCTAAGCTGCTGTGGCTCAGTCGGTAGAGCGTCGCATTGGTAGTGCGGAGGTCACGGGTCCGATTCCCGTCAGCAGCTCGCAAAAAAACCCTTGATTTTTCAAGGGTTTTTTGCTGTTTCGTTAAACAAATTGTATGTCTTATATCTGGATTTTCTAGCAAACTGTGTTCAATTACCAATGACGCTTTTTATTTGCCAAATATGTTTTTATTAAATTCTTCGCAAATCCCTTCACATACCATTTGTCTCAAAGCGTTTTTCTGTTTTTCTTCCAGACTGCTTTTTCGCAGAAGCATCCCATAACAAAGAACTTTTGAAAAGAGGACTATCACCAGATACTCTATCTTTTCTTCCGAAGGCATATTGCTTTCACCGCATTCATCCATAATCATCTGTATTGCAATGTCCTTCACAATAAACCCGTGTATTGCTTGTGACTCTTCAAATTCCTGCATTCTCTTCCCCAACATAGAATTATCGGTCATTGCATGAATCAGCCTGAAAATACAATTGGTTGCTGCAATTTCCTTTTCCACAACCTGCAACGCGAGGTCAATCTTCTCGCTAAGCATTTCCTTTTGCTTCATTTCTGCATACAGTGTATTACAAAACTGCTCTACATGATAAAAGATGGCTTTTGCTATCATTTCTTCCTTATCGGAAAAGTACTCATATGCTGTTCCTTTCCCGATGCCTGCTTTTCCGGTAATCTCTGCTACAGTCAGGGTGCTTAAATCCGCTCCCTGACCAAACAGTTCTATAATTGCCTCATATATTGCTTTTTCTTTCGGTGATAACTCTTTATTCCTCTCCATCACTAATCTCACTTTCCGTCATCACAGTTTTCTTCCTACGTATTTTTCTCTTTTTTACTTTTTTCCCTTCTTTTTCCCTCATAAAAATATCATAAATACAAGGAATCACAATCAGCGTCATTAATGTACCGAAAATCAAACCACCTATCGTTACAACTGACATGGGCTTGGATAAATCAGCTCCCATATCATCACTAAACGCCAGGGTGCTCAGTGCTAAAATAGTTGTCAGTGCTGTCATAAGAACGGGGCGCATTCTGGTTCTTCCCGCTTCCATAATAGCCTCTCTCTTTTTCATACCATCAGCCCGCAACTGATTAATATAATCTACGAGCACAATACCGTTATTTACAATGATACCGGAAAGCATAACAAAACCAATCACGGCAATAACACTCACTTCACTGCCACTTACAACCAATCCCAAAAATCCGCCTGTAAAAGCAAGAGGAATTGTAAACATGATAATAAACGGCGAAAGTAATGACTGGAACTGTGCTACCATGATTAAGTACATAAATACCAATGCCAAAACAAGCATGAGCATAAGCTGTTCCATCGCATCCATAATCATTTCATTTTCACCATTCATTTGCAACTGATATCCACTTGGAAGCTGATAATCCTCTAATGCTTCTTCCACATCCGCAGATACGAGTCCGACATTATACCCATCCGCGATAGCTGCCGATACGGAAATATATCTGGTTTGCTCGGAACGGTTAATGGATTTCGGTGATTGGGTATTTACAAATGTTGCTATGTCAGCAAGCTTGATTACTTCCTTATGTCCATCCTTATCTGTTCTGGTAAGTTCCATGTTACTTACTAAATCTCTGGTAAGTTCCATATCACCACCATGCTGTACATACACATCATATTCTTTTATTTCTGTTGTCAACGTTGTTGCACTTGTGGCCTCAGCCAATTTAGGCTGAATCTGCTGGAATATTTCCGCAACTGTAAGTCCGTGTTCAATCGCCTTGTTTCTGTCAATAACAATACGGAGTTCTCCCGTAGAATCCTCCAGACCGTCAGATACATCTTTGGTTCCCTCTACTGTAGCTATAATTGCTGCAACATCCTTTGCAATTTTCTGCAACGTATCAATTTCACGGCCCCGTACCTGCATACTGATACCGCTACCACCTAAAGCACTCATATCCATGTTAGATGTCTGTATATCTATTTCTGCCTGGTTTTCTTCTTTAATACTTGCCAACAGCCCATTTATTTCTGCCGCAATTTCCTTATTATCCCGCGTTTTATCTTCTGACAGGGTCACATAAACAGATGTGGAATTAGTCGCTGCATTTCCGCCACCTGTAAGACTTGCTGCCGAAGATGTACTTGCCATAGCACCTACATCCGTAACTTCCTCTACCGTAAGAAGTTTTGCAATTATCTCATCGCTAACCGCTGCCGTATCGGAAAGAGGGGTATCCTTCGGCAAAGTAAGTGTCAATGTCATCTGTGTGCTGTCCATTTCCGGCATAAAGGCTGTTCCCTTGGCAATGGCTGCCATTGCACTAAGTACCAGTGATACAATTACAATTAATATCACTATCGGCTTAAAACGGAGCGACCATGCCAAAATTTTTTCATACCCTTTCATCATTGCACCAAAGAATTTACTTTCTTTCTGCGGTTTAGCCGTTCTCATGGTTTTTGACGCCATAGCCGGAACTACCGTAAGTGCCACTATGAGGGATGCAAGCAGGGAATAACCAATGGTAAGTCCCATATCCACAAATAACTGTCTGGTAATACCTTCCGTAAATACAATAGGTAAAAATACACAAACCGTTGTAAGGGTTGATGCAAAGATTGCACCTGCTACTTCTCCCGCTCCTTCTATCGCTGCTTCCTTTGCAGAATAACCTTCATTCTTTAACCGATAAATATTTTCGATTACTACGATGGAGTTATCCACCAGCATACCGATTCCAAGTGCCAGACCGGAAAGTGATATTACATTCAACGTTACTCCACTGAAATACATGCAAACAATCGCCGTTACCAAACTGATCGGTATGGAGCAGGCTACTACTGCCGTAGGTCTTAAATCTTTTAAGAATATAATCAATATAATAATCGCCAGTGCGCCACCAAACAGAATGTTGTTGATAATGGAATCCATAACCAAATCAATAAAAATTCCCTGGTCCATCAGTGTAATTAAGATGAGATTTTCATCTTCTTCCTGTAATTCCTTAAATCTCTCCAATATTCTGTCAGACACATCACCTGTGGAATATCCTGTCTGTTTCTGCAGGGAAACCATAATACCGGGCTGACCGTTTACATTGGCATAGATATCTGCAGAGTTATCCGTCATAAATACATCTGCCACATCTCCCAGTGTGATAATATCAACGCCTTCCATTTCGGGATTTAGAAGTGGCATATTTTTCAGGGTTTCAACATCCGCAGGTTTATCGCCCACACGTACCAGATAGTCGATTCCGTCTTCCGTTACATAACCTGCAGGCATGGAGAAGTTCTGCGCTGCAAGAAGTGCCTTTACGGTATCCACGGTAAGAATACCATGCATATCTGCCTGGTCATAGGCATCTATCCTTGCCTGCTCTAATTCTTCCTCTCCGTCTACAATCTGCTGCAGTGCATCTGCAAGCTGTTCCTCAGATTCTGCAAGCTGTTCTAAACCGGACTCAATCTGTTCCCATCCGGCATCAATCTGCTCCTGTCCTGCTTCTATCTGCTCAAGACCCGAATCCAGTTGCTTTTCTGTGGCATCTAACTGGGTCTCAGCAGATGTTATCTGGGCTTCGCCTAAGGTAATCATTGTCTGCGCATTGGCCATCTCGATTGCAGCTGTGAGATTACCGGCGTAGAGCTCTGTGAGGCCTTCGTCTAATTTGGCTATGTTGGATTCTATTCCTGAAAGAGCACTTTGTAGCTGCTGTTTATATGCATCAATACCAAGCCCCATAGTTTCCGCATTAATTGCATTTTCCAGGTCTTCTATGGTTTTTGTAATACTATCTTTTTGGTCAATCGTTCCTTGCGCAGTTGCAATAACTTTCGCCAATGCAACCTGGGCATCACCTACAGTATTAAGTCCTCCTTCCGGCCAATTATCTTTCAAAATAAATTCAATTTTAGCAGGAAGTTCTTCGTCTTTACCTCCAATATCGGAATATGGTGAATCTTGCCCAAGAACATTATTAGTGACTAACGCATTTAAGCTGTCTGAGACAGTCTGAACTCCCGGCAAACTTGACTCTAATGCAGGAATTGTCTCATCCACTAACTTCTTATACTGCTCTAGTGTTGTTTTTGACGTATCCAAAGCAGTCATCTGTGAGGTAATATCAATTTTTGCTGCTTCCAAATCCGCCTTGGCAGTCAGTAACTCTGTCTCAGTCTCAGCCAGTTTATTCGTTGCCTCTTCCTTCTTATCTTTCAGTTCCTGCTTACCGTTTTCCAATTCTGTCTTTTTCTCTGCAAGTTCTGCACGGCCATCAGCCAGTTCCTGCTTTCCGTCTTCTAACTCTTTCTTGCTTTCATCCAGTTCTGTCTGGCTATCTGTAAGGTCCTGCTTAGAGGTTTCGATATCAGCCTTTGCATCAGCAAGCTCTGCCTGACCGTCTAATATCTCCTGCCTTCCCTCTGCAAGTTCTTCTTCAGCGTCTTTCATTTCGCCATCAATATAGCCGAAAACCTGCTCATTAATTAAATCAATCTTATCTTCACGGATAATGACATGAACACTTTCCTGAAGCAAACCGGTTGCACTGGCAGATGCCACACCTTCAATACTTTCCAGTTCCGGGATAATCGTATTCTGTGTCAATTCACTGACCTGTGCTGAAGTCATTCCTGTATATCCTACTGCTGCTATCATAATGGGTAACATGTCAGGATTTAATTTCATGATAATGGGACTTCCAATCGAATCATCCCAATAACTTTCTATCTGGTCTAAGCTTTCACGTATTTCCAAGGATACCGCATCCATATCTGCTGATTGGGCAAATTCCATAATCACCATGGAGTAACTTTCGCTGGAAACAGAACTGATGCCCTCTACGTTGCTTATGGTCGCCATTGAAGCCTCCACCGGCTTCGTCACTACCATTTCCACCGTTTCAGGACTGGCTCCCGGATAGGTAGTCATTACAATTACATAGGGCAAACTGATATTGGGTAATAAGTCTGTCGTCATCTTTGTAAATGATACGACACCCAATACGATTACCAGCACTACTGCCACCAACACGGTATATGGTTTCTTTACACTGAACTTTCCTAACATCTTTACTACACCTTTACTTTCTGTCTTACTAAAAATGATATTTTTTCGAACTGACCGACTGGTCGGCCGACACAAAGAAAGTATATTGACAAAGGTTTCACTTGTCAATATACTTCTCGTTTTCTTTATATTAATTTAATATTTCCTACCTTGTAATCTGCTCTTCAACTTCGCTTTAATTCTTTGCAGCGCATTGTCTGTGGATTTTTCGTCTTTACCGAGAACCTTCGCAATCTGTGTATACTTCATACCTGTTATATACAAATCAAGAACCTGCTTCTCAAAACTGCTCAGTTCTTTTTCAATGGTTTTCTCAATTAGCTCTACATTTTCCTTATCTATCAGAACATCTTCCGGATTTTTGTCTGCCTGGGAAATCAATG
This sequence comes from Lachnospiraceae bacterium, assembly GCA_045586385.1. GTDB lineage: Bacteria > Bacillota > Clostridia > Lachnospirales > Lachnospiraceae > Suilimivivens. The sequence goes on from JAZNAE010000026.1 coordinate 71,234, forward strand.
AATCAATCAATTCCCACTCCTCGCCTTCTCCTTTTTCTCCGGAGCTTGCATATAAAGAAATATACGTATTTAATGGTGCATGCTTTTGTCTTCCCGCAGCCTGGACAGCCGTATACATCTGTCTGGATACACACAAATCTGCAAATGTAAAGAAACTGGCATCTCTTCCGCTGTCATAATCTCTGATTGCCTTAAACAGCCCGATCATACCTTCCTGTATCAAATCGTCCCGGTCCGCTCCCAATATATACATGGAACCGGCTTTACTACGCACCAGATTTTTATATTTATCCATAATATAATCTGTTATTTGTTTTTCTCCGTCACGAAGGCGTACAATCAACTCTTCGTCCGTAAATTGTTCATAATCCCCGTTCATTCCTTTGCCCTTATACCTATTCTATTCTTCCTTCTCTGCATATATACCAACAATCTGTGCTGCTATATGCTCAGCAAGCATCTTATATCCGGATGCATTTCCGTGTACACCGTCCGGCATAAAATTATGAATAATTGCAGCATCATGTGTATCTAAAAAGTTGGTGTGATACAAGTCAATATAGTTTATCCCGTATTCCTTTGCAAGTTTTTCCATAATATCAGTAAACACTGATTGCGGAAGTAATGCTTCGTTTTTCTTACGGAGCATATCATGAAGCACATTGGAAAGAGGTGTCACAAGTACAATTTCTGCCTCCGGATAGTCTTCTTTCAATCCGCGAAGCAACTCATCCAAATCGCCTGCAAAGGTTCGCGGCATACGTTCCTCTAAACTTCCAAGCTCTTTCCTTGTTACACAGAAGCCGTCATTGGTTCCGCCCATTACAATAATTAAATCCGTATCCTCCGGTATTTCCCTATATCTGTCAACAAATGCCTGTTCCCAATATCTTCCTACCGAAGAACCGCCAATTCCTAAATTCACGACCTCAGCTGCTCCCAACGTCTGCTTAAGGAAATAAGGATATGTCATTTGTTCATAATTTTCTTCATGAAATAAATTAGTGGCTGCTGTAAGACTATCTCCTATACATGCTATTTTAACATCTGAAAAATCATACTTGTTATCTTTGATAACTTCTCTGTCAGAAGCATTTATCTTTATCGTTGCTTCATAGGAAGCACAAACTTCTTTTCCTTTTAAATCGTTTCCGGATACCGTCACAACATTTTCTGAAACGCTGTTTTCTGACACGGTATTTCCCAAAACGGAATTTCCTGACACAGAATTGCTTGATACAGTATTTTCGGATACAGTTCCCTCAAACATTTTTTCTTCTAATACCGCGTTTTCGGACACACTGTTCTCTGACATCGCTTCTTCTGATACCGCATTTTCTGATATCGTATTTTCTGATACTATATTTTCCGATACAGTTCCTTCCGACATACTGCCTGACTTACTTTCATCAACAGTTTCTTCACATAACTCCCCGTCATCTTCCTGAAACCAACCGGAGTCAGAAACCACTGCTTCTTGCACTACTGTTCCTTGTGTTTCTGTTTCCTGTACTGTCTTTATTTCTACATAATTCAGTTCATTTTCCTCAATATAGGCTAAAAGTTCCTCCGGATTTTGGGAAAGGGTCTGAATGGTTTCCTGCATCGCTTCCACATCTGCCTTTGCTTTCTCATAAGCGGCCACTCTCTCTTTTTCCCACTTTACATCTTTATAGTACTCATAGCCTTTATCGATTCCCACTGCTATCATCATGATTGCTACCATGGCAATCAACATCAGCATAAATTTATTAATATCATTCATAAGTTATCCTTAATTCATCCTCTGACGGACAATTTCATATGCCAACACACCTGCTGCCACAGAAGCATTCAGTGAATCAATATCTCCCTTCATGGGAATGGATGCCACCATGTCACATTTTTCTTTTACGAGGCGGCCGACGCCCTCTCCTTCGTTTCCGATAACAAGACCGATAGGCCCTTTTAAATCCAAATCATACATTTTGGTGCCGCCCATATCCGCACAAACAAACCAAAGTCCCTGCTTTTTCAGATCTTCTATCGTCTTTGCAAGATTCGTCACCTTTGCTACAGGTGTATAGTTCAGTGCCCCTGCAGAAGTTCTTGCCACGGTCGCGGTAAGACCTACAGCTCGGTTCTTTGGAATAATCACCCCATGTGCACCGACAAGATTGGCTGTCCTTATGATAGCTCCCAAATTGTGAGGATCTTCAATATTGTCCAGCAAAAATAAGAATGGTGCTTCCCCTTTTTTTTCTGCCAAAGCAAACATGTCCTCTATTTCCGCATATTTATAGGCAGCGGCTACTGCAATAACTCCCTGATGCTTTCCGGTTTCGGACAACTGGTCAAGACGCTCCTTTGTCACATACTTAATCATAGTATCGTGCTTTTTGGCTTCTCTCTTAATAGTCATAACAGGGCCATCCTGACAACCGTCAAGCACGTAAACCTTATCAATTTCTTTGCCGGAGCGGAATGCTTCAATAACCGCATTTCTTCCTTCGATGGTAAATTCATTATATCCTGCTTTTAACTCTGTTCTGTTCTCTTCCATGTTTTCATCCCTACAACGTCATGTCTAATTTATGTAAACCAATTTGGATCAATTCCAAAATTCTATCTGTTCTATCCTTCAAATATAAATATCCCATCAGTGCTTCCAGTCCTGTCGCTTTCCGGTAATCTCCTATGGATGCATTTTTGGCACTGGTATAGGATTTGGCATTTCTACCTCTTTTATACACAGCCACCTCTTCCTCTGTAAGCTCCGGCATCAAAGCTTCTATCATGGCAGCCTGGTTTTCTGCCTTTACATACCTTACCGTCTTATGGTGTAGCTTATTCGCGGGTTCATTTCCACGTTCCACCACAGCCGTCCTGATGATGAGGTCAAAAATACTGTCCCCGATATAAGCAAGTGTAAGAGGTGAATATGTCCTGATATCCACCTCTTTTAATGCAAAACTCTGTTTTATCTGTTCTAACAAACTTATGCTCTTTTCCATTTTACTCCTTCGCGAGTATCTTCTAAAATAATACCTTTGCTTAAAAGTTCATCTCTGATTTCATCTGCACGGGCAAAGTTCTTTTCTTTTCTCGCTGCCTGTCTTTCTGCAATCAATGCCTCAATATCAGCATCCAGCATTTCTTCTTTCTTTTCTACGATAAGTCCACAGATATCGGAAAGCATGATTATTTCTGCCTTCAGTGCTTCTAAGAATTCTTTGCTGCTTTCTGCACTTGTATTAGTATTTATAAACTTAACAAGTTCAAAAATAGCAGAAATGGCATCAGCAGTATTGAAGTCATCGTCCATTGCTTCATCAAACTTTGTAATAAAGTCTTCTGCTTCCTTAAGCAGCGCATTTTCTTCTTCTTTCATTGTAGCAGATGCAACGTTTTCAAGCAAATAGTTCAAATTGCTGACACTGGTTACAATTCTCTCATAACCGTTTGCTGCCGCTTCCATTAAATCTGCGCTGAAGTTCAGCTGACTTCTGTAATGTGCGGAAAGCATGAAGAAACGAAGAACCTGCAAATCATACTTTTCACTGATGTCTCTTACTGTAAAGAAGTTTCCAGCAGACTTCGACATCTTCTTATTATCAATATTTAAAAATGCATTGTGCATCCAATATTTTGCGAACTGCTTACCATTTGCTGCCTCAGACTGGGCAATTTCATTTTCATGATGAGGGAATACAAGGTCTTCTCCACCGGCATGAATATCAATCTCTTCACCAAGATATTTTTTGCTCATAACGGAGCATTCAATATGCCATCCGGGACGTCCATTGCACCAGGGTGACTCCCAATAAGGTTCTCCTTCTTTTTTCGGTTTCCAAAGAACAAAATCCAGGGAATCTTCTTTTTGGTCTTCACCTGTTACTAACAAGGAACGGTTTCCGCCCTGAAGATCATCCAAATTTTTATGGGAAAGTTTTCCGTATTCCTTAAAGCTTCTGGTACGGAAATAAACGGTTCCGTCTGCTGCCACATAGGCATGGCCTTTTTCAATCAGTGTACCGATCATATCAAGCATACCGCAGATTTCTTCCGTTGCCTTAGGATGTGTGGTGGCTGCCTTTACGTTCATAGCTTCCATATCCTTTTTGCACTCTGCAATATAACGCTCGGAAATCACGGAAGCATCCACGCCTTCTTCGATTGCTTTCTTGATAATCTTATCATCTACGTCTGTAAAATTGGAAACATAGTTTACTTCATAACCTTTATGCTCCATGTAGCGTCTTACGGTATCAAACACAATCATGGGACGTGCATTTCCGATATGAATTAAATTGTATACGGTAGGTCCGCATACATACATTTTTACCTTGCCTTCCTCAATAGGAATAAATTCTTCTTTTTTCTTTGATAATGTGTTGTAAATTTTCATGTTTTCCTCCTTCATGCAGCGCATGCTATTTGCCTTCTTTTTCGCTTATCTGTCTCTTGCTGTCATTCGTCCTGCTTGCTGTCTCTGGTCAAATTTCTCATCTGCTGTTCCAATTCAAGAATCCGGTTAGTCATTTCTGAATTACTATACTGAAGTGCAGTTAGCTCTTCCATAACAGGGTCGGGCAAATGTACTTGATCCAATTCTTCCTGCGGAAGATTCTGCTTCAGACGCTTTACGATACGTCCCGGAACACCGACTACCGTAGAGCCGGGTGGTACATCGGAAAGCACTACACTTCCGGCTCCGATTTTACAATTATCCCCTATGGTGCAGGAACCAAGTACCTTCGCACCTGCTCCAATCATGATATTGTTTCCTAAGGTAGGGTGTCGCTTTCCCTGCTCCTTACCGGTACCGCCAAGTGTCACTCCCTGATACAGCGTTACATTATCACCGATAATGGTAGTCTCTCCTATAATAACACCATTACCGTGGTCAATAAAGAATCCTTTTCCAATCTGTGCACCGGGATGGATTTCAATGCCGGTTTTCCGCACAGCCCTTTGGGATACCCATCTTGCCAGGAAATAATGCTTCTTTGTATATAGTTTGTGAGCAAATCGGTAGTGTAGCATCACCTTGAAACTTGGATACAAAAAGACTTCCATGGTGGAATGGATTGCTGCATCACGTTCTTTGATTAAGGCGATTTCTTCCTTCAAATGTTTCAAAAATCCCACTGACTTCACTCCTTTATGAATTTCATTTTTACACTTTCCCAACTATTTTCCCTCGTTTTTGATTTCGTTGGGGTGTTTTTTGCTTCTCATCCCAACTTTTCTGACTCTTTCTTGTGTTTCGTTGGGCCAACTCCTGCTTTTTACCCCAACTTATCATCACTTCTCTTGCATTTCGTTGGGTCAACTCTTGCTTTTTACCCCAACGCACCAGTACTTCTCTTGTGCTTCGTTGGGTCGCCTCTTGCTTTTTACCCCAACGCACCAGTACTTCTCTTGTGCTTCGTTGGGACACCTCTTGCTTCGTGTTTATGTCACAATACATTTCCTAAAACAAAAAAACTCCGTCCCTGTTAGAGACGAAGTTATCCGCGGTTCCACTCTATTAGAGGTAATGTACCTCCACTTTGGCTCACGTAACGTGTGAATACGTGTCTCGCTACTTCATACATGTGTCAATACGATTCTTCACACAACTCCTCGTACAACTCATTTCTTCACGAAACCTGCTCCCGGACGCACTTCCATTTTAGACGCTTTAGGAATGCTTTCAGCCGGTGGCAATCCCTCTCTGTAAACGCGGCATCCATTAGATGCTATAAAATGTACTCTTTCCGTTCTTTGCATTTAAAATCATTATTAAAATCTTTACATTATCAGAATATGCAAAAGAGTCTCTTTTGTCAACCGGAAAATTGTTCTTTCAAAAATTCTTTCACTTCTTCCAAATCCACACACTTGCCGTACAGGATTTGCATAATCTCCTCATCCGGCTGCCACAAATCCGGCACCATAATAGGATGGCATCCTGCACGATGTGCAGAAAGGAGCCCGTTTTTGGAATCCTCAATGGCAATACAGTCCTGCGCATCTTCTCCCAAAAGTTCGCATGCCTTTAAATAAATATCCGGCTCCGGTTTGGATTTACTTATCATATCCCCGCATACAATTGCATGAAAGTAATCATATACTCCGGCATCTCTTAAGTGCTTCTCTACTTCCCACTTCGGAGATGAAGATGCAACTGCCAATTTATAATTCTTCTCTTTCAAATATTGAAGCAATACATACAAGCCCTTTTTCACCGGCACCTTATTTTCACTGTAAAACTTCTCTAAAAATTCCTTGGAATATTTGCGAAGTTCCTCTCTGTTATATCCGGTACCAAACTCTTCCTCCCAAACCTGCATCGTAAGCTGTGCATTCATTCCAAGTGTCTTTATCACCATATATCCGGCTTTGCCGATACCCATCTTCTCTCCGGCATAATCCCAAGCCATCATAAAAACTCTTTCTGTATCAAACATAAGTCCATCCATATCAAATATCACTGCATTCATATATGTCCACTTCCTATTTCCAAAAATTCTGTTTACGTCAAACTCACAAAAAAAATCACATATCTTTCAATATTTTCTCTAACATAGACACCCTATTAAAGGGAAATGAAAAATAATAACCGTCCGCAAAATCATCGGTAAGTGCCATCATCTCCTTAGCAAGCATAATACCCGCCTGCTCTCCTTCTTCTCTGGTCATATCTGCACGATACCTGGCAAGTACTTCGTCTGTCACATCGATACCTGTCATTTCATTCTTCATAAACATGGCATTCTTCAGACTGACAAAAGGCATGATACCGCACAAAATCCTTGCACCGGTTTCCTGCTTCACAAAGCGAAGACGCTCTGCACTCTCTTTGGTGGAAACAGGCTGTGTCAGAAAGAAAGTCGCTCCCGCTTCCATTTTTTTCTTCACCCGACCGATTTCCACTTCAATATTTCTTCTTCCCTGATTAATGGCACCGCCATAACAAACGGGCTCATCTCCGAACTGTTCCTCATTCATATCATTCATGATATGCATAAGTCCCACAGAATCAAAGTTAAACACACTCTTTACACTGCTGCGTGCCATATTTGGGATAGGGTCACCTGTAACCACTAAGAAGTTATGTATCTTATTAATATGCGCTCCTAAAAGCTGGGAACGCATGGCAATTGCATTCTTATCGCGGCAACAGATATGGGGCATAACGCACATTCCGGTTTCTCTTGCCACCTTCTCTGCCATCAAGATGGAATCTGCCCTGGTTCTTCCTGATGGAGAATCGGGAAATGTCAAAACATCCACACCGCTTTTTTGTAATAAATGTGCCGCATCCATTAAATTCTCGTCATCGCTTCCAAGGGGCGGTGCTAATTCAACGGCAATCAACTTTTTGCCTTCTTTTCCGGCAAAGAAAGAATTGTCCCCTTTAGCAACGGGCGTAACTGTCTCTGACGCAGCTTCTACAGTTTTTTCTTCTTGTCTGAAAGAAATCCGCTCTTTCATTTTGCGGATATATTCAGGCGTGGTACCGCAGCATCCACCGATAATATCAGCGCCATCCTTTGCAATATCATTTACCTTTTCCGCAAAGTAATCTACGTTATGATGGTCAAAAATCATACGATTGCTGACCACATGCGGATACCCTGCATTGGGCAGGGCAGTTAGAAAGTGCTTTCCTGACAAATGTAATTTCGACATAATCTGCTGCATGTGTCCCGGTCCGATTCCGCAGTTAAAGCCAACGGCATCAATATCCTCTATGCTTTCCGCACTTTGCATCAATTTCCTTGCACTCAATCCGGATTGACTGTATCCAAATTGATTGACCGAAAACTGCACAATCACAAAAGCCTTATCACCGATTAATCCGATAGCTTCACGGATATCCTCCAAATCAGAAAAGGTTTCAAACACAAACAGTTTTGCCCCTTCTGCTAAAAAGGTGCGGCATATATTTGCATATTCTTCGGAAATCCGTTCTCGTTCCACTTGACCATAATGGGAAACCTGACCGATATCTGCTGCTACATAGACATCCGATACTCCCACTGCCTTCTTTGCAAGACGGTACCCTTCCGTCAATATCTTCTCTACCTCTTCCCACGGCAAATCCATAGCAAAGGAATTTGCTGCAAAGGTGTTGGTCCTGATAATCTGGGCACCTGCCTCTATATACTCCCTGTGAATCCTAAGAACTCTCTCCGGATACTTTATATTGGCAAGCTCCGGCAGTTCCCTGGTATCATACAAACCTGCGTAATAGGTTCCGAATGCGCCATCCATCAAAAGTTTCTGATTTTTTATTCTGTTAATAATTTCCGTTTTCCCCTGTTGTATCATCACTCTACCGGCTTTCTTTATGCTCTGCTGCATCCGCTACATCCTGCACACTTATTGTTTGACTCTGTCACATCCTCACTCCCCACACCTACAGGGCTTGTAAGAAGGCAGATAGCTTGGGACGAAATTCCTTCCCCTGTCCCCGTAAAGCCAAGCCCCTCTTCCGTGGTAGCCTTCACATTCACCTGATTTACATCAATGCCAAGGGCATCCGCAATATTGGCACGCATAGTATCGATATGGGGACGCATCTTTGGCGCCTGTGCGATAATGGTTGCATCTATATTTTCAACAAAAAACAAATTCTCTTCCAAAAGCTTCCCTACCTGCACAAGTAAGTCAATGGATGAAATCCCTTTATAAGCAGGGTCCGTATCCGGAAAATGCTTCCCTATATCGCCAAGGGCTGCTGCCCCTAAAAGAGCATCCATGATTGCATGTAAAAGCACATCCGCATCGGAGTGTCCAAGAAGTCCCTTTTCATAAGGAATTTCCACGCCACCGACAATCATCTTACGTCCCTCTACCAATTTATGAACATCATATCCCATTCCGATTCTCATATTTCTTCTCCTTTTCCGGGTGAAATCCCCTTCTTTCCATCCTTATAAAAATACCTGTCACATTGTTATTTATTATAGCATATAATATCAGCAATCAATCTTTTTAGGAAAATAATTTGAAAAAAATCTTAATTGCCGGTTATCCTGACTTAACCAAAAACTATGAAGCTGCACTTACCTGCCTTGGCGCAGAGTGCATTACTTCCCTGCACGTTCCGGACATTTTCTGCTACGATGGACTCATCCTTCCCGGAGGCGGTGACATTGATCCGAAACTGTTCGGGCAGCTAAACCAAGGCTCCCACGACATTGATCCCAAACTTGACAGGCTGCAAATGGCCATCCTACAAGAATTTGTCATCTATCAAAAACCCATTCTCGGCATCTGCAAAGGCATGCAGTTAATCAATATCTTTTTCGGTGGTGATATCTATCAACATTTAACCACTTATAAATCCCACCAATATGACGAAAAAGACCAAATTCACGAAACATACGCCAAAGAAGGCAGCCTTTTATATCATCTGTATGGAGAACATTTCACTGTCAACAGTGCCCACCATCAAGGGGTACATTCTCCGGGACAAAACATCAAATATATCCAGCACTGCCCTGACGGCGTAGTGGAAGGTCTCGTGCACACCTATCTTCCCATTGTTGGCCTGCAATGGCATCCGGAGCGTATGTGCTTTGCCCATAAAAGAGAAGATACCGTAGATGGTTCTCTCCTTCTTGCCTCTTTCCTTAATTCTTTTCATCAAGCTTAAGTACCCATATCAGTCTTTTTCGAAATACCATAACCAGACAAATCTTGATGGTATCGGGAATCACAAAAGGTAGCACACAGGTGATGATTACCGCTGATAACGCTACCGGGCCTGTGCTTTGTCCGTATAAAAACACAAACCATGCGGTTCCGAATGCATAGCAAATCAAAATACCTATGACCATGGATAGTGCAAGTACCACATCCTTCTTCCCAAATATTTTTTCCGCATGCCACATAAATAATGCAGAGACCAAAAAGCCCAGCATATAGCCGCCGGTTACATCAAAGAGTCTCCCGATTCCGCCCATGAAACCGGAAAAAACAGGAAGACCGACAGCCCCCATCAGCAAGTAAAGTACTACCGCTAATGTCCCTCTTCTGCCGCCAAGTACAGCCACTGCCAAAAATACGGCAAAGGTCTGCATGGTAAAGGGAACGGCTGTTGGAACAGATATCCACGAGCATATCACAATGAGCACCGAAAACAATGCCACATAAGCCATATCAATTGTCTTCATCCTCTTGCTGCCCGTTCCTTTCATTTCATTATCCTCTTATCTTCTTATCTGTTCTTCAATAAACCGGACATCCTCCGGCCTTATATATCCCACCTTGTGATAGGAAAATCCAAGTTTCGTCTCTATTACCTTATAGCCGCGTTGCAAATACTCCCCGAATCCGAAATAAACTGCCGCCGTATCCGTAAGCACCTCATTCTTCAGCGTATCAGAAAAATGAATTCCATGATAATACAAATATAAATGCATCACTTCATGGGCTAGCACCGCTGTAATTACCTCAGGCGTATAAAACTCATGAAGCTGCAAGTTAATGGTGGTAAACGCTCCGTTGGTCGAAATATTTCCGGCATACTCCTTTGTATAATCATCCTGAAACTGCAAACGGATGTATTGTCCGTCAATCCCCACATGGGCTGCAATGTCACAAAGAAGTTTTCGCAGTGCCACTTCGTTTTGCAAATTATCTGTAAGTAGTCTCATCAGATTCTCCGGTGCTACATAACGCTTCCCCGGACTTTTTCTTCTTTTTTGTAATAAGGAAACAGCCTCGATAATTTGCGTCCTGTCTACTTTACTAAGCGCACCGGCCGGTAGCGGTGCCTGTTTTAAAACAAACCGCTTTATCAAAAAATAAATAAATCCGATTACGGTCAGTATTTCAAAAATCGTATTCAAAGAAAATGACATATTCGCTCCCCATGTTACTGTGCATCAATCTTTGCTTTCAAATCCTCCAGATACATCCACCTGTCCATCTTCTCATCCAGCATCTGCTGTGTTTTCTCTTTCTCTGCGGTATACTCATTTAGTTTTACAAAGTCTGTCGCTGATTTTAGTATCTTACTTTCCAGCATTTCTATTTTTTCTTCCAAAGCAGCAATCTCATCCTCGATGACTTCATATTCCCGCTGCTCCTTATAGGAAAATTTCAGTTTTGTAGAGGGGCTCTTCCACTCCTTCTTAGATGTTCCTACACCCGGCACCTGACCGTCTGATGTGGCTGCCTTTGACGCTCTTTTCTGACCGTCCGTAGTGCTCACACCTACTGCCTGCTCCATCTCAGATGCTTTCCTGCGGTAATCAGTATAACCGCCTTCGTACTGCTTGATTTGCCCATTTTCTTCAAAAGCAAAAATTCTTCTTACCACACGGTCTAAGAAATATCTGTCATGCGATACTACAATCACAATTCCCGGAAATCTGTCCAGGTAATCCTCTAAAACAGTCAGTGTGGCAATATCAAGATCATTTGTAGGCTCGTCTAAAATAAGGACATTGGGTGCCCCCATCAGTACCTTTAACAAATTCAGCCTGCGTCTCTCTCCGCCGGATAGTTTCTTTAAAAGTCCATACTGGTCTTTTCCTTCAAATAAAAACCGTTCAAGCATTTGGGATGCGGATATGCTTCCGTCCTCTGTCTGTACATACTCCGCCACATCTTTGATATAGTCAATTACCTTTTGATCCGGTGGCATTTCCGTCTCTGTGAGTTCCTGTGCATAGTATCCGATTTTCACGGTCTGTCCGATGACAATTTCTCCGTTATCCGGTTTACTCTCCCCGATAATCATCTTCATCAATGTGGATTTACCGCTACCGTTTTTACCCACAAACCCGATTCTATCATCCTTTAAGAACACATAAGTAAAATCCTTTAAAAGCACTTTATCATCAAAACTTTTACTGATGCCGGTAAGCTCTACGGTAGTCTTTCCAAGGCGTGATGCCACGGACTGTAATTCCACTTTAGAATCAAATACCGGTGCGTCTGCGTTTTTCAATTCTTCATATCTCTCAAGCCTTGCCTTTTGCTTAGTAGTTCTGGCGCGGGCACCGCGCTTCACCCATTCCAGTTCTTTCCGCAAAATAGACTGACGCTTTCTTTCTGAGGCAAGCATATCTTCTTCCCTTGCTGCTTTTAGTTCCAGATACCCCGAATAATTTGCCTGATAAGAATAAATTTTCCCTTTGTCTATTTCGATAATCCTATCGGAAACACTGTCCAAAAAATAACGGTCATGCGTTACCATTAAAATAGCACCGCTTCTTTTCTTAAGCTGTTCCTCCAGCCAGTCTGCCATATCAGCATCCAAATGGTTTGTCGGTTCATCCAGTATCAGTAAATCCGAAGGAGCAAGAAGCGCTGCCACCAGTGCCAGTCTTTTCCGTTCGCCGCCGGATAACACACCGCATTTTGCATCAAAATCAGACACACCCAGTCTTGTCAGCATGGACTTTGCTTCCACTTCCAATGTCCCTACATCTTCATAACCGGTGCTACTCTCTCTTCTCTTTTTCAGTACTGCTTCCAGCACGGTTTCGTCTTCCTCAAACTGAGGAAGCTGGGGCAGGTAACTGACTACCACATGACTTGCAAAGGTCACTGTTCCCTCATCCGTATCCTCAAGTCCCGCAATCATTTTTAGAAGCGTTGATTTTCCGGTACCATTAATGCCGATAATCCCTACTTTTTCCCCATTCTGCATAAAAAAAGAGGTTTCATCAAAGAGTTTTCTTTCACCGTATGCCTTTGTCATATTCTCTATGGATAAAATCGTCATTGTCAAATCCTGCCTTTCAAACAAATACAGTATACACATTTTTGTCTCACGGCTCAATAGGAATTATGCCGTCCTTCCCATGCATTTTCTCCTCTCCAAAGGGAAATACTACCATCAAATTTCTTAAAGCTATAGGAGGACATTTATGTGCACAGCAATTACTTATCACACCAAAGACCATTATTTTGGCCGCAATCTGGATTTGGAATATTCTTATGAGGAAACCATCACCATTGCGTCACGGAATTTTCCTCTCCATTTTCGTGAAGTCCCCACACTGAAAACTCACTATGCCATGATTGGGATGGCATATGTAAAGGATAACTATCCTCTCTACTATGATGCCACCAATGAAAAAGGGCTCTCCATGGCAGGCCTGAACTTTCCTGATAATGCCTACTATCCTGAGATAACGGAAGGTAAGGAAAACGTATCTCCATTTGAACTGATTCCGTACCTGCTGGGACAATGTGCCACTGTCTGCGAAGCCAAAAAACTTCTTGCAAAAATAAACCTTGCAAACATTCCTTTCAGTAGCGAACTCCCCTTATCTCCCCTGCACTGGCTGATTGCAGATGACAAGGAATCCGTTACTTTGGAAGCAACAAAGGAAGGCTTATTGGTCTACACAAACCCTGTAGGTGTTTTAACCAATAATCCTCCCTTTCCTATTCAACTGTTTCATTTAAACAACTATATGTCTTTATCCGTAAAGCCTCCTTATAACACATTTTCCAAAAATCTCCATCTGGAAAGCTACAGCCGCGGCATGGGTGCTCTGGGCCTTCCCGGCGATTTATCTTCCTCATCACGATTCGTCCGTGCTGCCTTTGCCAAACAAAACTCTGTAAGCGGCACATCCGAATCCGAAAGCTTAAGCCAGTTTTTTCACATATTGGATAATGTAAACCACCTGCGTGGTCTTGTGGAAGTAAAGGATAGAGAATATGAAATCACCGTATATTCTTCCTGCTGCAATACCACAAAAGGAATTTATTATTATACCACGTATGAAAACCGGCAAATTACGGGTATTGACATGCATATGGAAGATATCAGCCGTAACAAATTAATCTCTTATCCCCTGCTTACCGGCCAACGGATTTATATGCAGAACAATTATGTCTGATATTCCGGTCCTTATTCCAGATAAAAACTCATTGCCAGCATCAGACAAAAGCCAACTAAAAGTGCATAGGTTGCACCTCGCTCACTTCCGTGTGCATGGGTTTCCGGAATCATCTCATCACTGATGACGTAAAGCATGGTTCCTCCTGCAAATGCCAGGGCAAAAGGTAAAATAGCGGAAGATAAACTGACTGCAAAGAAACCAAACAAGGTTCCAAGCACCTCTACAATACCTGTTATCAGAGCCGTCACAAAAGTTCTTCCATGACTCATTCCCGCTGCCAGCATGGGAGCGATAATCACCATTCCCTCCGGAATATTCTGAAGTGCAATACCGCCTGCAATTAAAAGTGCCTCCGACACATCTCCTGTGCCGAAACCCACGCCCGCCGCAATTCCTTCCGGCAGATTGTGAATGGCAATGGCCATCACAAACAAAAGAACTTTGTTAAGCTGCTCTGTCTTATCGGGATGTGCCTCCTGATCCACACCTGCCAGTTTGTGCAAATGCGGCACTATTTTATCTATTAAGTTAAGGCAAAATGCTCCGCAAAAAATTCCCAAGACTGTCATCGGCAGGGCAAATACGCTATCACTGCCATATTCAAGTGATGGTATTATCAAACCGATGATTGCTGCCGCAAGCATTACTCCTGCCGCAAAAGCAAGCACAATATCACTGAATGCATGTGAAATTTTTTTAAAAGCAAATCCACCAAGAGCACCGATTACTGTTGCACCGCCTACTCCAAGGGCTGTCAATAAAACCATTTGCATACTGTCAGTTCCTCATTGCTTTCTATCAACTATATATATCCCTATAAACTTCCCATAATGAAATTATAAATATTCACATAAGTAGGTGCATCATAATGCAATCCGTCAAGCAGACGATATCCATTTTCCACAAGCCATGTATAAGTGTCAATCCAGTTAACACCGATTAGCATTCCCGGCACATTGGTATTAAAGGTATCCACCTCTTCCTTTGTGGTATAAGGATTTTCCCAAACAGGATTTACAGATACCAAATAAGTGGTTGCACCTCTCTGTGCCCACTCAGCCGCCTTTGTGTTAATGGTTCCCACATATTGTCTGTAATGCTCCGGATCATTAACCCCCATGTTAATAACTACCTTTGTTCCTTTTCCCACATATTTATCAAACTTGGGAATTGCTTTCTCAGAAAACCATGTATATTCTTTTGAGTTCTCACAAACCCACATACAACCGTTCTCGCCTATTGCTTCCTTCATCTGCACGCATCTGGAATCTCCCACCATAATAATTCCTGCAGGCGTTACCGCTTGCTCGGCAGGTTGGGCTGTCTGCACCTGTTGGGCTACAGGCGGAGCCACCTGTGCCTGCTGGGCCGCAGGCTGAGTTTCTTGTGATTGCTCTGCTACCGGTGCCGGTGGTATTTCTACCTTTGTCTCCGACAAGTACTTATTACTTATATAAGCCGGACTTTCGTCTATCATAACCTGATACCAACCGGTATCTGCCTGACCTGTAGTTTCTATCTGCTGGGCCATGGCAATATGACTGATCACCTCATACTCAGTACTTGGTCCTCTTCTGACATTGACGGCATTGGTGGCATACATTACCTTCGGTTGCTCAAACACCACTACTGTTTCAGTCACTTCTTTGCTATCTTCCTGCACGGCCTCTTCTTGTTCCACCGTTTCCGGTGCTGTTTCTTCCTGTGTTACCACTTCCGGTGCTGCTTCTTCCCGTGCTACCGCTTCCGGTGCTACTTCTTCCTGTGCCGCTTCTTCCTGTGTAGCCTCTTCCTTTTCTACTTCTTCGTTTTCTGTTTCTGTCGTTTCCGCTTCTGCATTTGCTTCTTCATTTACAGCTTCTTTTGCCGTTTCTTCGTTTGTGATTTCTTCTGTAACCTTTTGTTCTTTGCTACCACAAGCAGTCATTAACAGACATGTCAACAAAACTACTGCTACCACTTTTCTTTTCATGCTAATTTACTACCTCTCCCTCGGTCTATAACTTTTGTAATCCAGTCCACAAGTTTCGTAAAAACAAAACCAATCAATACTGCCACCACCAGTGTAATACATCCCACAACGATTGCCAAATTTCTATATCCCAATTCTTCATCTAATTTAAAAATGATAAAGTAAAACAATCTGGTATGCAACAGATAAATAAACACTGAATAGGTTCCCAATATTCCTACAATATAATCTAAGGAAATAATACGGACGATTCTGTGATTCTTTATCCTTTTTCCAATCATGGAAAGGAAAAGACACATTTCCATCATACATACGGTGAATAATATACTTGTGGCATTTTCCCATGATAATTTTGCTGTTTCCATATACTTAAAATAGCAAAAACGCATCGCCACAAAACTTGCCGGGAGTATGATTACCCGGCTATACCATTTCTTCCACAAATCAAATTTCCACTTTTCGAGCTCTGCATAAAACACGCCTACCACAAAAGCCATGTTGGATACAAACCAAAAATCCTGATATCCTAAAGAAAACAAATGCCATGAGTACACTGCAACTCCTGTTGTAAGCAGTACCTTTCTAAGTATTTTTATTTTCCAAAACACCATAAACAAAATGTAGAATAAAAACAGGTTTGCCATAAACCAATAATGATACCCTGTTAAAAAATCAAACCATCCCTGTTTATCCAATGGATTCCCATCAACAATCACCAGTGTACCGATTAATACTATGTATGGAAGATATGCTGATGAAAAACGATTCCATAAAAAACGTCCGTCTACTCCTCTTTTTTCTGTTGCCTTTACAAGTCCATACCCGGACAGCATAAAAAAAATGTCCACCCCATATACTCCGAGCGTCATAAACCACGCCCTAAGCATGGGATTTTCAGGCTCCACATACATCCATCCGGCATAGTGAGATGCAATTACCATCAATATCGCAAGGCCTCTAAACCACTTTGATATACCTTTTGAAAGCATTGTTTCCTCGCAATCTGCCGCCATACGGCTCTCTTTAACTACAATTTGAAGTAAGACGCTATTTCATAAAAAAGCGTAGGGTTATATGTTTCCAGACTTGCACCGTTTGCCGATGTAATAACCACCATGAAACTGAAAATAAGTCCTGCTACCACACAAAGATAATTCCCTTTTATCAGCCATCGGTAACTGCTTTTACCATAGTTTTCACTTAAAAGTAAAATCCAAACTAAAACCGCCGCCAATAAAAAACCAAACACCATATCTCCCATGTAACGCTGTAAAATGCCTGCACTGTTAATATCAAAAACTGCTATAACAAATGACACAGCACATAAAGATGTCACCAGCTGCTTTACCTGCGCCTTACTTTTTCTTAGTCCTCCAAGTAAAAAATACCATAAAGAAATCAACAACGGGAAATTTACAAACAAACCACCATAACAAAACTCTATGAGATTTTTTCCCATGTAATCACTTCTCAGTTGGCTACTCTCCAAAAAAGGAAAGGTCGCATTAATTACCGGTGGCTGTAGCAGAAAACTATATAATCCGCGCACGACTCTGGAAAAATTGAATCCTCTATGATTCATGTCATTGCTGGTCAAACTGTAAGTTGCTCCAAAGTCAAATCCTGAACCGAATCTTGCCATATTATACCAAAAAACAACTGCAGCAATTATAACTACCGGTAAAATGACCGCCACCACAATCTTCCCATTTTTCTTCCATTCTTTTCTTTGCTCCCAGACTTTTGGCATAAGCAGCACCATAAAAAGTGCAATTACATAGAGTAAAAATTGCGGTCTGCATCCCGCCACACAGGCAAGAGACAAAGCTCCTAAACCATACCATAACCACTTTCTTTTCTCACTATTCATAGCAAGAAGCCAGAAAAAAATTCCAACAAAAACAAACGCATTGGCTCCCATAATCGGAATATTATAAAGATCGGGTCTTCCAAGCATAAAAACATAGTTAGGCATCAAACTAGTTGAACATGCAAGCAATAAATAGGCTGCAAATGGTACTCTACTTGCATATCTGAAAATCAATTCCCTTATGCATCCGAATATTCCCACCACTAATGCACAGTACAACGCAAAGACTGCCAAATAATTGGGGAAGTCTTGTCCTGTCAGCAAATAATAGGGCAAGAAAAAAAGCAATTCCGGAATAATACCAAAATAGACATAATAAACATCATTAAAAAACGCATAATCCATGCGGAAAGAAATCCCCTCCACTGCTAATGCAATCGTATCATATGGATTTTCTTTTTCTAATAGCGCCGGATTAGGTTTGTCATCCACAATAACCGTCCCGTGTTCCATTGCTCTTGCCAGTTCCTGATATTGCTTATGATGCGGCATTTTTGGATGTACAAACGCCGGATTGCTTCTTACCAAGGCACCTGCTAATACAAAAATGAAAAACATACAGCAGATGATGATAATCAATTGCCCTTTGTTGTCTTTCTGACAAGGCTTTAGCATCCGCGCATTCTCTGCAAAAAACAAATATCCTATCAGAACAACTGATAATAATACCAGCATACGGAGCGGCTTTATCTCAAAAGGACGTACCTCGTTAATAGATACAGAGCGGACTTGTGCCAGTGTTCCCTCCGGTACGGATATCGTTATGCGCATCTCGCCCACCTTGCCATACGGATAGATGTTCTGATATCCTGAGTTCTCCACTCCCGGTACCACCGTGTATGTTGCTAAGTCGTAGGCATAATAGTCTCCCTCGTCTGTCAGTGTAACTACCACTTCTGCCCTGTCATATCGTTCCGTAGTAAGAACTACATTTACATTTTTTACATAATCATTTACCTGAACCGTTTCCGTTACAAATTTTCCCTCATCATTTGTGACCATATTTTCTGCCAAAATAATAGGTTCACATCCCAAAGTTTTCCATGTTGAAATATTAAATACAAATATCTCTAAAAACAGAATAACTCCGAAGATACAAACATACGGGAACCATTTCTTTTGTATATTATCAATTATTCTCTTGCTCAAAATAAAATCCCTCTCTCAAGCTTTCCCCTACCACCAAACGCTCTAAATCATTTTGGTTATCCAAATACGGGAAATGATGATATCCACAAGCAAGGTCACCTCCATCGATTCTTACGTAAAAGGTATGTCCATTCTTCGTAACCGTACCAAAATTATAGGTTTTATATGCTGCCTGCATAATTGGATAATTCATAACTCCGTCTTTTACATATCCCAGTGTTCTGAGACTGTAAAAACCGGTGTACATAAGAAATAATACTGCTGCAACAACCAGCATTCCTTTTTGAATCAGGTTATGCTTTCCGGCACTCTTTTCCCAATAAATCATGGGAATAACCGCCACCGGGAATATTAAAAAGCACCAACAGTACTTCACTTGTGGAATCGTAAAGAACCAGTAAACTAATCCTGCATAAACACAAAATCTCGGAAAAGCCATCCACCAATCCATCTCTTTTTTCTTAATCCAACTGTAAGTTATATACGCTAAGTCAACCACCACTAAAACTACAATGGCTACATATAATATTTGATGACTGATGGATTCTTGCATAAACCAGCCGGGTACCCACCTAAGACCACAATTTAATGCATCCGCTATAGTTCCGTCAGGCATTCTTGCAAAAGCCACCATAGTATCCACAGAATTCTTAAGCACTGCCACATCTACTTTCCATTTTACATCAAACAAATCAAGTGCCGATAACAGATAAATGGGATAGCCTGTAGTGATTACATTGGTAATTAAAAGCGGTAACGCAATCAAAAAACCAATTACCGAATACAGCAGAATCTGCAGTTTCTTTTTTTGCTTTATCATCAAATAAACCGGATAAACTGTAAGGAATACTATCATGGCTACAGAAGTTTTTGACACAACTGCAAATACCGCAAACAAACAATGCAGTCCATACCACCATACCTCTTCACTTTTTTCTTCTAAAAGTGCAATCCACTCTGTCAAAATAAAAAGTACTAAAATATTAGGGAGCGTATCTACATAGGGATCTGTAAAAAATGCTGTTACAATAATGCTATATGCTACTTCACCTATTGCCAGAGCATCTGCAATGTGTCGCTCATGCTTTGTCCACTTACTGATGCGGAGCAATCCATGTATGAAGATAATCAGCCCAAAAAAACCACCTGTTCCGCGAAGGGATTGTCCTATAAAACCGACCATACTGAACAAAGCGTCAAAATAATGCTGTGCATTATTATATCCCAGGGAATAAAAAATGTTTGCTACACCTTTCACACAACCATATTCTTCAATCCAGCGAATGGTCTGGGCATGATACCACTCTGTGTCAATCAACTTAGCTGCCCCTGCAGAAGAAAATGCAAAAACAATGACTGCCACTGCAATTAAGACATATATCGCATACTTCCATTTTCCCATAAACGCGTATGTCTGTTGCCATGCTTTCACAAGATTGACTATGTATTTTCTCTGCCACACAAAATAAATCAAAGCTATTACTATCAGTAAAAGGTTCGCTTCCACATTGACCTTGTAAAACAAACTAAAAATTTGTGCATATACAGTGGTTGCCAAGATTCCTGCAAAAAACACATGCACTATGCCAAAATCTGTCTTAATTTCCTGCTTATTTACCTTTTTTATCAATGAAAAATATCCCTGCATGAAGGCACATCCTGCAAGAAAAACAATAACTCCCATATACAACCAGTTACATAAAATACTAAGCATCCTTAATACCTTACCCTTTTCTTTTGCGTTTCTCGTAAATTTCAAATGGCTGTTGCCTACGTTGCAACAGCCCATTCCAAACTATTTTTTACCGTATTTATCTTATCATTTCACCCAAATATTGTCAACGAATGCCATCTTATCAATAAACAAAAACCCTCGAAAGCACTGCTTTCAAGGGTTTCACTTCGTAGCGAGAGAGAGACTTGAACTCTCAACCTCCCGGGTATGAACCGGACGCTCTAGCCAGTTGAGCCATCTCGCCATATTCTAATAAACCGCTTTCGCGGTAGTGGGACCTACAGGGCTCGAACCTGTGACCCTCTGCTTGTAAGGCAGATGCTCTCCCAGCTGAGCTAAGATCCCAAGGGTCTATGTATCGGGCATCTCACCCGAACCACTTTGCTAGTATACTATTAACAGACCATGCTTGTCAAGTTATTTTGTAAACTTTTTTCTAACTTTTTTGCATCTTCTTTTTAGTTGTATGGCAAGGTGTTTTTCCGGAACCGGAGCCGTAAATTCCACCTACTCTTTTTAAGTTTTCTCCAAATTCTGCCATAAACAATTTTCCTTTCACCACTGAATTGCTGCAGCAACTTTATTGTAACTGCATTCAAGAAATTAGGAAAGCACCACCCTGCAATTTCTTGTTGACACTGTGTCAACATTACAAATTTGACTGTCTCAAATTATATTTTACCAACCATCTGCTTACCTTGTTCATTTTATTGGGGTATATTTCCCCTTTCATCCCAACGAAACACTTGATTTATTCCATTTCGTTGGGCTCTGCCACTCCATTCAACCCAACTAATCACTCGCTTTTCTTCCTTTCGTTGGGCTCTGCCACTCCATTCAACCCAACGAATCGCTTAACCCATTCCATTTCGTTGGGATTTTTAGCCGTGCAAATCAAAAAAGCCGGAAGCATCACTGCTCCCGGCTACTGATTCTACATTCTCACATAAGAAAGCTGGTCTTCAATTTCATCAATCGCCTTATCAAAAGTAAACTTAATCTGCTTTGCTTTCAGACCATTCTGTGCAAAGTACAGGCGGAATACTGCGTTCTTATTATGAATAATGACTTTCTTTTGTCTGGTATCCCACTTGCCTTCTGTGCCGTTGAAGGTAAATACTGCCATCGGCACGCTTTGATAAAACAGGGTCATGGGAATCTGTGCCAGTTCGCCCAAATCGGATTTTGCAGTAATTTCTACTTTAAATCCTCCGATTTGCTCCATCAGAAGGTCTAGGGCAAACACAACACTTTCCCCTTTTTTGCCTTCCACATCCTCCAAATTAAGAACAATTTCATCTTTTACGGGATAGTAAGGCACTTCCTCTTCCCGCATACAAGCTTCCGCTTCTTTACCGATTACTTCTACTTCACAGCCTTCTCCCACAAAGCGTTCAAACGCCTGTGTATTCATGAGGAAACCACAGATATTCATTGCATTTCTCTGCAGTTCTCCTCTGGTAAGCGTTCCTGCCTCTAAGGAAGATAAGGTGTTGTCTCCCGTGCTGTTTGTCGCCGCATCCCCGCACACCATATACAAATCATTCTGAGCACGTGCCATAGCCGCAAAGTTATTTAAGGTCGCTTCGCCGCCCTCATCATTAATTTTTGCCCACCAGTCAGTCATGACAATGCCTTCAAATCCCCATTCATTACGCAAAATGGTGGTATTTAAGTCATAATTTCCTGCTGTCCAAATACCGTTTACGGGGCAATATGTGGTCATAATGGAGTCTTCGCCACCTTCTTTTACAGCAATTTCAAAACCTTTTAAGTAAATTTCGCGAAGAGCTCTTTCAGAAGCAATGGTATCTACAAAATGGCGTTTGGTTTCCTGGTTGTTTCCGCAGAAATGTTTTGCAGTTCCGGTAACACCGGCACTTTGCAGACCTCTTACCATGGCCGCCGCCATCTTACCTGTTAAAAAGGGATCTTCCGAGAAGTACTCAAAGTTACGTCCGTTTAAAGGATGTCTGTGGATATTCATACCCGGTCCCAACAGATTTTCCACTTTATTTTTTATCATTTCAATGCCCGTAAAAGCATACAATTCTTCTACCAGTGTTTCATTAAAACTGCAAGCAAGGAGCGTTCCGTTGGGAAGGCTGAATGCCCTCATGCCACTGTCAAGACGCATGCCGGAAGGTCCGTCCGAACAGCATCCGCAAGGAATACCAAAAGCCTCAAGGCTCTTAGAAACACCACCAAAGGCTGCCGCTGTTCCGGCTGTCACCTTCGGGCTTCCCATTCCTTCTCCTCTGATGATACTGGATAAATCATCATCGCTAAACTGTGCCACAAACGCTTCCATGGAAACTTTACCGGCCTTTACGTCCGCAAGCTTATATCCTTTATCTCCTGTAAAAGGAATCTCTGCAGGCAGATTCTCCAAACGCTTTTGTGCAGGGTTTTTATCACGCAGAGGCACTTCTTCCATCACAAAAGAAAAACTACCATTTTCATTCTGTTTCGGTTTCATACGCTTAAACTTTGTAACCGGTGCAAGTGCCTGTGAAAGCTGATCTATCAACTCTGTCTCTTCGATTGTTAATGCTCCGGCCTTTTTTGCACATCTTACATCAGAGCCTGCATAAAACACATATTCTCCCTCTTCCAAAACATAAGAAGAGGCATATCCTGTAACACCCGTTTCATCATAGGACGCCACCATATAAAACGGTACGGTAATTTCCAGTTCTTCTTCTTCGCCGGGCATTAAGTTTCCTGTTTTAGCAAATCCTACCAGGCTTCTTGACGGCTTTCCAAGTTTACCCTGGGGTGCCTCCACATAGACTTGTACTACTTCTTTTCCTGCATAGTTTCCAATGTTTTTTACTACACAGGTCACGCCGATCTGCTCTGCACTGACTTCAAATTCTTTCATTTCTACCACAAAGTCAGTATAAGAAAGGCCATAACCGAAAGGATATCGCACCTTGTCTTTTGCAGCGGTCTCAAAATAACGGTAGCCCACATAAATATCTTCTTCGTAGAAATTTCTATCAAGGTTTCCAAAATTCTTATGGGAAGGATAATCCTCCAGGCTATACGCGATGGTGTCAGTCAATTTACCACAGGGAGATATTTCTCCAAGAAGTACATCTGTTGTGCCATAGCCACCTATCATACCGCCTTGCCATGCATATAAAACAGCATCAGGATTAAATTTATCCACAAAAGACATGTCAATAATATTGCCTACATTTAAAACTACAGCAACCTTTGAAAAATGACGGCGGACTACATCCATCATTTTCTCTTCGTTTTCTGTCAAAAGGTAGGAGCCGGGATGATTTAAATTATCCTGATCCTCTCCTGCAGTTCTACCGATGATAATGATTGCCACTTCAGATTCTTCTGCCACTTCTTTGACAAGCACCTCATCCAATTCCATCTCCGGCTGTGACCAGGGTTCATTTCCCCAACCGATTCCCTCGTCAAAGGGATGTTCTCTTTCCCATTCTTCATAAGTATTCATCAATTTTTCGTTGATTTGTACCTTGCCGGATTCTAATAAGGCATCCAAGATTCCTGTCACCTTATTTACATTTACCATTCCCCCTGAACCGGTTCCGCTTTTGTAATAGTTGGTCTGGATTCTTCCAAACACCGCTACCTTTGCACCTTCTGCCAAGGGAAGTACATTATGGTCATTTTTAACCAGCACTTGTCCTTCTGCCACTGCACTTCTTGCTTTTGCAATATAGTCATCAAAATTCAGTACCATTTTACTCATAAGAAAACCCTCCGTTTATAAAAATATTATACTTGTTATCTCTTATTTCACATAGACCTCATTTTGCACAATTAATAGGTCAATATTGACATTTTTTTCTTTTTTCCCTTATAATTGTGTTGTATAACTATCTTTTTTTGACTTTTGCGATAGGAGTTTTTCATTATGAACCGGTATTCGTATGAAATTGTAAAAGATGACAGCAGGCTAAAATTATTTTTTCAGCTTATGTATGCAGAAACTTTTTATTCGCCCATGCACTGGCACAGTCACCTGGAAGTCTTATTTGTATTAGATGGATATATGACCGTCTATGTCAATGAAAAAAAATACACATTAAAAAAAGATGACATCTTTTTAATAAACTCTAAAGAAATCCACGCTGCCAGATCATCCGGAAAAGTAAATTATATTTTATTACAAATCCCCTATGACTATCTTTCGGGTGCTATCAGTCAGGTGTCCTTACTTCAGTTTCAGGCTTATTATCCATCCATCACTACTACCGCCACGCAAAAAGAACTTCGGGAATGTCTCTTTAACATGCTTGAAATCTATTCTGCGCGGGAGGATGGATATGCACTTGCATTTTCCAGCGAGCTATTTCGCTTTTTACATATTTTATATAAAAATCATTCCAAACGCATTACCTGGGAAAGTAAAGAAAAAGAAAACAGAAATCTGGAAAAGATAGAAGAAATCACTCTTTATGTAAAGGCAAACTATCAAAAAGACATATCGCTTACAGAGGTTTCCGGTTTATTAAATATCAGCCCGGAATACTTTTGCCGGATGTTCAAAAAACATACCGGACAGACATTTATGGAATATCTAAATGCTGTCCGGATGATGCACTTTTATCAGGATTTAATTGAGACCAACTATAGTATTAATGATTTGCTTGAGCGCAATGGAATCCATAACTATAAAGTCTTTATCCGTATGTTTAAAGACACTTATAAGACCACTCCGCATAAATTGCGCAAAGAAGTGTCTGCAAATGCCCTATGATTCTGCTGCTTCTTCTTTTACAATTTCTCCCTTTTTCCGGTTGTTCCATAAAAGGGCAAGTGCAGCTACTACAATAAATATAGAAATAAACTGGGATGTGGAAAGTGCTCCCACTTCACCCCTGTTATCACTTCTGAACATTTCGATAATAAAGCGGCCGACACCATAAAGAAGCATATAAATAAATCCGGTATCTCCTGTGTGCTTTCTTCTCTTATAATGCCAGAGAAGAGCAAGCATAATCCCAAAATCACCTGCGGAAGAAAATAGCTGTGTGGGAAGTAATTTTACTCCCGCCGGTGCAATACTTCCTAGCGGGAAAACCACTCCAAGCACGGAATCTGTCTCTCTTCCGTAGCAGCAGCCGGCCATAAAGCATCCGATTCTACCGAAGGCTTGTGCCACTGCAACAGACGGTGCTAACAAATCAAAATATTCCAGAAATTTATATCCCTTGCGCCTGCAATATACCATAGCCGCAAGTACGCCGGCCGTAATTCCGCCGTAAACCACAAATCCTTCCGTACCAAGCACGCTCATAGGGTCAGCAAGAAATGCTTTCCATTCTACAATTACATATAAAACCTTCGCTCCAAGCCAGCCAATCAGCAGACCCACAAGGGCTATATCTATGACTGCTTCCTCTTTCAGTCCGTGTTTCTTTGCACGTTGCATTCCCATAATAATACAAACCAATACGCCGATACCAATCATAAGTCCGTACCCGTAAATAGTTACCGGTCCTATGGAAAACAATTCATTCTTCAAGTCAACTTCCTCCGCGTTACCTAATTTTCTAACATATTATAACTGCTGGCGCTCGCCTGCACAAATGTAGCACACCTTGTCGCCAAGTCTATACCATAAATCCGTCGCCGTGGGATTATGTATCACTTTTCCATCCGATGATATCATCAGTTCACGGAACGCTTTTTCATATTCCATCACTTCCATATTGGTAGCAAACCAGATTTCTTCTTCATGCTCTTTCATCTTTTTACAGAAATCTTCCATCATCTGCCAACTGTCCTTCTGGGAAAACTCATAGCTGTGACCCCAAAGATAAAACAGCTTTGCTTCATTGGAATCGTCTTTTAAAAATTCCTCTGCAATCTCCATGAAACGGGGTGACTCATGATGGCATGTAGGATGCCACTCCATATAATCCTGCGGAAATTCAAACTTCTCAGTACTGCAAACGGTTCTAGCATATACAATGCCGCACCTTGCAAGCATATCCTCTACTATCTCGTTAAATGTACCGAAAGGATAAGCAAATCCGGTTACTTTCTCCCCTACGATTCTTTCCAAATTTTCTCTGTCTTTTAAAACCTCAGAGGTTCCCATTCCGGTAGATATTTCTGTGAGGGATGGATGCGTCAATGTGTGGGATGCCACCTCATGCCCTACATATAATTCTTTTACTTCGCTCACCTTAATCCTGGTAAAATCAGTGAGAACTCCGTTGCTCATCTTCCTTTCTTCTACACCGAAGATTCCTGAGTTTAAGTTGAACGTACATTTTATTCCATAAGCGTTAAGTATTTTCACGAATCTTCTGTCATGAATGGTTCCATCATCATAACTTAAGGTCAGCACTTTTCTCTTTCCGTCTTTAAATAACATGGTTGGTTTTAATTCCATTTCTAGTAACCCTTCTTTCCATCTAATGATTCGTCATTAATAATCCAATCCGATACTTCCACCATGCGATAATGGTCTTTGTCATCGCGCACATACACCTTTTCAATTCCGGCATTGATAATCATGCGCTTGCACATGGAGCAACTGTTGGAATTTGGTATGTACTCTCCGGTCTTTGCATCTGTTCCCGCAAGATACATGGCACTTCCAAGCATTTTATCACGGGATGCACTGATAATGGCATTGGCCTCCGCATGGACGCTTCTGCAAAGTTCATACCGCTCTCCTCTGGGTATGTTCATTTCCTCCCTGATACACGAACCTACATCACTACAGTTCTTTCGTCCTCTGGGTGCTCCTACATAACCCGTGGAAATCACTTCATCATTTTTCACAATGACCGCACCGTAATTTCTTCTAAGGCAGGTGCCTCTCTGAGAAACACTTTCTGCCAAGTCTAAATAGTAATTTACTTTATCTCTTCTTTCCTTCATTTGTATCCCCCATATTTATAACAATGTAACACCTTCAAGCTGTGCCTGGCTTCTGACATATGCTGCCGCCTGCATATAGCTTGCATGGTCCGGCAAATGCTCTACAAATAATGTAGCATCCTTTCCAAGACTGTCTACCAATTTTACTACCTTACGATAGTCAACACAGCCCTTACCGGGCATCGTTTCTTCAATTACACAAGGAAGAGTATCTGACATGTTTACATCTTTACCGTGCACACTCTTAATATACGGTCCAAGCAGTTTAAAGCAATGCTCAATAAATGCATCCCTTTTCACAAAGCGTTCCGGACAGTTAATCATGTTAGTAAAGTCAAGATGTACCGCAAATTCTTTTCTGTCCACATCTTTGATAAGCTGTAAATATTCTTCCGGCGAGGTGGGCACCATCCAAGGCATGGGCTCAACAGTATAGAAAGTCTTCACCGGTTTCACGTCATCAATGATTTCTCTCACAGTATCTACCAGCAACGTATAAGTATCTTTCTCGTAATTTTCCATGCAAAAGCCATCCCATTTCGGTCCGGGACTTCCTGCTACATTAACACAGCAGTTTGCTCCCATCTCTTCTGCATGACGGAGCTGTTTTTTACAATAAGCAATTGCCTCACGGCGTACTTTCTCGTCCTTTGAAAGGGGATTGTTCCACACTCCCACTTCCCCAACTACTAAATTATGATCCTTAATACAAGCAAGGTATGCTTCCTTTTCTGCCTTAGATGCATCGGCTCCCACCGGTGCAAGCACGGCACCATAACCAAGTTCCTTTACAATGGCATACCATTCATCCGGATTGCTGTATGGTTTTTCAACTGCTCCTCCGATTCTCATATGTGTTCCTCCTAACCCCAAAACATTTTATTATTTTGTATCATTGTAAGTTCATCACTCTACAGCAACATATATACCGTGGCTACCGAAACCACAATCTGAATGATTGCAAAGCGGAATACTGTCTGAGTATTGGACCATCCCTTACCTTTTCTGACATGATCGTGAATCGGTGTTCTCGTATTTTTCAGTATATATATTTTAAACGCACGGATAAGAGATACTTTAAGAAGTCCCAAACCGCCGTCCACAATCAGCATAATCGCTACCGGTATATAAAGTAGCGGACTTCCCGTCTTTAATATGGCAATACTGATAAAAATTCCCATTGCCCTTGAGCCAGCATCCCCCATCATAAGACGGCTGGGGGTGGCATTATACCACAAGTAACCCAAAATACAGATTACAAATAAAAGTATGACATAGGAAAAATCTTCCGGAAGTCCCTTGATACTGTCAATCACATAAATTGTCATCAATGTGATGATCGTCAGTGTTCCGGAAAGTCCATCCACACCGTCCGCACAGTTGGTGACATTGATGGATGTCCAGACTAAAATCACAGCCAGAATTACGAACAGTACAGGCGGCAATGTTACTTCCATTCCGAGTGATGCAATGGTGATGGTACTGGAATTGTAATTTAAGAAAGTAAGGGCAAGCACAATTGCCACCACCAAATCCAAAATTCCTTTTTTCCATTCACCCCATGGTTTGTCGGAAGCATCATCCATATAGCCGGTCAGCATTTCCGCTGCCACCAAAATCAGATAAACACCTATCTCCTTACTCATCGGTGCAAAGATAAGGGTTGTAACTGTAAAAACCAATATAAAGATAATCCCTGCGCCTCTTGGTTTGCCTGCCGATAATTTACCGTCATGGGCAAACTCCCTTCCGGCATCTTTCGGCAAATACGAACTTAACTTTGTAAGAAAAAAACATGTCCCAGCAAATGAAACCAGCAATCCTAATGCTGCCAGCATAGGTGTATTTGCACTCAATAAATAATGTATCATTTCCACTCACTCCTAATTTCTGATAAAGTTTGTCCACTTTTCTCTCTCAGCTTTGGGGGCTTCAATCCCGGCAGATGCACCTGCCTCAATACACTTTAGTATCCATGCCATGTTTCTGCCAAGGTTACGCATGGTCTGAAGTCCTTCCTCATCCTTAAGTACCTCCTCGGGCCTGCTTCCATGCACCATGTTCCAATAGGTGGACCCAACCGTAAGCATCTGCCTGATACTGAAGTATTTATTCAAATCATCCAATGAAACCGTTGTGCCTGCGCGTCTCGCCGATACCACTGCCGCAGCCGGCTTATGGGCAAAGCAATCACCTGCATAAAACATACGGTCCAGCATACTAATTAAGTTTCCGTTAGGAGAGGCAAAATATACAGGGGAACCGATAATCAAGCCGTCTGCACGCTCCATCTTTGCAATCACTTCATTTACCAAATCATCGTCAAAAACACATTTCTTCGTACTGCCGCAGCCACCGCAGCCGATACAGCCTCTGATAGCCTTGTTTCCGATTTGAATCATTTCTGTCTCTACACCATTTTGATTTAATGTTTTCTCTACTTCGGCAAGTGCCGTATAAGTACATCCCTTCGCATTGGGACTTCCGTTAATTAAAAGAACCTTCATGATACCCTCTCCCTTATTCTATGCCTAATGCATCTTTTGCAAGGCGGTCCGCCATATCATTATACTTGTTGTTGGAGTGACCTGCCACTTTTACAAACTTAATCTCTATCTGTTTACTTACCTCATCAAAAAAAGCTTTGTACGCCTTGGTACCTTCTTTATTGGTTTTCCATTCTCCCAAAGGCCACTTGGCAATTCCCTCATAGTCATGATAAATGGCTACCTTTGATATCCCTTTTTCAATAGCATAGCGCATAGCTGCCTCGGCACCCTTGATTTCACCCGCCACGTTCCGCATAGACGCCAGTTCTTTATCATCATATTTGCAGGAAAAACATTCCTCTGACTCTCCCTGCAATACTACCATTCCGTATGAAAACTCTTCTGTAACGGCATTGTAACTTCCGTCTACATATATCACCACATAATCGCCGGAATCATCTTTTGCGTCGCCGCCATCCATGTAGATTTCCGCTTCCTGCATAGTGGGAAAACTTTTATATTCCGCTCCGGAAAATCCGTGCACATTTGCTTTACATTCATCCCATGTACGGTAAATACCCGGAGTCATCCCCTTCCTTACCGCATAAAACTTTTCAGCCATAATTTTACTTACTCCATATTGGTAAAAGAATCCCGAAATCCGGGATTCTTCTTATTGTAATTTTTACATTCTCTCCGGTGCGGAAAATCCTAACAAATCAATACATGTTTCCAGTACATCCCTTGCAAGTACAAGAAGTGTAATATAGCCCTTCTTTTTCGCATCATCTTCTTCGGAAAGAATCTTTGTCTCATGGTAAAATTTATTAAATGCGTTTGCCAAATCATAGATATAAGCACATACCTTATGGGGTGCAGTCTCCACGCAGGCTGTCTCCATTACTGCATTAAACTTCACAAGTTCAAGCATCAGTGCCTTTTCGGAATCACTTCCTGCAAGTCCGAATGCAGTGCTATCTGCAAGTACTCCTCCCTGCTCTTTATACTTGTTCAAAATTGATTTAATACGGACAATGGTATATAAAATATACGGACCTGTATCTCCCTCAAAGGAAGTAAATTTATCAATATCAAAGATATAATCTTTAGAAGCCTGGTTAGACAAATCACCGTACTTGATTGCAGAAAGTGCAACAGTACTTGCAGTCTGTCTTGCTTCTTCTTCGGAAACATCTCTGTTATCCGTAATCTTACGGTACATCTCATCGTTAATTTCTTGAATCAACACCTCAAGACGCATAACGCCGCCTTCACGGGTCTTAAAAGGCTTACCATCCTTACCGTTCATGGTTCCGAAACCGATGTGAATCATTTCTGCTTCCGGCTTTACCAATTTCGTCTTTCTTGCACAGCGGAATACCTGCTCAAAGTGAAGTGCCTGACGCTTGTCCGTCAGATAAATCATTAAGTCCGGATCATAATCCTTCATACGCTCCATAATAGTCGCAAGATCTGTTGTGGTATAAAGAGCCGCACCGTCTGACTTTAAAATCATGCAGGGAGGAAGTTCCTTTGTATCACTCTCTTCCTTTACATCTACAACGAGAGCACCTTCACTCATGTATGCATAACCGTCTTCTTTCATCTTTTCAGCCATTTGCGGAATCACATCATGAACATCGGATTCTCCCTTCCAAAGTTCAAAGTCTACATTCAGATTGGCATAATTCTTTTTAAGATCAGGGACGGAAATTGCCATAATATGCTTCCAAAGAGCACGGTGTCCACGCACACCTGACTGAAGCTTAAAGGTTGCATCCAAAGCCCTTTCCTTATATGCCTCATCTTCTTTTGATTTTGCAGATGCAGTGGGATAAATCTCTCCTAATTCTGCAATGGTAAAAGGCGCTTCTTTGGGATATTCGCCTTCATAGTTTTCATCAAAATATACTAAATTGGGCTGACGCTCCTTAAGTTCTGTGATAATAAGACCCATCTGAAGTCCCCAATCACCCAAATGGATATCACCGATAATATCATGTCCTGCATAGCGTACAATTCTCTTAATACTTTCACCGATGATAGCAGAACGCAAATGTCCTACGTGCAAAGGCTTTGCCACATTGGGTCCGCCGTAATCAATAATCACTTTCTTGGGCTTTTCCGGCATTTCCATACCGAATTTATCTTCCGTGCGCATGCCGGTCAAATACTCTGCAATAAAGGATTCCTTTACTTTACAGTTTAAGAACCCCGGTGCAACTGCCACCACCTCTGAAAAGACTGCACTTTCCGCAAGTTTTTCAGCCACCTCATTTGCAATCATGATAGGTGCTTTCTTATACAGCTTTGCACCTGCCATGGCACCGTTACACTGATATTCACAAAGGTCGGGACGATTTGACAAGGTCACTTTACCAAGCTCGCTGTCATATCCGGCCGCCTCAAAAGCCTGTTTCATTTCTTCTGAAATTAAATCAAGAAATTTCTTCATGTTCTCCCTCATTTCTGTTATGCTTGTCTTAAGCCAAAATTTGCATAATATTTATCCTAACACTATAATTTGTTTTGTGCAAGGCTTGTCTTAACAATCTGTTTTTCCCGCTCCATTTTGGAGTAAATGCAGCCACAGTAATCTTGTCTGTACAAATCAAACTCCTTCGACAATTCTATGGAACGTTTATATCCATTTTTCTTTTTAAAATCTGAGGGCAAAAATGCCACCCCCAGTTCCTTTTCCAGTTTCTCACCGATTTCATTAATCTTCATGGCATTTTTTAAAGGACTGATGGTAAGCGTGGTGGTAAAATAATCTGCTCCATTCTCTTTTGCCCGGCGTGCAGTTTCTCTAAGGCGTAGTTCATAACATATGAAACACCGCTCGCCGCCTTCCTTGCAACTTTCCATGCCTTTCACGCTTTCAAAGAAGATATTCTTATCATAATCCCCTTCCATAATATCTATACTGAATGCATCGCCGGACTCCCGTTCATTCATTGCACAAATTAGCCTTTTCTGCTCTTCCACGCGCTTAAAATACTCATCATCCGCCGTGATATTGGGGTTATAATAAAACACTGTTATCCTGAAAAAGCGGCATAAATATTCAAGCACATAACTGCTACAGGGTGCACAGCAACTGTGTAAAAAAAGTCTCTTCCCCTTTTTAGAAGAATCACTCATTAACTTTTCCAGTTCTAATGAATAGTTTCTGTTCATATGATATCTCCCACCTCACATAAGCAAATTCCACTTTTTGATTATATCATAAAATTCACCAAACATATAAAAAAACCTTCCACTCTAACTATTAAAAAATTTTAGAATGGAAAGTTTTTATCTCTTTTACAATTTGAGAACACTTTTCCTATAAATAATATCCTCCCGTCCCGGTCCGTTGGAAATCAAGGTAATGGGATATCCTATCTGCTTTTCGATAAATTCAATATAATTTCTGCAGTTCTCCGGCAAATCTTCATACTTCTTAATCCCACGAATGTCACATTTCCAACCGGGAAGAATCTCAAGTACAGGTTTCGCTTTATTTAATTTTACTGTCACGGGGAAATCTGTTGTAATTTCTCCATCTATCTCATATCCTACACAAACAGGAATTTTATCTAAATATCCAAGCACATCAAGCACCGTAAATGCTACATCTGTAGTCCCCTGCAACCTACAACCGTATTTTGATGCCACACAATCAAACCATCCCATACGTCTGGGGCGTCCCGTAGTCGCACCATACTCGCCGCCGTCTCCGCCTCTCTTTCGAAGTTCATCTGCTTCCTCACCAAATATCTCCGATGCAAATGCTCCTGCACCCACTGCAGATGAATATGCCTTACATACGGTAATAATTTGCTTTATTTCATAGGGAGGGATTCCCACGCCGATAGCCCCGTAGGCTGCCAGCGTGGAAGAGGAGGTGACCATAGGGTAAATCCCATGGTCCGGGTCTTTTAAAGTTCCTAATTGTCCTTCCAATAAAATGGTTTTTCTCTCTTTCATAGCCTTGGCAAGATAGGCAGAAACATCACACACATAAGGTGCCACCATTTCCCGATACTCCCGTAATGTTTCAAGAAGCCCGGAAGGACTGATTAAGGGTTTATGATACATATGCTCAAACACAATATTCTTCTGTTCGCATACTCTCTCCACTTTTTCTTTTAAAACTTCTTCATCAAAAAGCTCACTCACCTGAAAACCGATTTTTGCATATTTATCTGAATAAAACGGTGCTATTCCAGACTTTGTGGAACCGAAAGATTTACCACCCAGCCTTTCTTCTTCATACTCATCCAATAAAATGTGATACGGCATAACAATCTGTGCCCTGTCGGAAACCAAAAGCTTCGGCATAGGCACATTTCTGCCTGCAAGTGATTGCAGTTCATGAAACAATACCGGAATGTTTAAGGCCACACCATTTCCGATAATATTTGTCACATGCTGATGGAACACGCCTGACGGCAACGTATGAAGTGCAAATTTTCCATATTCATTCACAATGGTGTGTCCTGCATTTGCACCACCTTGGAATCTCACAATAATATCTGCCTCTTTGGCAAGCATATCCGTAATTTTACCCTTGCCTTCATCGCCCCAGTTTGCACCGACTACTGCTTTTACCATGTCAATCACTCCTTTACCAAACTGTGCATTAATAGAATTCCCCTTTTTCACTAAAATCTGCACATCATGTCTTTTGTAAAATTCCCCTTTTTCACATAGACATACTTGATATGAAAGAATTCCCAACAAAAAACAGGCCTGTAAAGACCTGTCTTTTTGCTCTTTACATTATGATTATATAACTTGCCCAATCATAAGTAAAATCAATGTTTCTTATTTTTATTATAAGTTTTGTTTATGTTATTTAAAAAGTCCATCAAAGAAATGTGCACCGGCTTTTTCAAGTGCCTCTACTGCTTTCTGCAAATCAGAAGGCTTGATAGCAATTGCTGCCTCGTCAGTAGTCGTACAAAGTGCATACATATACTCAATGTTGATGCCTGCTTCGTACAGAATATGCAAGGTTTCCTGAAGAGCACCAATCTTATGGGGAAGGGTTACTGCCACGATATCGCTTAATGTTGCAGAGAAGCCTTTTGTCTTCAATGCATCTTTTCCTCTCTCAGGCTCTTCCACCAAAATACGGAGCATACCGTAATCACTGGTATCTGCAAGGCTTAAGGAAATAATATTAATGTTTTCTTCTTTTAATGTATTGAGAACTTCTTCCAATCTGCCCTCTCTGTTTTCGAGAAATACGGATAACTGTTTAATTGTCATAATAATTTCCTCCTTCCTATACCAGCTTACGCTTATCAATGACATGCACTGCCTTACCCATACTTCTTTCAATGGTTCTGGGCTCTACCAGTTTGACTTTTACTGCAAGACCGATTGCCTGCTGAATGGTATGTGCAATTTTCTTTGTCAGGCTTTCAAGTTCTTTAATTTCATCGGAGAAGAAACGTTCTTCTACTTCTACCTGTACTTCAAGCGTATCTAAGTTGTTTACACGGTCAACAATCATCATGTAATGAGGTGTTGTTTCACCCATTTCAAGAAGGGCTGCTTCCACCTGTGAAGGGAATACATTTACGCCACGGATAATAAGCATATCATCGGAACGGCCTTTGAATCTGCTGATTCTTGCAAGCGTTCTTCCACATTCACACTTATCGTAGCTGATGCTGGTAAGGTCTTTGGTTCTGTATCTGATAAGCGGGATACCTTCCTTGGTAAGTGTAGTAAATACAAGCTCACCTGTCTCTCCTGCTCCGATAGGTCTAAGTGTTTTAGGGTCAATGATTTCCGGAAGGAAATGATCTTCATATACATGAAGTCCCTTGTGATACTGACAGTCACAGGCAACACCGGGTCCCATAATTTCGGAAAGACCGTAAATATCGTGTGCACTGATATGTAACTTTTCTTCAATCTGAAGTCTCATCTGCTCTGTCCAAGGCTCTGCACCACAAATAGCTGCTTTTAACTTGATATTTTCAATATCACCGTCTGCCTCCAAAGTCTCTGCAATATGTAATAAGTAAGAAGGCGTACATGCAATTGCAGTTACTCCGAAGTCTTTCATCATCGTAGTAAGCTTTTTGGTATTACCGGTAGACATGGGAACAACCGTTGCGCCCAAATGCTCTGCGCCATAGTGTGCACCTAAGCCTCCTGTGAAAAGCCCGTAACCATAGGCTACCTGAATGGTGTCACCTCTGCCGATACCGGCCATGGTTAATGCTCTTGCCACGCACTCTGACCAAATTTCAATATCTTTTCTGGTATAACCGACTACCGTCGCTTTGCCTGTAGTACCACTGGATGCATGAACACGCACAATTTCGGATTGGGGTGCTGCAAAAAGCCCAAAGGGATATGTATCTCTCAAGTCATCCTTTGTGGTGTAGGGAAGTTTATCAATATCCTCAATTCCGCGGATATCTCCCGGCTCCACTCCTGCCTGCTGCATTTTCTTGCGGTAATATTCCACATTGTGATAAACACGGTTTACTGCTTTTACAAGCCTCTTACTTTGCAGAGCAGTCATTTCGTCTCTGCTCATACATTCTTTTGCTTCATTCCAAATCACTGCCAAAACCCTCCTGTTTTCCTTTTTATTGTAAATTCCAACCGGCTTCAAACGCTTTTGTGTTGATTTCGATTGTCTTCGGAGGAACAGTTGCTTCAATTACCTTAATCCATTCTTCCTTGGCAAAGTCCATCTGTTTTGCAGCCACACCTACGATAATGGTGTTGAACACTCTTGCATTACCGATTTCTTTTGCAAGTTTCTGTGCATCTAATGCAATCACATTGTGTTTTTCTTTTAAAGTTTCAATAATTCCTTCGGGATACTGTGCAAGTCCTGCCGATACCGTCATGGGATCCATGCGGATATCATTTACAATCAGCACACCGTCTTTTTTAAGGAAATGTGCATAGCGGAGTGCTTCCAGTCTCTCAAATGCGATCAACACATCTGCACACCCTTCTTCTACGATTGGCTCTGCTACCTTTTCACCATAGCGCACATAAGTAACCACGCTACCGCCACGCTGTGCCATTCCATGTACTTCTGAAATTTTTACGTCATAACCTGCGGCTCTGGTAATACCGCCTAAAATACGGCTGGTAAGAAGGGTTCCCTGACCTCCTACCCCTACAATCATAATATTTCTTGTTTCCATCTGCGTCCCCTCCTTACTTATTCTCAATTAAGCTGATAGCACCGAATTTACAGTTGCTCATACAAAGGCCGCAGCCGTTACACATGTTTTCATCAATCACTGCCGTACCGTCTTCACCTTTCTTAATTGCAGGACATCCTGCCACCAGACAAAGACCACACTTCTTACACTTCTCAGAATCTACCACACATTTGCCCTTAGGCACAAAGGTCTTAAGAAGCGCACACTGGGACTTGGTAATAATTACGGAAACTTCTTCTCTTTGTGTTTCCTGTTTTACCAGTCTTTCAATCTCATCAATATCAAAAGCATCTACCTCATATACGTGTTCAATGCCCATAGCTTTACAAAGCTTATAGAGATTAATCATATAGGTAGTATCGCCCATTAATGTCTTACCGGTTGCTGCGTGCTCCTGATGACCTGTCATACCTGTTGTTGAGTTATCCAGAATCATAACTGTTCCGGTTCCTTTGTTATAAACCATGTTCATCAGGGAATTAACGCCTGTATGTAAAAAGGTGGAGTCACCGATTACCGCAACCCAGTTCTTGATATAATCTTTACCTTTGGCTTTTTCCATACCATGAAGGTTGGAAATACTTGCACCCATACAAACGGTAGTATCTACTACATTAAGAGGTGCAACTGCTCCCAGTGTATAACATCCGATATCACCTGCTGCATGGATTTTCAATTTCTTCAGCACAGAGTATACACTTCTGTGAGGACATCCGGGACAAAGGATAGGCGGTCTTGCAGGT
Source organism: Lachnospiraceae bacterium (assembly GCA_045586385.1). Classification (GTDB taxonomy): domain Bacteria; phylum Bacillota; class Clostridia; order Lachnospirales; family Lachnospiraceae; genus Suilimivivens. The sequence continues at coordinate 109,117 of JAZNAE010000026.1, forward strand.
ACCTGTGCAGGTGCATCTGCCTGCGTTTCTACACCTAAGATTGCTTTTTTCAGCATATTGGCACTGTATTCGCCCTGCACGGTAAAGATTTCTTTACCGATTGCCTTGATTCCCCATGATTTTACCTGTTCTTCAATGACAGGTTCCAACTCTTCCACGATGTAAAGAGTATCAACCTTGGAAGCAAACTCTTCAATCAGCTTCTTGGGGAGAGGATGAACCAAACCAAGTTTTAAAACGGATGCTTCAGGAAGTGCTTCCTTCACATACTGATAAGGAATACCGCTGGTGATAACACCAATCTTTGTTCCGTTATATTCCACTTTATTAATATCAAGCGTGTTGGCATCCTCTGCCATTCTCTTTAAACGCTCTTCTACCACAAGGTGACGCTTAATCGCATTACCGGGCATCATAACATTCTTTGCAATATTCTTTTCGTAAGGTTTATCCTCAAGTTCCACTCTCTCTTCTAAATTTACGATTCCCTGAGAGTGTGCCAGTCTGGTTGTCTCTCTGAAAATAATTGGAGTATCGTACTCTTCGGAAAGTTCGAAAGCACGCTTAATAAACACTCTTGCTTCCTCACTGTCAGAAGGCTCGATAACAGGTACCATAGCTGCTCTTGCCACCATACGGGAATCCTGTTCATTCTGGGAACTGTAGATACCCGGATCATCTGCTGCCACAAGCACAAGGCCGCCGTTTACCCCACTGTAAGAAATGGTATAAAGAGGGTCAGATGCCACATTTACACCAACATGCTTCATGGAAACAAGGGCACGCACACCGCTTAAAGATGCACCGATAGCCACTTCCATGGCTACTTTTTCATTGGGTGACCACTCTGCATAAATATCGTCCTGATACTTAATTATATTTTCACTGATTTCAGTACTGGGAGTACCCGGATAGGCTGCAGACACCTTAACGCCTGCTTCATAAGCGCCTCTGGCGATGGCTGCATTTCCCAGCATTACAACTTTCTCTCCTGCTAATTCTTTACTCACTCTTAATCCACCTTTCGTATCCTAAAAAAATTTTCCAACCCTTATCATAACACAGATTGCTTTTCAATGAAAATATTTTATAATAAAATTGTAAATTTTTTATTATAATATGCACAAAAGAATTTGTTCTTGCCCTATGCGCGGAACATTTCACTGAGCCTTCTAATACGAAAATCGTGTTCAGCAAAGGCTTCCACGATTTTTGAGTCTCAGCTTCATCGCGCAAAAGGCCTACGAACAAGCTTCTTTTGTAGCAAATATAATAAAACTTTGAAGGAGAAATTAAATATCATGCATAAAGAAACTAGGCCGCTAAAGACAATAGAGGAATCATGGACGGAGCAGATTCATCTGCTTCGGTATGAAGATATTAATGGGGAAAATCGGTTGTTTGGCGGAAAACTGGTCTCCTGGATTGATGAAGTAGGCGGTATTGTTGCCAAGAGACATGCCGGCATGAAGGTAACCACCGCTTCTATTGATAACCTGCGTTTCAAGGAACCGGCACATCTTGATGACTTAATTGTCATAATCGGATATGTCACCTATGTAGGGAATACTTCCATGGAAGTAAGGGTAGATACCTATCTTGAAGAAAAGGACGGCACACGCCGCACTATCAATCGGGCATATCTTTCTTTAGTGGGGCTGGATGATAACGGATGTCCGAAGCAGATTCCTTATGGGATAAGGATTAAGACGGAGTCGCAAAAAGGTGACTACGAAGGAGCCTTAAAAAGAATGGAACTTCGAAGAATACGCCAGAAGGAAGGGTTTTAACAAGGCACATATTCCTTGTTTTGGAACTAAAAAGTGATTTATCAATTTTTTGTTCCAGAAAACGAGACAAAATTCTGAAATAATAAAGCATCTTATCAAGAAAATGGTACGCGAAAAACCCTTTCTCGAATCTTATTCCAGAAAAATCTATTAAAAAAGAAAAAAACAGCTTATTTCTGTATTGAAAGTGGTATAAAAATCAACCTAATTCCTTTCTGATACCAAAGTGATAGCAAACCTCCAATGCGAGGTTTACATAACATCAAAATCCAAGTGCTAAAAAGAGGCTGTGAAAATTTTTCACAGCCTCTCATACTTTATCTTATTACTTTACTTCTACAATCCATCCTTCGGGAGCTTTGATGGTTCCCATCTGGATTCCTGTCAATGTTTCGTATAACTTCTTGGTGACAGGTCCCATTTCAGTCATGCCGCTGGGCAGGCAGATTTCCTTGCCATGGTCAACAATCTTTCCTACAGGAGAGATAACTGCTGCAGTACCGCAAAGACCACATTCTGCAAAATCCTTAACCTCTTCTAATGCGATTTCTCTCTCTTCTGCTTCCAGTCCAAGATATTCCTGTGCTACCTGGATTAAAGAACGTCTTGTAATAGAAGGAAGAATGCTGCTTGACTTCGGTGTAACAACCTTGCCATCCTTGGTAACAAAGAGGAAGTTTGCTCCGCCGGTTTCTTCTACATATGTTTTGGTTGCTGCATCAAGATACATATTCTCATCATATCCCTGCTTATGTGCATCAACAATTGCATGTAAACTCATTGCATAGTTAAGACCTGCTTTGATATGTCCTGTTCCGTTCGGTGCTGCACGGTCAAAGTCACATACTCTAATAGTAAGAGGCTTTACGCCGCCTTTAAAGTAAGGACCTACCGGTGTGGTTAATACACGGAACTGGTATTCATCTGCAGGCTTTACGCCAATAACAGGGTTACTTCCGAACATATAAGGACGAACATAAAGTGTAGCTCCGCTTCCGTAAGGGGGAACATATGCTTCGTTTGCTTTAATAGTCTTAAGAACTGCTTCTACAAATTTATCCTGAGGGAATACAGGCATTTCCAAACGAGCTGCACTCTGTGCCATTCTCTCTGCATTTAAGTCAGGGCGGAAAGTAACGATCTTACCGTCTGCTGTTGTGTAAGCCTTCATTCCTTCAAAAACGGTCTGCGCATACTGTAATACGCCTGCACATTCGTTAATGACGACGTTAGCATCCTCTGTCAGTATGCCCTCGTCCCAGGCGCCATTCTTAAAATTGGATACGAATCGGTAATCTGTTTGTACATAGCCAAATCCGAGATTAGCCCAATCAATGTTTTTCTTTTCCATAGTTTTGCGCTCCTTCTGTATTTTAGTGTATTAAAGTATTGAAATACTTTTCTATTATTAACCTTTTTTCCTAAAAAGTCAATAGCCTGTCACATCTGACAGGCTATTATTTCTATTATTTCTTCTCATATTTGAGGAAATGGTAAGTCAAATCAAAATATACCTGCTCATCACTGTCTGCGGTAATCTCCCACTCCGGCATCTTGTCCAGATTCGGGAAATACGCATCTGCCTCATAAGCATGGTCGATCTTAGTTACATGGGCCACATTGCAGTAGGGAAGCATCTGCTTATAAATGCTATCACCACCGATAATGTATACATCTTCATCATTATATTTCTTAAGTTCTTCCAGAAGTTCATCCACGCTGTGAACTACAATGGCATCCTTTACTTTATAGTCCGGATTGGTTGACATAATAATGTTTGTTCTGTTCTTAAGAGGCAGTCCCTGAGGAAACGTCTCCAAAGTCTTTCTACCTAAAACCACTACCTTTCCTGTAGTTTCTTCCCTGAAGAATTTATGGTCCGCCGGAATTCTTACCAAAAGTTCATTCTTATTGCCAATGGCCCAGTTTTCATCTACTGCAACAATTAAATTCATGTTCTCTTCCTCTCTAAATAGCAATCGGTATATTTAAAATCTGCTCGCCGGTCACATAATTTTCTACCTTAACGTCATTTCTTGTAAACTGATAGAAATCTTTAATCTCCGGATTTAACCAAAACGTAGGTGCATCCAGGCAGGGCCTGCTGATCAATTCTTCAATAATCGGTACATGGCGGTCGTAAATATGCGCATCGGCAATCACATGTACCAGTTCGCCCACATTCATATCACATACCTGGGCAAGCATATGTACAAGTACCGCATACTGTACCACATTCCAGTTATTGGCTGCAAGCACATCCTGGGACCGCTGGTTCAAAATCGCGTTCAGAGTCAGCTTATCTTCTCCTTTTTTCTGTGTTACATTAAACGTCATGCTGTAGGCACAGGGATACAAATTCATCTCGTGTAAATCCTGATGCACGTAAATATTGGTCATGATACGACGGCTGAAGGGATTATTCTTTAAATCATAAATAACTCTGTCCACCTGGTCCATCATGCCTTCTTTATATTGGTGCTTTACGCCAAGCTGGTAACCGTAAGCCTTACCGATAGAACCGTCTTCATCTGCCCATTCATCCCAGATATGACTGTGCAGATCATGAATATTATTAGACTTCTGCTGCCAAATCCAAAGCATTTCGTCAGTGGCACTTTTCAGTGCCGTCTTTCTCAATGTAAGAATCGGAAATTCTTTTGATAAATCGTAACGGTTTACCACGCCGAACTTCTTGATGGTGTATGCCGGCGTTCCGTCCTCCCAACGTGGCCTTACCTTCTCCCCTTCCGTACTTGTTCCGTTTGTAAGAATATCTTTACACATATCGATAAAGATTTTATCTGCCATACTCATAGTAATTGTTTCCTTTCACGCTAGTCCCATTTATCACAAAGAGAATTAATCTGATCTGCAAATTTAGCAAGATCCTTATTGGCACCGCCTTCATTTTTGCGGATGACAGCCATAAGTCTTTGTCCTGCTGCCACAAGTCTGCTAAATACATCGGATACAGGTTTCGCTTTCTTCTTCACATAAACAGGTATTGCCTCATATTCCAGTTTGCCGGATGCAAGATTAAATTCCGTTCCACTGTAAGGTGCATATGCCTTGATGCCGTGTTCTACCTGCAAGCATTCTGCAAAAGACTTACAAACTTCGTCCTCGCCGTGCACCACGAATACCTTGCGGGGTTTTTCTTCAAAGCCTTCAATCCACTCAATAAGTCCGTTCTTATCCGCATGTCCGGATAAACCTGACAATGTACGGATTGTCGCACGCACTTCAATAGGCTCTCCGAACAGTTTTACTTCGTCAACACCTTCCACCAAAATTCTTCCCAGTGTACCTACCGACTGATAACCTACAAACAAAACCGTACTCTCCGGTCTCCAAAGATTGTGCTTCAAATGATGACGGACACGTCCTGCATCGCACATACCGGACGCTGAAATAATAACCTTCGGTGTGGTTTCAAAGTTAATTGCCTTTGACTCGTCACTGGTAATAGATAGCCTAAGTCCCGGGAAGGAAATCGGATTAATTCCTTTCTTTACCAGTTCCATAGCTTCCTCATCAAAACAGATACCTTCATTCTTATGGAAGATACCGGTTGCTTCCACTGCCAGAGGGCTGTCTACATAAACAGGAAAATCTGCATGGCGCTGAATCAGTTTATCCTCTTTAATCTTTCTGATGAAATAAAGCATTTCCTGGGTTCTTCCCACCGCGAAAGAAGGAATGACTACATTCCCGCCTCTGTCAAAAGTCTCCTGTAAAATTTCCGTAAGTTCTTTAATATAATCAGGTCTCTCTGCTGAGTGTAACCTATCCCCGTAGGTGGATTCCATCACCACATAATCTGCATCTTTTGTAAATGCCGGGTCACGGAGAAGGGGTTGGTTTTTATTGCCGATATCACCGGAAAAAACAATCTTCTTGCTGACGTTTTCTTCCGTAAGCCATACTTCAATGCTGGAAGAACCAAGCAGATGTCCGATATCTGTAAATCGGATTTTAATTCCCTCACAAATCTCTATTACTTCATCATACGGACACGGCACAATCCGTTTAATGGCATCATCAGCGTTTTCCATATTAAAAAGCGGCTCATGAGGTTCTACATTACTGCTTCTTTTTGCCTTACGGTTCTTCCACTCTGCTTCCTGCATCTGGATATGTGCACAGTCACGCAGCATAATACTGCATAAATCAGCAGTTGCTACGGTAGAAAAAATTTTGCCTTTAAAACCTCTTGCCGAAAGCAGGGGCAGCATACCGGAATGGTCCACATGTGCATGGGTTAAAAACACGTAATCAATCAGTGCCTCAGCCACCGGAATCGGCTTGTTTTCAAGCACATTGATACCCTGTTCCATACCGTAATCCACAAGGATATGTTTACCGCACGCATTTAAATAATGGCAACTACCTGTTACTTCATGGGCTGCACCGATAAAAGTAAGTTTCATAGCATTTCCTCCCCTGTATTTAGGTTTTTTGACAAAATGTGATTTCACATAAGCAAATTATACCATAGCTGAATAAAATATAGCAAATACTTCACAAGGACTTATCATGATTCTCTCATTTTCTGAATTTCTGCTGCTTATCTTTGCACTTTCACTGGATACTTATACGGCGGGTATTACTTACAGCATTGGAAAAGTACGCGTATCATTCCTATCCGTTCTTCTTATTTCCGCCATTTCCGGATTCATGCTCACCTTATCCTTTACCATTGGCCAATTCATTGTTTCGTTTATACCGTCTGCCTATTTAAAATTCTTTTCCTTCTTTCTGTTATTTCTCCTTGCCTTATATAAGTTTTACGATGCCCTTTCTGAAAAACTTACATCTCCGGTGCCTTTAACCACAAATTCCATTTCCCGCAAAGTAAATACGAAAGACCTTCACATCCTCTCCCCCCGCGAAGCAGTTTATTTATCCCTGCTTTTATCCATTGACAGTTTATCTGCCGGAATCGGTAGCAGGGCACCGGCAATTCCACCATCGCTTATCTTCTTATTATCCGCTTCCATGCATTTTTTTGCCCTTCGCCTGGGACTGATAACCGGTAGGTTTATCTCCCACAAATCATCTGCAAACTTTTCCTTCCTCTCAGCCATATTGCTCTTTTTGCTCGCAATCTTCAGACTTTTTTAAATTTGCAGCAATCCGGCTTTCCAAATAATCCTGAAGAATCAGTACTTCATGAATAACAAGGGGCGTACATGATAGAATAAACAGCCTTCCCCATTCCGCAAAACTCAGTCTGCTTGTACCGAATATTTGTACAAAATAAGGAATTTCCGTCACCAACACCTGTAAGAATATTCCGATGGCACTTGCCAAAAGCATATAACAGTTGTCCAAATGCTTCATTTTAAATAACGATTTGTTTACGTCCCGCATACCGATGGCATGTAACAGCTGGCTCATTCCAAGTACGGTAAATGCATGGGTTTGGGCTCTGCTAAGTACGGCTTTTATTCCCAGCATCTTCTCCATATTTTCTATTGTTACCGGCAGATTTTCTCTCATCAGTTCTTCGTACGGTACTGTCAAAAATGCAAGCAGACTGATTACCCCAATTACCACTCCGTAACATAACGTACAGGTAAGTCCGCCGCCTGAAAACATGCTCTCATTGCTCTTCCTTGGTTTTTCCTTCATCAGGGCATCACCGTCATTCTTATCCACTCCAAGGGCAAGCGCCGGCAGGGAATCCGTAATCAGATTTACCCACAAAATATGACTTGCCTTTAAAGGCGCCGGAAAACCGGCAAGTACTGCTGCCAGCATGGTGAGAATCTCGCCGAAATTAGAGGATAGCAGAAAAAGAATTGTCTTTCTGATATTCTCATATATTCCTCTGCCTTCTTTCATCGCCTTTTCTATGGTTGCAAAATTGTCATCCACAAGAACCAAATCCGCTGCCGATCTTGCCACATCCGTTCCTTCTTTTCCCATGGCAATTCCTACATCTGCTGCTTTTAGGGACGGAGCATCATTAATTCCGTCTCCCGTCATAGCCACAATCTTGCCCTTCGCACGCTGGGCTTCTACAATGCGTACCTTGTGCTCCGGCGAAACTCTCGCATAGACGTGTATTTTGTCCACTTCCCGAGCAAACTCCTCCTGCGAAAGCGCATCAATCTGCGTGCCTGTCATGCACTCTTCCCTGCACTCTGTTATTCCCAGTTGTTTTGCAATCGCAAAGGCTGTATCCACATGGTCGCCCGTAATCATAACCGTTTCCACATGGGCATTTTTAAAATTCTCTACGGCCAGCTTAGCCTCTTCCCTGGGTGGATCGATCATTCCTACAAGCCCTAAAAAAACCATATTTTTTTCTTCGGTAAGTTCCCCTTCTCTTTTCATGGAAACGGCAAGTACACGCAGGGCAAGTCCTGCCATTTCCGAGATGGCATCCTTTACCTTTTTCTTTTCTCTTGCTGTAAATGCTACCTCTTTATCATTAGACCACATACGGTCACAAAGCATAATCACCTCATCTGCCGCCCCTTTACAAAATGAAACTTTTTTTCCGTTATCCATATGCACAGTGGTCATTCTCTTCCGCTCAGAATCAAAGGCTCTCTCATCCACCCTTGGACACTCTTTTTCCATCCGCTCTTTCACATATCCAAAGCCATACGTCATATCAAGAAAAGCAAGTTCTGTTGGGTCACCGATCCGGGTTTCCCCAATGACGGCATCATTACATAGAGTACATGCTTTTAAAAAAAGAGCATGACTCTTTCCATCCAATTCATCTACTGCCATTCTTTTACCGTCTATGTAACACTCCCTGACTGTCATTTTATTTTTGGTAAGTGTTCCAGTCTTATCGGAACAAACTACATTTACTGCACCTAATGTTTCCACACTGGGAAGTCTTCTCACAATGGTATTTACTTTCACCATCCGGGATACACTAAGCGCAAGCACGATCGTCACCACAGCAGGAAGCCCTTCCGGTACAGCTGCCACTGCAAGTGAAATTGCGGTAAGAAGCATCTCCCCCACATCTCTCTTCTGCCATAGTGCTACCAAAAACAGAAAAACACAAATCCCTACCGCTGCCACACTTAACACTTTTCCCAAATCCGCAAGCCGCTTTTGTAAAGGGGTAAGCTCATTTCCTCCGGACTCTATCATGTCTGCAATCTTACCGATTTCTGTATTCATTCCCGTAGCCGTGACAATCCCTTCACCTCTTCCATAAGTAACAGCCGTTGTCATAAATGCCATATTACAGCAATCGCCCAATCCATATTCCCCATCCGGCAACACCTCTGCCGTCTTTTCCGTGGAAACAGATTCACCGGTAAGTGCCGACTCTTCAATTTTCAAATTGATGGCTTGTACCAAACGGATATCCGCAGGAACCGCTCTGCCTGCTTCCAGATATACAATATCGCCCAGTACAAGTTCTTCACTTGGAATTTCTTTCTCCCTACCGTCTCTTTTCACAAGTGCTTTAGGGCTTGTCAGCTTTTTAAGTGCATCAATGGCACGCCTTGCCTTTCCTTCCTGAATCACACCTATGACTGCGTTTAACACAATTACTACTCCGATAATTCCTGCATCACTGACTTCCCCTAAGAACAGTGAAACGGCAATGGCAGCCATCAGAATATAAATTAAGGGATCATTTAATTGCTCAAAAAACAGTTCTAAGACTCCTTTTTCTTTTTGCTCCTTTAATCTGTTTTCTCCGTATTTTTCTTTTCTTGCCCGTGCCTCGACATCCGAAAGTCCACATCTTGCATCCGTATCCAAACTGATTTCTGTTTCAGCCACACTTTTTACACTATACATAAAAATCCCTCCTGTCCTATGATTTTATATGCATGGACAAGAGGGATTATTCTCTTTATTTGTACAAGTCTGACTGCTGTTTTCTATGATCAGCCGGTAGCCGGCACATAGTTATCTACATAACTGTAATCACACCAAATACATTTGTAAGTGGTAAAACCGCTGGAATTACTTGTGGGTGAAGTAATCATTGCCTTGTAATTGTGATTCTGGGAATCAAGGTCAATTAATTCTGCATAACTGCTTCCGCAAGTGCATACAAAGGAGCGGATTCCCTTTTCGCTGCAAGTAGACTCTTTCAGCACATAAGAGGTATAGCTGTGCTGATGTGCCGATGATGAGGGTGTTGCGCTTGCCTGGGCTGATGCTGACGGGGCTGCTGATGCTGAAGGTGCTGCCGTTGCCGCAGTTGTTGCAGAAGGATTTGCATTTGCCGATGCGGAAGGGCTTGCTGATGAAGAAGGTGTCGCCGAAAGGGCATTTATCGGTCTTGAATCCAGTACAACACCACACACATTACAAGTACGCTGTTCTCTTCCAAGCATGTTCGCGGTGGGCTGCTCTGCTACAGTCCAATCCGTTGCAATATGTCCCAATGCAGAAATGGGCTCCGTGTAAAAGCTGCCACAAGTACAACTATATCGCTTAAGTCCTGCCAAAACACAACTCGGCTCTCTCACCACACTCGAAGTATAAACATGCACATGCTTTTCATCTTCGTCTGTATCACCATCGCCGTCCTTATCTTCATAAAGAATGACTTCCTGTGCAATCGTTTCATCACAGTAAATACACTTCTTTACTTTTAATCCATCCTCTTCTTTAGTCGCTTCTCTTACAAGCTTCCATTCATCTTCCACATGACCGGTCGAGGAAATATCTACATAATAGTAGTCACCGCAATCGCAGGTATGCAAAAGTCGCCCTGCCTGATAACAGGTTGCCTTTTGCTCCACCTCTTCTTCATAATCATGCACATGATTGGGGTCAAAACTCTCTGCTGCAATCCGGGAAGGTGTGGTCGTAGGCACTGCCTCTTCTACATCCTGCGAATCATCATCCGCATCTTCCAAAACAAGTTCCTTTGCCGGACTCTTTTGTGCTTCCTTTCCTTCCTCATCTGTCTTTGTACCGGATAAAGAATATCCAATCACGCCTATGGTTGCAAGACAGGCAATTACCGCCAATATTCCTAAAATTCCCGTAAGAACTTTTCCGATTCCACCCATTTTATATCTCCATTACTTATCTTCTGCACAATAGCATTCCTATTATAAGTAAGTATATCACATCTGCCTTAATTGAAAAAGGTAAATTTATACATTGCTAAAAACGGTGTCCACCGCCTCCGCCGCTACGGCCGCCACCACCGCCACTACGGCCGCCGCCACCGCCGCTACTGCCGCCACCACTGCTTCTGGGTGAATAGGTTCTCGTGGTATTTACAAATTCTGTTTCTGCATTTGCAAGTTCATATTTATGTCTCGTAGAATCTAAAAGTTCTTTCTTTCCCGGCTTTACAGACCTAGACATTGCCCTTACCACAAAATAATTAATCATAAGTGCAAGCACCAACGCAAGAACCGCATTACTGATATACTTCATGGGCTGGGCGATTTTATTTCCCTCAAGCAATGTAAGTGCCTGCGAAAACGCTTCGTATGCACAAATATAGTATTCCTCATAGGAAGCATACTCATAAACATTGTCCGTAATGGTGTCGGCATAACTGCTCGTAATCACATCATAAATATCGCCATCACAATAAATCCAGATATTGCGGTTATCCATATCTATCATAAATACGATACCGGAACTGCTTCCGAACACTTCTTCATAATAATTGGATATGTACCTTTCCGTTGTATAATCATTTTCATCAATCGTCTTAAATGCAACATTTCCGTAAGCTGTAATATCCATCATCAGTGATGCCAAGGAATCCTCTTCACCCTCTGTCAATAAATCGGCATCATCTTCTATTATCACATCATATAAGGAAGTACTGTCTTCCATATCTTCCGCGGCATAAACCTCCAAATCCATGCCAACCAGACAAAACATTGCAAGCAAAGGTATTATAACTATGCTTCTTAATTTCTTTCCCACTTTACGCACGGTCATCACCTCCCTGTTTATCAAACTGCGGAAGTTTTCTCATTGCCAGCCGGTTATAGTTTCTAAGTACATCCATCATATTAAACAGTACCGCAATCAGTGCAAGCACTGCTCCTATATAAAAGAAAATATCTGCAACCGGATTAACTAGTCTGATAACCACCGCAATACCTACCATAACTGCGGAAATGATAAATCCGGGTGTTTGCTTGACATCTGCAAGTTTATTACACTTTTTCATTCCCATAACGGCACAAATAATTGTTCCGACTAATATTGCAGGCCATGCCAAAAAATACATCGCATACAGTGCTACCAGCCATATCTGCCCAAACGCAACTGTAAACCATATAATAACAAACCAGTTCTTTTTAAACCACTTTCCGACAGCGAAACTTTTTTTCTTTTTTTCTTTTTTATTGATGCCGATGTCACTGCCTGCTTTACGGGATGCCATCTCCTGCATACCAAGGTCATCCAAATAATGCTCTTTCCGGAAAATATCATTCAGTTCTTTCACATAAATTACTGCTGATAAAAGTGCTAAAATACAACTGATTGCCATCACAATCATGGGTTTAACCGTGAAAAAGAGATTTAACAGCATAAAAATAAGTACCGCCAATATCAGGGACCCAAGCATATACTTCTTCCGGTCAATAGGCATATCAGCTACCACTTTTCCAGTCTGTCCGTTTACGGCAACATACGCCACTCTCTCTTTATTTCTGTAGGATAAAAACCATACGGGATACATCGTTCTGTCTGCTTTCTTACATACAGTACCCAATTTTCCCCGTAAATTTTTCTGATTTTTTGAGGAATCCACATCATATCCTTTAAACCTAGGTTCCTTACAAAGCTCACTAAAGCTGTTTTCCTCTGCAAGCTCCATTACTTCCTCCAAATACACGTCTTCACCTACATCTGCTGTATCCGCATAAAATCCACTGAGGAACGAAGGCGTAAATTTTACTAATTCTTTTGCATCATAAGGTGCCAAAGTTTCACTTAAATTATCATAAAAATTTGCAGCTGCATCCTTTGCGTAACCTAAATAAAGTGCATTCAAATCACCTTTTAGCCGATAATGATCTGTTATAATGTAATCGCCGGATCTATGGCTCTTTTTTCCGTCTAATGAAATATGCTGATTCTGCGAAAGCTGGTATGTCCAATAGGGCATATAGATTCCACGGAAGCTTTCAATATACTTTGGATCCTTTAGTTCATCCGGCACAAAAAATGCATAACGCATCTTCTTTGCATAAGCATTCTTACAGTCTTCCTTCGTCTTCTTAAAAGGAATAATATACTGCGGTCTCTTTTCCTTGCTGATACGGCTTGACAAAATGGTAGAAGCTCCGCAAAAACTGCAAAACGTAGCCGCTTCATTGTCTGCACTGAAAATCTCACCACCGCACTGCGGACACGTGAAAATCGTCGTTTCAAAATAATCTGTTTCTACTGCATCTGTCTTTTTGTCTACATCATATGGTCTTACATGCGTATCACAATAAGCGCAGGCTAATTGCTGCGATGTGATATCAAACTTCAAATTGCCTCCGCAATTCGGACATTCGTACATAATTTCATCCTCTTTTGCTTTCTATATTCTGCCCCTAATGTACTATTTTTTTATTGGGAAATAAACGGTGTATGCGTCATACCCTACATCTTTAATCGGAATAAACCGGATGGACTCCTTTTGACCTGTAGTAATAAAACTGTCTTTCCAGCTGCCCCATTCCCGCTCATTACTGTGCCTTAACACACCACTCAGATTATTTTCATTGGCCTCAAGAACTCTCTCACTGTCACAAAGTCCTGCAAGTGCAAGCGGTCCATATGTAAATGCCACCTTCTTTTCATCACCTTCAAGCGGCACTGCTGTTAATGCTTTATGTAGCTTAAGTCCGATTGTATCTCCTGATTTAAAAGTATGCTCAAGCACCAGGAATGTACCGGGTCTTCCTTCCTCTGTATATTCTTCTCCGTTGATGGTCACTTTCACATTCTCTTTCACCCATTCCGGAATTCTGAAATGAAGCTTCAGTGAGACAGGATTTTCCGTATGAATTGCAAAATACACCATCTTTATATCCGGATGCTCTGCTACCCGGGCGGTCACATCACTGATTGCCTGTCTTGCGGGCGAGGTACTTGATAAATGGAAACTACCTGACAAGGTATCTTCCTTCTGCTCTATCACAACCTTTTCTCCATTTATATCAAATTCTGCCGTAGAATCAAAATACTGACAGATATAAAGTTCTTCATCCTTCTGATAATACATATATCTGTTAAGTACCGCATTTGCCTGCACCACGGTACCGTGACAACAGAAGAAATCGGAGGTCTTACTTGCCCATCCCTTCTTTCCTCCTGCACGCATGGGAAGGAAGTATGTAAGCAGTCCGCTATCCGGATGTCCGCTGTTTTGTCCATGGGAATCATTACTTTTCCAGTAGGACTGTGCCATAATCCCGTTATACAGATTTTTTTCTATGTATTGACCGTACTTCGGCTCCCCGCTCCACTCAAACAGAAATCCTGCAAGACGCATCATGTTATAAACTGTACAATGCTCCTGATTCTTATCACCCAGTCTGGATGCCATGTTATGCTTGGGTGTCCATACTTCTCCACAGGTCTGTCCTCCTGTCACAAAGCTTCCTCTGCTTGTAACCGCACATTCCCAGTATGCTTCCACAATTTTGCGCCACTTTTCATCTCCGGTTACCTCATATGCTCTTGCACAGCCAAGTACCTCCGGAATGGTCGTATTTGCATGCATGTTTGTAAGCGGATCTTCTCCTGCAAGAAGTTTATCAAACAGTCTTCCTCTGTAATATGTCTCTAAAAGCTTCTTATATTTATATTTTCCTGTAATCTCCAGCATATCTGCCCAGACTTCCAACATACCACCTGTCTCAAAATCCAAAACATCATCAAAAGCTTCTTTTGTAAAGGATTCGCTGTACTTTAAAAACCAGTCTGCAAAAGCATCCGCAATCTTCAAGGCTTTATCGTAATGGCAATACCGGTACACATCAATCAGACCCATAAATGTTTTATGCACCGTATAATGAGGTGCCCAGACATTCTTACCGCGACCAATCCATGTGAAATATTTCTCGGGAATGGAAGCTGCCCACTCACCGCCGTTATCTATCTGACACAATTCCAACTCATCTACAAGATTCTGTGCTTTACCAAGAAGCTCCCTGTCTCCCGTCCTGTCATACTCAAGTGCTGCTGCTGACAACCAGTGTCCCAAAAAATGTCCCCTGAGCTGACAGGTAGGAAATTCCCATCCGCCATGAATATCTTTGGGCAGCGCCCCATAATTTTCGGTCGGTCTTCCTGCCTCCAATCTATAGTTCAATAACAATTTGTCACTGTCCAGTGACAATAAATACTTTTTATTTTCCGCTGCCCGGCTAAGAAGCACCGTATCAAGCAACTGTACATTTTTTCCTTTTAATTCTTTCATGGTAACCCTCCATCAATTAATATTTTATTTTCTCTTGCTACGCAATGATTTCATATTGCATCCATTCATATTTAAGACGGCTTCCTTCTGTAATTTCCGCCGGAAGCAAGGCACGTGCCACTAATTTTATTTCCTCACTGTCAATGTCTGTTCTTTTCAGATTGGCATAGTCCCCATCGATGCTGACAACAACATACTCAAATGTATTCATCTTTCAATTCTCCTTTTTTCGATATCATTTATTATAATATATTAACCTGAAAGCTTCAATTACAAACACGTTGATTCCTCACTTTATTGTAGAAAAAAGAGTTTTTTGTACGGATACTCTTCACCTGCATTTTAATCAAAGAAGCCTGCATTGACGAAAGTATCTTCATTGTTTAAAATAGAAAGAACGACAAAATAAAATTTAGTTATGGCGGTAAAAAAATGAAGTTTGGCGAACGTTTATATGAACTACGAAAAAGTAAAAATATCTCGCAGGAAGAATTAGCAGAGCTACTTGATGTTTCAAGACAATCTATCTCAAAATGGGAAAATGATAAGGCCTATCCGGAAATGACAAGACTACTCTTTATGAGTGATTATTTTGGTGTTTCCCTGGATTATTTAATGCGGGGAACGGAATGTGATGAAACTGCTCAGGATACAACAGCAAACTACAATGCTAAAAGCTTATTAATGATTTGGAATAGTTTTGTATCCAACTTGTCAGGCACACAGCGGAAATTAGTGATGGTATTATATGCTTTGTTATTTTGTGTTTGCGTTGCTATTATCATCAGTTTTGTCTATGGAGTTGGATATGTTATAGGACAAACAATTGGTCATATCCTGAATTAGCCTTAAATATACAAACGCAACCTTATGTTTACACAAGTGCAACCTTAATTCTATAGTGATTCTTTTGGGAAAGTGCTATATTTTTAGCATCACATGAAACATAGGAGGTCACTTTGGATGAAGACGCAAGAAAAGAAATACTCAAAAGAATTAATGGAGACTAGTCCACACAAAAAAATATTTATTAGAAAGATGTTTACTATAATTATTGCTCTCTATTGCATTTATAGATTGGGTTATGGAATTGGAACATTTTTTGCACATATTGCTTTTTAAGCATCTATAAATTTTAAGACACTTCGATCAAAAGAAATACATTCCAATTTGTCGATTTGTATTTTTCATTCGAGGCAAAAGCACCCGTTCATTTTTTATGAACGGGTATTCTTATTTTAACAAATTTAACGAAACGATATATAAAGAGCACGAGGCACAACTTCCTATTATGATTGCGTTCCGACCTAACCAATAGCTCCAAACACTATTATAAGTATTTCAATACTACTAACAAGATTGCATAAACAATGGACAATTATTCCTATGTATAAGTTTTCCTTTTTCCATACCATATACACATATGGAAAAACCCCTATAATCCTTCTAATATTTTCCCATGGTGACCAAAAATGATATAACGAAAAAACAACCGTCACAATGACAGGTGCAAATCCCTTGAACCGTTGTAATCTCGGCAGCATATATCCATTAAAATATAATTCTTCTGTAATTGGAAGCACTAGGCTATTCGCTATCAAAAATAAAATTGTTGTAATTAAAATTATACTTCTCGGATATAATTCAAGCTGATTTATAAAAAAATTTTGTGCAATAAAATAATCCGGTATATACCTATTAACATATGGCATAACCAATGAATTTTCCCACGCACCTACAAACTTAACTGATATACCCGCTATACAAAACAACACCACCACAATCAGTAAAGTTTTTCCTTTATGCAACTTCTTATTATATGCTAGTGCACACTCAATTCCAATTTTACCGAATTCTTTTTTATTCTCTCTTAATAACGTAATAATTTCCAACGGCACCAACACAACTAAAGATATTATAAGAGAACATAATAATGGAGGAACAGATTCTTTAAATTGCAAAGACCAAATATATGTAATTATAAAAATCAACGGTGCCCCAAAAGCCATTAATAACATCTTACTAATTTTCAATTCTTTCATCGTATTACACATCTCCTTCTCTCAAAATCACTTCCCAAATGCATGTTCTTAAAAAGATTTTTCACCACATAAATAATCTACTATCGTTTCGACTAATATGTGCTGTACTCTCTTTTTATTCTGTTCTGTTTGATATATAGAATTTGTCTCCGTTAATCGCAACATTTGGATTGTAGTAATTAAAAATTCAATATTTTCTTGGCTTTCATCAAGATTGCACAGTGACAATATAGTTTTATTCAGTACATATGAACGTTCCCTATCTGCTTCTAATAATTCTAATGGCAATTTTCTTGCTATATATTGAATATCATTTTCCGGCAGATAATATATCAGCCAATTTTTTCTTAAAAATACATCATTAAATATCTGACGAATTTTGTTTTTCGTGTCAATCTCTTGATTTGCAATATTTATAATCTCGTCAATAAGTTGCTGTTCCTCCAGCTTAATAATATCCCAAAATAATTCTTCTCTAGAATTATAAAATGAGTAAAAGGAGCCTTTTGAAATATTGGCATTTTTTGTAATTTCATCAACCGTAATTTGCTTTATGCTTTTCGTTTTCATAAGCGAAGCACCTATGTCTATCATAGATTGCTTTATTATTTTTCTTTCCTGTTCACTAAATGATTTTGGCATATAAGTA
>JAZNAE010000027.1:0-2616 GCA_045586385.1 Lachnospiraceae bacterium
TTGGGTTTGTGCGACCTGTATCCAGTACAGCACCATGTTTTTTATGATGAATGCTGTATTGACGGCAGTGATATGCTTTTTCCGTAAAAGAAAGGATACGGAAGCATTATATCGTAAAATAGGCCTTTTGATGGCGGTATCCGGTGTATGTACCTGTTTTTTTGATTTTCTAACAGCCGAGACATTGCCATTGACAGTGCCGCTGATTATTTTTTGGATTCTGCGTTATGAAGCGGGAGAACTGACAGAATGGAAAAATGAGCTGAAATACCTGATATCCTGTGTAAGCATATGGGGCACAGGGTATGCGTTGATGTTCGTTTTTAAGTGGATTTTGGTAGCTGCTTTTTCGGGCAGGGAAGCCTTACTGCTTGCTTTATCATCTGCAGGTGAGCGCTTTGTGGGAAAGGTACATATGGGGAACACCTCTTTGGACCCGCTGGCAACTTCTTCGCAACGCTTTTTCGGAGCCATATTCCGAAATCAGGGAATGTTGTTTCCTTATAAGAGTGATATGTCCGATGCCGCGGGATTTGCAAGCTTTTTTGCAGTATTTTTTATTTGTACTTTTTGCATATACATGTTTCGGGGGAAAAACTTTTCCGGCAAAATGCTGGGGATTTGCGCGCTTCTTTCCGCAATACCGTATATCCGGTTTATAGTGTTGCAGAATCATGCATTTATGCATTATTTCTTTACTTATCGGGCACAGATGGTAACGGTAATCGCCCTGCTGTATTGTACCTGGGAGTTTGGACTTGGAAATATACTTGGGAAAAAGAAGCAAGGGGCGAAAAGAAGACGATAAAATTATTTTATATATGGAGGGAATTCTAAATGAAAAAACGATTAGGAAGGAAATTATTGTCACTTATAATAGCAGGGATGCTGTTTATGAATCTGCCGATAAATGTACAGGCAGCAGATGAAATTACGGTGGATTTTAGTCAATTTACAGGCGTCAATTGGTGGCTTGATAGTGCGGGAAATTATGGAAGTGGAACGAAGCCGGATAATTGGGTGTTTTATGTGTATTCCGGAGGAGGGTATGTTAAGAATGGCTATTCCGTTGCATTGATAAATGTAACAAGTAACGCGGATATTGGGCAGGATTATGGAAAACCGTTGGATAATTATGGAACCATTGTATCCACTGATGAATGTATTGATTATGTGACTAATCGTAAAACGGGAACTATCATAGGTGGTACATTCCTAAATGTCACAATGACAGGAGGGACCATTAAAAATGCGATAGTAAAAGGAGAGATTAGGTGTAGCGAATTAAATTCGGAATACGACATCGAAAACGTAACGCTTGAAGACGGGGCAGAAATTAAGGTGATAAAGCAAGGCGGTTATGAAATTGTTGCAAATGAACCGGGTACCTATACAGTGACAGTGCAAAACGGAGAGGTTACCGTGGAGAAAGAGACGGCACCGGAGGAAAATCCGGCACCGGAGACGGATAATGGCAGCAACGAGAATACGAAGCAAGAAGAGCCACAAGAGCCTAAGGAAAGCGAAGAACAGATTTTTACCAGGGAATTATTAATGCGTGCAGCAACTGCAAAAGCAGGGGATACGGTTGCAATTGATGCAACTCTGTGGCATTCCTTTAACGCAAAGGTATTAGAAGAGCTGCTTAGTAAGGAAGGGGTAAGCTATACATTCTATTATAACTACGGCGGCGAGTGTTTCTATATTACCATTCCGGTAGGAGCAGTACTCGAAGAAGGTTGTGAGTGGTATGGTCCTCTTAAATTTAATGCGATGTTTGGCAGAACCATGATTACAAAAGCTGAATATGAAGAGGCTATTGCAAAAATTAGAAAAACAAAAAAATAATACCACAGTAAATAGTCAATAAAATAATCCGTATGAATATTTTAAAAAGAGGTGATGGCGAAGGCTATCACCTTTTTGCTTGTAGCATATGTTGACATGTTTGGTCTAATCTGTTAGACTATATGTAAGAAAGGTCTAATTGATTAAACCAACATTAATGTTTTAGGAGGATGCTATGTCTACACCAAAAGTATTTGAAAGCGAATACCGTTTTTGCCTGATTTTATGGGAACATGAGCCGGTAAAGAGTACCGAACTTGTAAAATTATGCGAACAGGAACTTGGCTGGAAAAAAGCAACTACATATACAGTAATTAAGCGTTTAAGTGAGCGCGGTGTGATAAAGAGTGCGAATGCGGTAGTGACTTCACTGGTGTCTAAGCAGGAAGTACAAAAGGCGGAGATGGAAGAGATGGTAGAGAAGACTTTTGAAGGTTCCCTGCCTGCATTTGTTGCAGCATTTGCCAGTCATGCAAAGTTAAAGGAAGAAGATGCAAAGAAACTAATGCAGATGATTGATGAATTTGAGATGGAAGAATAATAGATAGAGAAAAAGTATTGCTATTCAGAGAGAGGATTTTATATGGTCAATATCTTCATTGAGTTATTAAATAAGAGTATCCAAGCCGGTTACTTAATTATTGCAATCATAGTACTTCGTTTGGTTTGGAAACGTGTACCGAAACTTTTATATCGTTATTTGTGGTGTCTGGTAGGACTTCGCCTTGTCCTTCCTTTTACATGGGAAACAGCACTTAGCCTGATACC
>JAZNAE010000028.1:0-51303 GCA_045586385.1 Lachnospiraceae bacterium
GCAATTTGGTCTTGGTACGAGGGAACAGGCTTAAGACCCTATCTTTCTCAAATTGATGATTTAATGAAGGATGAATTTAAGAAAGATATCATGGAAGAGATTAGGAAAAATTACCCTTTGCAGAAGAACAATAAAGTAATCTTTGATTTTCCGCGATTGTTTTTTATAGTTGAAAAATAATACTTCTCGCCGAAAAGAATTAGACGTCAACGAATTTGAATTTGTGGAGGAAAACATATGGTTTTACTTGTGATAGATGCACAGATTTGGCTTACAAATCAAGAACTGTATTGTTATGAGAAATTTGTGAAAGGAACGAAAGCTATTATTCAAGCGGCACGCGAGAACAATATAGAAGTGATTTATGTGCAACATGATGACGGACCCGGGACCGGATTTTCAGTTGGGGATGCTGAATTCGAAATTAATCGGGAGTTCTATCCTAAAGAGGGTGAGAAACGATATGTGAAGACAGTAAGCAGTGCTTTTAACGGAACCGGGTTAAAAGAGTATCTTAAAGATAAAGGCGAAGATACCGTTGTAATTGTAGGCTTATTAACAAATTTCTGTATTGATGCATCAGTAAAGTCGGCTTTTGAAATGGGATTTAAGGTTATTATTCCTGAGGGAACAAATACTACATTTGATAATCAATACATGGATAAAGAGAATACTTACAAATATTATAATGAATTTATGTGGCCGGGACGATTTGCTGAATGTATTTCCGTTGAAGAAACTATTCAGCGGATGGTGAACCGCTAATTTCCAATTTTATGAAAAAATAAAACAGGAGGGGTTATGGATAACATTTTTGTGAATACAAGGAGTAGTATAAAGATTACAGGAACAAAGACGATTTATTTTGACCCGTTGGATATAGAGGGAACGCCTCATGACGCGGACATGATTTTTGTTACGCATGAACATTATGATCATTTTTCGCCGGATGATATAAAAAAGGTTTTAAAGAAGGATACACAAATAATTGTGCCTATGGCGATGCTTGATGTGGTTAGGGAAAATAACTTTCCGGTACAGACTTTTCACGGAATAAGTCCCCTGGAAACAAAGAATTATGACGGAGTAAAATGTCAAGGAATTCCGGCCTACAATATTAATAAATCGTTTCATCCAAAGAGCAATAACTGGCTTGGATATCTGGTTGAAATGGATGGAAAGACTTATTATGCCATGGGTGATACAGATACTACAGAGGAAGCAATAGCTGTGGAAGCAGATGTGGTGTTTATTCCTATCGGTGGAAAATATACAATGGATGCGACAGAGGCAGCAGAGTTTATAAACGAAAAACAACCGGGTCTTGTTATTCCGATACATTACGCAGACCCCGGAGTCGGTGAAAATTTTACTAAGTTGCTTGAAGCCGAGATAGACGTACAATTGCTTTGGTGATGAACGCAAGAGTGTCGAAGGGAGAATGAAAATGACATTTATGGGGATTCTGTTTTTCTTGTTATTAGGAATATTAGCAGTTGCATTATCGTTACTGATATTCGGGTTAAAGAAGAAAAATAAAATATGCGTTGGGATTTCAGTAGTTTTATTTCTGCTGATTGTATCAATAATATATTTACTTGCCGGATTCATTACCGGAATGTAAGTTGTTTTAACATAAGGAGAAATTATTATGAATGAACAAATATGTTTTTATGAAGAATTATCGTTTAATTCGCATCCGTCCCTTCAAACACTGTATTATGACGGTTGGATTTTACGTTTTTCTAATGGATATACAAATAGGACCAATTCTGTGAATATGATATATCCATCTACCATTGACTTGCAGACCAAAATTGCGGTTTGTGAAGAACAGTATTTTAAGAAATATCAGCCTTGTGTATTCAAGGTGACGGATGGTAGTGACAAACAGCTTGATTCGTTACTTGAAACCAGAGGCTATCAGGTAGTCACACCAACTGATTTAATGATTATGGATTTAACGGACAAGCAGTTTGAATCAAAAAATTGTATCATTACCAAGCAGGCAGATGAAGAGTGGTTACATAGCTACTTTGCTCTCGAACATTGCACAAATGTTCAGACCATGGATACTGCAAAACAAATGCTTGCTATGATACAAAATAGTACACTTTATTGTCGCATCGTAGAAAACGGTAAGAGTATTGCTTGTGCATCAGCTGTGATTGAACGTGGATATATGGCCTTATTACATGTAATAGTGGATGAAAACTATCGTGGCTTAGGATACGGACGACAATTATGTGAATGTCTCCTTTGTGAAGCGATGAAGCTTGGTGCTCATACGGCTTATCTTCAGGTAGTGCAGAATAATCAGGTGGCTGTTAATCTTTATGAGAAACTGGGATATAAGAAGATTTATTCATATTGGTATCGGGTGAGAAAGGAGTAAGATAATGACACATATAGAAAAAGCAAATGAATTATTTGGAAAGAAATTTCACTGTTCGCAGGCTGTATTTGCTGCTTTTGCAAATGAACTGGGAATTACAGAAGAACAAGCACTAAAAATAGGAGCATGTTTCGGAAGCGGAATGAGAAAAGGAGAAGTTTGTGGTGCATGTACAGGAGCTTTGATGGCACTTGGATTGAAATATGGTCAGTGCAATGAAGATGATATGGACAGCCGTTTGAAAACAAATGAAGTGACTGACAGATTTATGGCTGAATTCAAAAAGGAAAATGGTTCCTATATGTGTAAGGAATTATTAGGTTGTGATTTATCCACAGAGGAAGGAATTGCAATCGCATTGGAAAAGAAATTATTTACGGATTTTTGCCCTAAAATGGTTGAGTCTGCAACAAAAATAGCAGAGGAGATATTCAATACATAGTTTAAGGAGAGCGTAATGATAAAAGAGGCATCTATTGATGATTTGGCAGAAGTAGTAAAGATAGTAATGAAATACAGGGAATTCTACGGTATAGAGAAACAAAGTAAGCAAGATGTAGAGGAGTTTATAAGGACCCGAATACTGAATGAACAGTCAAAAATTTTTGTTGCGACAATAGATACAAATGAAGTGATAGGTTTTATTCAATTATATCCGTCATATTCAACTGTATCGTTGAAGCCGCAATGGATATTGAATGATTTTTTTGTGGATGAAAATTATAGAAATAAAGGATATGGAACAGCATTGATGTCCTATGTTAAAGAATATTTTAGAGATAGTGCAAAAGGATTTATTTTGGTAACAGACAAAGATAATTTTGTGGCAAAATCCTTTTATGAGTCAAATGATTGGAAGACAGGAGAATATGATTTTTATACATATTTCTATTGACCGGCAAGAGTGTTGAAGATGGCGAGGTGTTTATAGTGAGCATTGTATACAAAGAGCTTATTACTCCCGAAGACTATAATGCCTTAAGAGAAGCAGTAGGTTGGGGAAAACTATGCAACGAGCAGGTGGAGCAAAGTTTAGCGGGAACGGCATATATTGTGAGTTGTTATGATGATAATAAAATTGTCGGTTCTGCCAGAGTGATATGGGATAGAGGATATATTTCCTATTTGGCAGATGTTATGGTAGTACCGGAATATCAGGGCATGGGAATCGGAAAGCAAATGGTTGAAATGGCATTAGCATTTATGAAATCTCAGATAAAGGAAGGTTGGAAGATAAAGATGGTACTTGTTTCTGCAAAAGGAAGAGAACCCTTTTACCGACAATTTGGTTTTAAGGAAAGACCAAACGAGAATTTCGGTGCTGGAATGGACTTGTGGCTTACATAGATTTTACAGGAGAATAGAATGCAAATGAAAAAACTATGGACAGGAACAGGTATTACGATTCTTATTATCATCATCGGAAATATCATTGCACAAAAGCTTGTGCCGGACCGTGCTGTGCTGATTAGTGTTTTTGTCGCATGTTTATGTTTATTGATTCCAACGCTTCTTACTACTGTTCTTTTTAGTATAGCTATTTTCGAAGATATCAAAGAACGTAACCCTAAAGGGAAAAAAGATATCAGTGTGTTAATTGCACCGATAATCTTCGAACTGGTATTATTTGTCACCTTGGCTTGGGTGGGCATACGAGGAGTAAATGCAGCAAAAGATATCATAAACGGTCCCATAGAACAGCCGGTTTATTTTGCTTATATCAACAAGACAAGAACCTACGGATACAGAACCAGAAGGACAAACTATTATTTGAGGTGCCGCACGGATGACGGCAAAAGCGAAAGACTTAAAATCCGGGTAAACGAAAGTAAATTGGACGATGTATATGCTGTGAAGAGTAAAGCGGAGTCGGAGTATGGATTTTTTGAAGCAAAGTATATCGTAAACTATTATGAAAACCTTAAAATTCTGAAAGAATTGCAAATGGTTGAACTTCCGGTTGACACCGGCGAAGTAGACTAAAGCCTACCGAGAATGACACATGGTGGGAAATGTAACATTGAAAAATTTGAATCTGACGGAGGAATAGATATGGAGAAAGAGAATCGATTAATATATAAAGTTTGTAGTGTTTCAGCAATAGCTGTTGCAGTATTCACGGTGTTATTTATTATTCTTTTGGGATGTACCTTTGATTTTTCGGAATGGGAGGGAATTGTCATCTACAAGAACACTTTTCGTCCGATTCAGATGCTTACGGTAGTGCCATCTATACTACTTGCCATTTCCTATATAATTTTTGTTAGTGGCTTACATATTTATACTTCCGATTATAAAAAAATATGGAGTCAATTGGCACTGAGTTTTGGTTTGCTTTATGCAGGAATATCAATAGCAAATTATCTGATACAACTTGTTACGGTAATTCCAAGTATTCAAAATGGGATGCTCGAAGGGCTTGCATTGTTTGTTAGTGGGTATTCTAACTCAATATTTTATGCACTTATGGCATCTTACTTTTTGATGTGCATTTCTCTTTTCTTTGCGGCTTTTGTATTTTCAAAGGATGAAAAAAATTTTAAGTGGGTACGTAGATTATTCTTGTGTTCTGCATTGGCTATACCGCTGTTTCTAATAGGAGCGTTGTTTGATATAGCGATTATTATGATGCTTGGAGCGTTGTCTTGGTTAGTTGGAGCAACGGTTGGAATGGTAATATTAGCCGTTTGCTTTCAGAAGGAAGTACGCCGCGCTGGGAATGTCGTAAAATTCAATTGATTGAATGGAAATCACTGAAAAAACAGGAAAAGTATCGCAAGGAGAATTAAATGATACGGGCAGTTATTTTTGACATGTTTGAAACCTTAATAACGCATTACGAAAGTCCCTTATATTTTGGTGCGCAAATGGCAGAGGATATAGGCATTTCAGAAGAAAATTTCCAGTCCCTCTGGCGTCCCGCCGAATATGACCGTACAGTTGGAAATGTGACTTTGGAAGAAGTACTGACAAGGATTCTGAAAGAACATAATCTCTACTCTGAAGAGTTGCTTGATAAAATAGTAAAAAGACGGGTGGAAGCAAAAGAAGAATGTTTCAGACATCTTCATCCTGAAATTCTTCCCATGCTTTCTGCTTTAAAAGAAAAAGGCTATCTTGTGGGACTTATCAGCAACTGCTTTTCAGAAGAAGCAACCGTAATACGACAAAGTGTTCTCGCACCGTATTTTGATTTTCTTTGCCTTTCCTATGAACAGGGTGTGCAAAAACCGGACGAAGAAATTTATTATAAATGTATGAATGAACTTTCCGTAGAAGCAGAGGAATGCTTGTACGTAGGAGACGGTGGCAGCAATGAGCTGGAAGCTGCTCAAAAAATTGGCATGAAAGCAGTGCAGGCAGCATGGTATTTAAAGGAAGGAACCTGGCAGCCCACAGGGCGTAAACCGGAATTTGTTCAGGTAGAAACACCTTTAGAGGTGATGAAGCTGTTAGAAGAAAAAGGAGGAATTTGATATGAGCAAAGAAAGATTTGAAAAGACCTATTCACAGGGGGCAGTGAATGTAACAGAAATATGGGTGGATAAGGAAACCGGTGTCAATTATATGTATCACGCAGCAGGATATTCCGGTGGCTTGACGCCTCTTCTTGACAGGGAAGGGAAACCGATTATTACTACGGTTTATGATAAATAATGGAGGATACAAATGAGTATTACAGTAAATATTTATTACACCGGACAGAACGGAAATGCTAGGAAATTTGCAGAAGAGATGATGGCAAGTGGAATAGTGGATGAGATTCGTGCAGAAGAGGGAAATGAGCGGTATGAATATTTCTTTCCCATGGAAGATGCAGAAACAGTTCTCCTAATTGACAGATGGCGTGATCAAGCGGCTATTGACTTTCATCATAAATCGGAAATGATGCCGAAGATTGCAGCCCTTAGGGAAAAGTACAAGATTAGAATGAGAGTGGAGCGATATTTAGATGAATGAATTAATAAGGGAAGAAAAGGAAATGGCAGTTTACCGCCTGCTGAAGGAACTGGACATTCCCTACAAAAGAATGGAACATGAGGCCCTGGCAACCATTGAAGCGTGCAGAGGTGTAGATGAAATTTTAGGAATCAGCATGTGCAAGAATTTGTTCCTATGTAATTCCCAAAAGACAGTTTTTTATCTGCTGCTTATGCCGGGAGAAAAGAAATTTAAGACGAAGGAACTTTCTAAGCAGATAGGCAG
This sequence comes from Lachnospiraceae bacterium, assembly GCA_045586385.1. Classification (GTDB taxonomy): domain Bacteria; phylum Bacillota; class Clostridia; order Lachnospirales; family Lachnospiraceae; genus Suilimivivens. The sequence continues at coordinate 6,602 of JAZNAE010000028.1, forward strand.
TGCCAGACTTTCCTTCGGACCGGCAGAATATATGGAAGAATATTTAAATATCACGCCGGGCAGTGTCAGCGTGATGGGACTGATGAATGATAGGGAAAATAAGGTCAATCTTTTGATTGACGAAGATGTATTAAAGGAAGAGTTTTTGGGTTGCCACCCTTGTGTAAACACGGCAAGCCTGAAAGTGAGTACAAAGGATGTTATTACGAAATTTCTCCCTTATGTAAAGCATGATTACAGAGTGGTGAAATTAACAGGTGAGGATTAAAGAAAGGTACGGTTTATTATGACAGTTCGGACAATGACCATTGAAGATTATCAGGGAGTATATGATTTGTGGATGACCATTAAGGGGTTTGCCATCAGAAGTATTGATGATTCCAAGGTGGGCGTAGAGCGGTTTTTAAAAAGAAATCCGTCCACAAGTGTAGTCGCAATAGAAGATGGCCAGATAGTGGGAAGTATTCTCTGCGGACATGACGGCAGAAGAGGATGCCTTTATCACGTATGTGTGCATGAAGATTATCGTATGCGTGGTATTGGTAAAAGTATGGTGGTTCATTGCATGCAAGAACTGGAAAAAGAACATATCAGCAAAGTGTCGCTGATTGCATTTACCCAAAACGATATCGGAAATGCGTTCTGGAAGGAAATCGGCTGGACGAAAAGAGAAGATTTGAACTATTACGATTTTACACTGAACAAAGAAAATATCATTAATTATAATAAATAACCAAGGAAGAATTGTTTATGCATGCAAACGCTATGTGTATGTCCTGTATGTTATCAAGGCAGGAAAAAAATATAAGACAATTTAGAAATGATGAAAAGAAATCGCAGTACATGCATCAGGTGCTTGGGATATTGTATGAGCATGGTCAGACCAAATCAGCACCGTATCTTGCGGAGAAAATAAATCGGTTATACGAAAAGTACTGGGGGAACCTTACTGATTTTGCCCCGGTTAAGCGTAGGTACAATGAGTTGCTTCTTTCAAAAGAGGCAGAAATCAAAGACAAGATCAGTAAGGCAGCAGACCCGCTCAAAGAGGCTGTCAAATATGTGTGTGCCGCCAATTACATTGATTTTTCTGCGGTGGAAAATGTAAATGAGGATACTTTTAATAAACTGCTGGAAAAAGCAGAAAGTGAGAGCATATCTGAAACAGAATATGCAAAGTTTCGAGCAGATTTAGAGGCAGCGGAAAGTTTGGTTTACCTGACAGATAACTGCGGAGAGATTGTACTTGATAAAATATGGATTACATTGATTAAAGAAGCATATCCCAATCTGAAAATGACAGTTATAGTAAGAGGGGGAAATGTAATCAATGATGCAACCATGGAGGATGCAAGGCTAGTTGGACTTACGGATATAGTATCTTGCATTGATAATGGGAATGCAGCACCGGGAACTGTTCCGGAGAGATTAAATGAAGAGGCTAAGTTGCTTCTTACAAATGCAGATGTCATTATTTCCAAAGGTCAGGGAAATTTTGAATCCATGTATGACGAAGGATTTAATCCTTACTATATGTTTTTATGTAAGTGTGAATTGTTTGTACATAGATTTGGGCTTAATCGGTACGAGTCTGTTTTTAGGAAAGAAGAACGGATTAGTATTTTGCAATAAAGAATGATTCAAAGGAAAAAGGAGAAAAAGAGAAATGAAATTAATTATGGACAGCATTGTAACAGCAGTAGCAAATATCATTGTATTTTCAATGATTCCGTTTATTTGGTGGCTTATAAGACACCGTAAGAAGGAAAACTTCTTTAAGTGGCTTGGTTTTATCAAACCGAAGCTTAACAGCAAGTGGTGGGTACTCATTATTTTTGCAGCAATCTATTATTTCTTTTACAAATTTGACTTTACGGTACTTGTCAGCAAAGAGTCTATGGCAGTATTGGAAAGCAGTAGTGCAGTAACATCAAATGCATATGCGGGACTTGGTATGGCGGCAATTATTCCCGCATTTATTACCAATTTTATTGCAAATGGTGTTGGCGAAGAAATTTTATACCGTGGATTTTTAAATAAGCGTTTGTGTAATAAGCTGGGGGCAGTGAAGGGAAGCACCGTGCAGGCAGTATTGTTTGCACTCATGCATAATGTGTTATATGTGGTTGGTGGTGTGCCTGTCGGAATAGATTTCCATATTTGGATGTTTATATTCACAGGTGCTGCAGCATTGCTATTAGGCTTTTTAAATGAAAAAATATATAATGGTTCCATTATTCCCGGTATTATTTTGCATGGCGCAGGTAATTTCTTAAGTACAATGATGCTTGCGTTTGGCTTGCGTTAAATAGAATAAAGGCATGAAAAAAGCCCTTTCCTATTGTGTATAAATAAGAAAGGGCAAAAGATTATAAGTCAAATTCTTTGAATAAGGATTCCCGATAGGTTTTATCTTGTGCAGATTTAATGATATCGTCAGTACGATTTAGGGCAGCTAATTTGAGATTTAGTTGATTGATTTGTTCAATCCCTTTTGTGGCACCATCATTAAAACCATCATTAAAACCATCATCAAATCCTTCCTTATAGCCTTCATCACGTGCCATTCGTTCTACTTCCCATGATTTCATATAGTTTATACCGGCTCCTTTCCTTTGTTTGATTTTGTCAACGAGCTTTGATACGGATGCAATATCACGGTTGGTTATATTGTCAACCGTAGATTTCTCTATGTATTTTAGCATATCTTTTAAAGATTGGCTAGGGTTTCCTTCGGTTCCCTTGGTATAAAGATATATTTTTTTTGCACCATCGTCATAGGGAATAGATAAATCTTCTTCACATTGATTGCGGATAGTATATACCATACGGTTTTTGTCAAAGGGGTCGTAGGGAAGAATCATGATAATAATTACATTTGGAAGTTTGTCATAATCGGAACCGCTAGATAATAATTGGGTGTCAATAAGTCCGTGATAATAGCGTGTGCGTTTAGGAAGTGTTCCTTTTTCATAAGAGTTGTTAGGTTCAATGTCGTAGATGTTTGGGATGATTTCAGCATCAGCCATTTCTCCGTTTAAGTCATCAACGACTTCCCGGATGTAAGCATCCAACCGGATACCATGTTTGTCAGTATCGATACCTAATACATTCTTTTGAGGAATGATTTTGACATTTCGGATAGGTTTTCCAAGAATGGTCCGAAGAAGGATTCTGGCAAACTCTTCGCCATCGTTTTCCTGAGAGAGCATCTCCTGAAAGAGAAAATTGTCAATCAGGTTTAAATCCTGAAGTTTGCGAAAATCCCGGTGTTTAGTTGTTGTGTTTTGTTGCATAGGCAAAACTCCTTTCATAAAAGATAAATGATTGAATAAAATGGCGAAACGCCTGAGCTTCTGAGCGAAGCTTGATACAGCATAGAATATTTGCTGCAATAAATAAGAATTGTCGAGAAAGACTTTCTTAGATATAGAACAAGTATATATTGTTTTGTATATACAGTCAAGAATACTTGTTGTGTATGGAAATGAATATGATATAATTTTATTAATGTGTTGTAAAAAAGGAGTATAGATATGATTCTATCAGACATAACAATTTCTAAAATGTTAAAGGAAGGGACTCTTACAATAGAACCCATCACAGAAGAACAGATACAGCCTGCAAGTGTTGATGTACGTTTGGGAAATACCTTCAGTATTGTAGAAGATTCCTCAGCAGGAATTATCACGCTGAATGAGCAGATTAAATACAAGACTATTCAGACAGATACGTATGTGCTACTTCCCGGTCAGTTTGTACTTGCAACTACTATGGAATATTTTGAACTGCCCAATAATTTGACAGCCTTTGTAGAAGGCAGAAGTTCGCTTGGGCGTATGGGACTGTTTATACAAAATGCCGGATGGGTAGACCCCGGTTTTAAGGGAGAAATCACACTGGAATTATTTAATGCGAATCGCTGTGCCATTGAGTTAAAAGCAGGGCGCAGAGTTGGACAACTTGTGTTTGCAGAGATGGATCAGGATGCGTTAAATCCTTACAATGGTAAGTATCAAGGACAAAAAGGAGCTACTGGCTCCAGAGTTTTTATGGATAATATGAAGGGATAAAATCCCAATTTCTACTTTTCTATTATTCGAAATAATGCTATGATGGTATTCGATTGAGGAAATGATACTGCTACGGCAGTTTTTAAGAAAGGATAGTATACATATGAAAGTAAGAACAGGTGGTGTTACCGCAGCAAAAGGTTTTGCGGCAGCAGGCGTAGAAGCAGAAATTAAGTATAAGAACAGAAAAGATATGGCAATGATTTACAGCCAGAGACCTTGTGTGGTAGCAGGAACCTTTACGACCAATGTGGTAAAGGCAGCACCTGTACTTTGGGATAAGAAGGTTGTGGAGGAGTCACCTTTTGCACAGGCTGTTGTAGTCAATGCGGGGATTGCTAATGCATGTACCGGAGAAGAAGGCTTTTCTTATTGTCAGCAGACAGCAAAAGCAGCAGCTAAGGTGCTGAATGTACCGGAGGATGCTGTACTCGTAGCATCTACAGGTGTTATCGGTATGCAGCTTCCCATTGACAGAATTACGGCAGGCGTAGAGAAACTTGCAAAAGCAAAGGATGAGACCTTAGAGGCAGGTACACTGGCAGCAGAGGCAATCATGACAACAGATACCATTTCTAAGCAGGTGGCAGTTGAAATTGAAGTTGGCGGCGCAAAAGTAACAATCGGTGGTATGAGCAAAGGCTCCGGAATGATTCATCCCAATATGTGTACCATGCTTGGATTTGTGACAACCGATGCGGTTATTACAAAAGATGCTCTGACTAAAGCAGTCAAGGAAGATGTGGTAGACACATTTAATATGATTTCCGTTGATGGTGATACTTCTACCAACGACACCTTGCTTGTACTGGCAAACGGCATGGCAGAGAATCCTGAAATACAGATAGGAACACCCGAATATGAAGAATTTAAGGCAGCGCTTCATTATGTGAATGAAACCCTTGCGAAAATGATGGCAGGTGACGGAGAAGGAGCCACAGCTCTTCTTGAGGTAAAAGTTACAAAGGCAGATACCAAAGAAAATGCACGTATTTTAAGCAAATCCGTTGTATGCTCCAGTTTGGTTAAGGCAATGATTTACGGACATGATGCCAATGCGGGAAGAATTCTTTGTGCACTTGGCTATTCAGGAGTGCAGTTCAACCCTGAAAAGATTGATTTATATTTTGAAAGTAAGGCAGGCAAGATTAAAATATATGAAGATGGAGTTTCTACCGGATATGATGAAGAGGAAGCAACCAAAATCTTATCGGAGCCGGAAGTGACCGTGTTGGTCGATATGAAAATGGGCGAAGAAACCGCCACCGCTTGGGGTTGTGATTTAACCTACGACTATGTTAAAATTAACGCAGATTACAGAAGTTAATTTATGTTGATTTTTTGGATAAAAAGACAATAGATTTTTTCAAAGGTTTGTGATATGTTGATATTTAAGTATTAGAGCATTTCTATTAATAAATTATCTTTTAGCACATCAGGAGAATTCTATTGTATATGTTTTATTCACTCGGCAGAATTAGTATTCCTATTATAGAAATTATAGAAAAACATTTTGAGAATATTGCAACTGATGAAACGATTGTAACGCATGAGAGATATGAGCATATTTTACAAAATCATCCGCAAGATGTAGGGTTGTTTGAAAAGTATGGGAAGATGTGTATTGAAGAACCTGATTTGGTTATTCGCGATTTGAAGAATGAAGCTACGCTCTTTATGATAAAGAAATTACCGGAAACAAATCTTAATGTGGTTATCAGACTGGCACTTCATGGAGATGGTGAAAATAGGAAGAATTCTGTAATGACATTTTATCGGATACGTGAAAAGAATTTAAAGAAATTGGCAAGTAACAATAAACTTCTTTACAGTAAATAAGTTGCAGGCTATAATAAAGTTACAAAAGACATATAATCAATATAGCCAAGTATTTATTTGAAGTAGAGATTGTGCTGCTACACACCCACGTGGTTAAAAAGAAATGCAGGAAGGGGCACACCTGCCAAATAAATACTTGGTTTTTTGATGCAAAAGGATATAAAGGAGAAAAGTCATGGACATGGAAAAGATTATGAAAAAAGCGGAGGTTCTGATTGAAGCACTTCCTTACATACAGAAATTTAACCGTAAAATTATCGTTGTAAAGTACGGCGGCAGTGCTATGAGCAATGAAGAGTTACAGAAAAATGTCATTAAGGATGTAACCCTTCTTAAACTGGTAGGCTTCAAGCCCATTATTGTACATGGTGGCGGTAAGGAAATCAGCCGTTGGGTAGAAAAAACCGGAAAAGAAGCACAGTTTATTAACGGTCTTCGTGTAACTGATGAAGAAACCATGGAAATTGCGGAAATGGTTCTTAATAAGGTAAACAAGAGATTGGTTACTATGGTAGAAGAGCTTGGTGTGAAGGCTGTGGGTATCAGCGGCAAGGACGGAAGACTCTTAAATGTAGAGAAGAAATATGCAGACGGACAGGACATCGGTTTTGTGGGTGATGTAAAAGAAGTAAATGCAAAGATTCTCTATGATTTACTTGAGAATGATTATTTGCCCATAGTAGCGCCTATCGGTCTTGGAGATAACTGTGATACCTATAATATCAATGCAGACGATGCGGCTTGTGCCATTGCAAAGGCAGTAGGTGCTGATAAGTTGGTATTCCTTACAGATATTGAAGGGCTTTACAAGGATATTAATGACAAGTCTTCATTTATTTCCAGAATTACAGCCACAGAAGCTGACGAACTGATTGAAGAGGGCTTTATTGGTGGCGGTATGCTTCCTAAGTTAAATAACTGTACATCAGCTATCAAGAATGGTGTAAACAGAGTACATATTTTGGATGGAAGAATTGCACATTGTCTGCTCCTTGAAATCTTCACCAACGAAGGAATCGGAACAGCGATTATTAAAGACGAAGACAAGGCACTTATGAATGAAAAGGATGCCTGATTCTAAGAGAGGTATTATCATGGAAAATATGAAAGAATATATTGAAGAGGCAGAGAAAGCCCTGCTACATACCTACAACCGTTATCAGGTGGTACTTGATAAGGGAGACGGTGTATATTTGTACGATATTGAAGGAAAGAAGTATCTTGATTTTTGCTCCGGTATTGCAGTGTTTGCTCTTGGATACAATAATAAGAAATATAACGATGCCTTAAAAGCACAGATCGATAAACTGCTTCATACGTCTAATTATTATTACAATGTACCGGCAATTGAAGCGGCTAAAAAAATGAAAAAAGTTTCCGGTATGGACAGAATCTTTTTCACCAACAGTGGTGCCGAGGCCATTGAAGGTGCCATTAAGGCAGCAAGAAAATATGCTTATCTTAAGGATGGTTCCACAGATCATGAGATTATTGCCATGGAACATTCCTTCCATGGAAGAACCATGGGGGCACTTTCCGTTACCGGAAACCCTAAATATAGAGAGGCATTTCAGCCCATGATTGGCAATATCCGTTTTGCACAGATGAATGATTTTGAAAGCGTTCTTGCAAATGTAACGGATAAGACCTGTGCTATATTGTTTGAAACTGTACAGGGTGAGGGTGGTATTTACCCTGCAACATGCGAATTTATGGAAAAGGTGAAAGCCCTTTGTGAAGAAAAGGATATTCTTCTTATCTTAGATGAAATTCAGTGCGGTATGGGACGTACCGGCACCATGTTTGCATGGCAGAAGTATGGTATCAAACCTGATATTATGACCACAGCGAAAGCACTTGGCTGCGGTGTGCCGGTAGGTGCGTTTATGATGACAGAAAAGGTGGGACAAAATTCTCTTACCAGCGGTGATCACGGCACTACCTACGGCGGTAATCCATTTGCGGCAGCAGCTATTAATGCGGTAATAGACTTGTTTGAAGAAAATCATGTGCTTGATAACGTAAATGAAGTGGCACCTTATTTAGAGAAAAAACTGGATGAGTTGGCAGCAAAGCATGACTGCATTGTAACAAGACGAGGTGCAGGGCTTATGCAGGGGCTTGTATTTAATAAGCCTGTGGGAGAAATAATTTCCAAGGCACTTGAGAATGGTTTGATTTTGATAAATGCCGGAACGGATATTATCCGTTTTGTGCCGCCTCTTATAATTTCAAAAGAGAATGTTGATGAGATGATGACCATTTTGGAAAAATGTATTGCATAACAATGAACTGAGAGAGGATAGGACAAATGAGTCTTAAAAAGCGACTGAAATCCATAGGTATTATAGCCGTTATGGCAGGACTTGTTTTTGCGGCAGCAACATGGGGAACCCGGATAGGAAGCGGTGAAGATGCGGAAATGCCTTTTGCTTCAGAAGGAAAAGATACATTATATCTTTGGTATACGGATGAAACACTTACATCCTATTTAAGTGGTGCAGCGGTAACTTATAACGAAACCCATGATGTGCGTGTAGTACCGGTATTGACTCCGGGACTAGAATATTTGGAAACGATTAATGCAGCTTCTTTGACAGAAGAAGTACCTGACATGTTTGTGGTGAGCCATGATTCTTTGGAAAAAGCATATCTGGCAGGCTTGGCAGAAGAAGTAAAGCCGGCCGAAGGCTTTGTGATGGAAAATACTTATATTGGAACAGGGATACAGGCAGCTACTTACAAGGATAAAATTATCGGATATCCTTTCTATTTTGAAACCAGTTCTCTTTTGTATAATAAGACGTATTTAGAGCAGATGGCACAAAAGCAGATAGAGGCGGAAGCTGATCTTGAAGAGGCACAGGAAGCGGAAAAGGAACTTGAGGAAAACGGTCCTGAGCAGAGTGATGGCGGTTTGGACGAAGGAATGTCTGACTTACCGGTAGAATCAACAGGTGAAGAAGAGAAGACAGAAATTTCCGAAGAAGAGAAGGCACAGATAGAGCAAAAAATGCAGGAACTTTTGCCTGCGACCATAGAAGATATCAAAAAAATTGCAGATAGTTATGACGCACCGGAAGGTGTAGAAGCTATTTTTAAGTGGGATGTAACTGATATTTTTTATAATTATTTCTTTATCGGCGATACCATTAATATGGGCGGAGAAGCCGGCTGGGATATTTCCCAAATTGATATATATAATGAAAATGCTATCGAGAGTATGCGGGCGTACGAAGAACTCAATCAATTCTTTTCTATTGATACCAGTGAAATTGATTATGAAAAAGTGATTGATGAATTTGTGTCTGGAAAAGTAGTATTTACAGTTGCGACAACGGATGTGGTGGCAAAACTGGAACAGGCGAAGGAAGATGGCTTATTTGCTTTCGAGTACGGAATATTGGAAACACCGGATATAGATGAGAAGATTTCTACGCGTTCTCTTTCCATGACAAACTGTGTAGCGATTAACGGATACGGAGACCACAGGGAAGAAGCAAATGATTTTGCACGTTTTCTGACGGCAGAGTATAGTGATATTCTTTATGCACGAAGCGGTAAGGTCTCAGCACTTCAAAATGCAGATTATGGATATGAAGCATTGCAAGTGTTTGCAAAGGAATATGAGAATTCTATTTCCATGCCCAAGATGATAGAAACCAGTAATTTCTGGATACAGCTTGAAGTTGTGTTTGCACAGGTTTGGGATGGTGCAGACGCCAATATGGAGTTGAAACATCTTTCAGAGCAAATGATACAGCAGATTACCGGTAGGGAATATGTAGAAGAATATATCAGGGAGCCGGAAAAGCAGAAAGAAGAGACAGAAGCGGAAGAGCAGGATACGGAATCATAGTTTAATAAAACGAATAAAAACCAATGATATGGGTATGCTTATAAAATAAAAGCGAGGAGGCTCATATGATTGGTTTTTTTATTGCGTTAATTTCAGGTACACTTATGAGTATACAAGGCGTGTTTAATACGCAAGTGACAAAAGCATCAAGTATCTGGGTGGCAAGTGCTTTTGTACAATTGTCGGCATTTGCAGTATGTATGGGAGCATGGCTTTTGACAGACAGAACATCATTTGCAGCACTCGGGAAAGTCGAACCGAAGTACATGCTGCTTGGAGGAGCAATCGGTGCGTTTATTACCTACACCGTAATAAAAAGTATGGAAATGTTAGGACCGGCAAAGGCAGTCATGCTTATTGTGATTGCACAGCTTATTGTTGCCTATTTGCTTGAACTTTTCGGGATGTTTGGCGTAGAAAAACAACCACTTGAATGGAGAAAAGTGATAGGCATGATCATTGCAATTGCAGGTGTTGTTATTTTTAAGTGGAAATAATGAAATCCCCTTGTAAAACATAAAAAAAACCTTTACAATAATAGCGTGTCGTTATATGGGGCTCTTTTTTGCACGTGCAAAAAAGGAGTGAAACGATGAAAATAGAGAAATATGGTTATTTGTGCATGATACTTTTGGCATGTATCTGTGCTATGTTAGGATGCCGTAGAAAAGAGGAAATTCTATTTGCAGATGTTGAAACGGACCTTCATACACAAATGACGGATAAGGAACCGGAAACATTTGAAATGCAATCAGAAGCAGGCATTGCTCCAAAGCAACGGCTTCTGGTACATATATGCGGAGCAGTAAATACCCCTGGGGTATATGAATTCGACGAAAATGACAGAATCTATCAGGCGGTGGAAAAGGCAGGCGGTTTTACACACGAGGCTGATACGGAATATCTGAACATGGCTGAAGCATTGGCGGATGGTATGAAAATATATATTCCAACAACGGAAGAGACCATCGAAATGAAATCCGGAGAAAAGGTACTTGAAAATGCTGATGGAAGGATTGATCTTAACACGGCAGGCGTAAGTGAGTTGTGTACACTTCCGGGAATTGGTGAAGCGAAAGCAAAAAGTATTATCGAACACAGAGAAAAAGTGGGCAGATATACTTCCATCGAAGAGATTATGGATGTGGAAGGAATTAAAGAAGGGCTGTTTAACAAGATTAAAGACAGCATTAAAGTTTCATAGCGGTAAAGGGAGAATAGAATGGGAAAAAGGATTCTTGTTGTTGATGATGAAAAGTTAATTGTGAAAGGAATCCGCTTTAGTTTAGAGCAGGACGGCATGGAAGTAGACTGTGCTTATGACGGGGAAGAGGCACTTCAAAAAATAAAAGATCATGAATACGATATCATATTATTGGATATTATGTTGCCTAAGATGAATGGATTTGAAGTATGTCAACAGGTTCGTGAATTTTCGGCAGTTCCGATTGTTATGCTTACCGCCAAGGGTGAGGATATGGATAAAATATTGGGATTGGAATATGGTGCGGATGACTATATTACCAAGCCTTTTAATATTCTTGAAGTGAAGGCGAGAATTAAAGCGATTATGCGTCGTACCACACCGAAGCAGAAAGAGACTTATAAAATAATTGAAAACGGTGACATGAGACTTGACTGTGACGGCAGACGCGTTTATGCGGCAGGCAGAGAAATTAATCTGACAGCCAAAGAATTTGAACTTTTAGAACTATTGATTAAGAATCCTAACAAAGTATATAGTAGGGACAATCTTCTTAAACTGGTATGGGGAAGTGATTATCCGGGTGATGTACGAACTGTGGATGTACATATCAGGCGGCTTCGTGAAAAGATTGAGATAAACCCCAGTGAGCCGAAGTATGTACATACGAAATGGGGAGTTGGCTATTATTTTGCGTAGGTGTTGTTATGGTTGAAAAAATCAAAAATTTTCTTTTCGATCTGAAAATATGGCGGAGCTTTAAGGTCCGCCTTTTTGTCATTATTTTTCTTGTGGGTCTTATTCCGGGCATCGTTATACGTGCAGGTATTATGCGAAGTTACGAAGACAGAGCGGTTGCCGTGCGTCAGTCAGATGTGCAAAATCAGCTTAAAATTATTGCAAATCATTTAATTACATATAATTATATGTCGAATCCGTCCTCAGAGGTGATTAATGCCGAAATCGAGCAACTAGCCAATTTATATAGCGGCCGCGTGATGATTATAAACGGAAATCTGAAGGTGATAAAGGATACTTATGGAATCAGTGAGGGGAAAACCGTTATTTCATCGGAAGTAATTAAATGTATGAAAGGGACGGGAGGAGCAAATTACGATGGTAATAATGGTTATATAGAGATAACAACGCCCATTGTAGAGACAGTGTCTGAGCAAATGGCAACAGAAACAATTCCTGAGGGGACCGAGTTGATAAGCGGCGTTATGTTAACCAGTGTATCTACCGATATTATTGCAGCAACCATGGATGAACTGAACAGAAAAGCGCTGATTATTACCATTATTATTATTATCAGTTTGTTGGTTTTGGCAATTTTACTTGCAAACGGGTTGATACGTCCTTTTGACAGAATCACAAGTGCAATCAGCGAGGTAAAAGAAGGATATACAACTGATCCCATATCTGTTCCGGACTATTTGGAAACGGAGCATATTGTTGATGCCTTTAACAGTTTGCAGTCGCAAATGAAAACATTGGATGATTCAAGACAGGAATTTGTGGCAAATGTCTCTCATGAATTAAAAACACCTATGACGTCGGTGAAGGTTTTGGCAGATTCTCTTATGGCACAGCAGGATGCACCGGCCGAACTCTATCGTGAATTTATGGTAGATATTGCAGAGGAAATTGAGCGTGAAAATAAGATTATTAATGACCTGTTAGCATTGGTTAAACTGGATAAGGCGGCAGCAGATTTAAACATAACAGGTGTAAATATGAATGAATTGACGGAAATCATATTGAAAAGACTAAGGCCCATTGCAAGAAAGAATGACGTAGAGCTCTTACTTGTAAGTACAAGAGAGATTATTGCAGAAGTTGATGAAGTAAAGATGTCGCTGGTATTAACGAATTTGATTGAAAATGCTATTAAATATAATAAAAAGCATGGAAAAGTTACGGTTACATTAGATGCGGATCATCAGTACTTTACAATTGAAGTTGAGGATACAGGAATCGGTATTCCGGAGGATTCCATGGCAAGGATTTATGAACGTTTTTATCGGGTAGACAAGTCTCATTCAAGAGAAATCGGCGGTACCGGACTGGGACTTGCCATTACGCGTAATGCAGTTCTCTTGCATAGAGGAACTATTAAAGTAGAGAGTAAAGAGGGTGAAGGATCAAAGTTTTTGGTTAAAATTCCGCTTACTCATTTAGTCATGTAGGGAGGCAACTATGCAGATGAAAAAATTGGTATTCAGCATATTTATATTCTGTGTATTAAGTTTATATTTTGTTGCCTGTAATCAACCTTCGCAAGGTGGAATGAGCGTTTACGATGTATATTATGTAAACCAAGATGGCACAGGTGTGTCATCCTACAGCTATGAGACAGTAAATGAAGATGGTATCGTTGTTTTGCAGGAGTTGATAATGCAAATGGAAACACTGCCGGAAAAATTGGAATATCGCCCTCCTCTTACAGGTAATTTTAAGATGTTGGATTATCATATTACAGAGGGACAGTTGACCCTTAATTTTAATACCAGTTATAAAGAGCAGGACGTGATTGCGGAAATATTGACAAGGGCGGCATTGGTAAAAACATTTATTCAAATCCCGGAAGTACAGCATGTTTCGTTTACCGTAAACGGAGAGCCGTTAACCGACGCGTCGGGTGACGTGGTGGGGGTAATGAATGCGGACACGTTTATTGATAATACGGGGAACGACGTGAATACCTATGAAAAAGCAAAGATACAGCTCTATTTTGCAAGTGAAAAAGGCGATAGCCTTATCGAAATAGACAGAAATATTGTATATAGCGGGAATATTCCCATTGAACGCCAAATGGTAGAAGAAATTATTGCTGGTCCGAAAGAGAAAGACATATTGTCGACAGTGGAAGAGGAGATTTATCCGGTCGTAAATCCCCAAACTAAAATAATAAGTGTAAGTATAAGAGATGGCGTGTGTTATGTAAACTTGGATGAAGGGTTTTTGAATCAGGTATATGATGTCTCTCCTGAAGTGACAATTTACGCAATTACCAATTCGTTGGTTGAACTTCCGAATGTAAATAAGGTGCAGATATCAGTTGGCGGGGAGACAAATGTAAACTATAGAGAGAATATGAATTTGTCTACAGTATTTGAAAGAAATTTAGACTTGGTAAAGTGATGGGAAACATAGGAAAAGCGGGGTGAATGAATGCGTAGACCTCTGAGTATAGTCTGTCTTGTTGCCGTTGTGTTTCTCTTTTTCGGAACAAAAATAATCCATGATTCCCCTCCCGGATATATAGCGTGGGAGGGGCAGGAAGTAACTGTAACCGGGAAGGTATATAAGAAAGAAACGACAACGGGAGAGGACAAGAATCGTCAGATTGTTTATTTGAAACTTATTGCTATCGAGAATAAGCAAAGCGAAATATCAGTCATCGGTGATGAACGTGTAATTTGTTATTTGAATGTCAGTCAGGAAATGCCTGAGATGGGAAGTGTAATACAGGCATCCGGGAAAATGAAATGTTTTGAGAGTGCAACGAATCCCGGACAATTCGATGCGAAATCTTATTATCATATTTTACATATTTCTTTTCAGTTGAATCAAACAGAAATTCACAAAAAAACAATATCATACAATCAATTTGCAGAAGCACTATATAAATTTCGGGAAAAATGTGCAGATATTTTAGACAAAACGCTTCCGGATAAAGATGCTTCCGTAATAAAAACAATGCTTTTGGGAGATAAGAAAGCGACAGATGAAGAGAGGAAAAAATTATATCAAAGGAACGGCATTGCACATATTCAGGCAATTTCGGGACTCCATATTTCTGTAATCGGAATGACATTATACAGCTTACTTAAAAAAAGCGGTATACCGATTGTAGTGAGGGCAGCAATACCGGTTGCGGTTATGATTGGATATGGTTGCATGACAGGATTCACGGTTTCGGTTATTCGTGCGGTAGGTATGTTTGTGCTTCATATGATTGCGGTTATGTGCAGAAGGACATATGATATGCTTACGGCAATTGCGGTATTGGCATTATGCATTTTAGTAGAGCAACCATTATATTTATACAACAGTAGTTTTTTGCTATCATTCGGCTGTGTGCTTGGAATTGGATTGTTGCTGCCGGCACTTACAAAAAAGAGGTTAAAGAAAGAAAAAGAGCCGGCAGGTTTTACGTTGAAAGTTATGTCAGGGGCAACGGTTTCCATCGCAATTTTTCCGTTGCAGCTTTTGTTTTTCTATCAAGTTCCTATTTATTCTGTTTTTCTGAATCTTTTGGTAATTCCCCTTATGAGTATTATTTTATCCGCAGGCATCATTCTGCTTTTTGTAGGAGCGTTAAGCTCGTTTTTAGGTTTATCGGGAGCGGTTTTATGTAAACCCATAGCAATTGTCATAGAAATAACATTAAATACATATGACTTTGCGTGTCACGTATGTGAGTGGTTACCTGCCGGTCTCTTTACGGCGGGATGTCCTGCAACATGGAGAATAGTTGTTTATGTTGGAATCTTGATTTTGATTGTGTTATTTCAAAGAAAGATTTCCTTAAAAAGGAAATGGCTAATGGCAGCAGGCGCAGTGGCATTTTTGTTATGGCCTATGCCGGCCCGTGATGCCGTTACATTTCTTGATGTGGGGCAAGGGGACTGCATTCATATTGAAAGCAAAGCCGGAAATCATTATTTGGTAGATGGCGGTAGCAGTAGCGTGTCAAATGTGGGAGAATACCGAATTCTGCCGTATTTAAAATATCATGGTATCAGGGAGGTGGAAGCTGTATTTGTGACGCATCCGGATGAAGATCACTGCAATGGCATCGGGGAGCTTTTTGGTATGGCAAAGGAAGAAGGCATTACCGTTCGCAGATTGTATTTACCGGATATTGGCGTAAGTGCAAAAACAGAAAAGTACTATGAGCTTGTGCAGGTAGCAGAGAAAAATGGAATTTCTGTGGAATATCTGTCTAAGGACATGTGTTTGCAGGATGGGGCGTTGTCTCTATACTGTTTACATCCCGGTAGTGGCTACGAGACAGAAGATGAAAATGAATATTCACTTGTGTTGTTAATGCAATATAGAGGAGTGAGAAGGAATACAGGACTGTCCGAAGGAGAGAATGCAACATTAGATGTGCTTCTTACGGGAGATGTGGAGGAAGATGGTGAACTGGAATTACTGCAAACATTGCAGGAACTTGATATCAAAGATGTTGAAGTGCTGAAGGTAGCACACCATGGTTCAAGAAATTCAAGTAGTGAGGAGTTTTTGAAACAAATAGGTCCTTCGTTGGCAGTGATATCCTGTGGGGAGAATAATAATTACGGACATCCCCACGAGGAGACGCTTTCTCGCCTTGAGGAGCACGGAGCATTGATTTTGAATACACCCGACTATGGTGCAGTAACCGTGGAATTTCAAGAGCAGATGAAGGTGCGAAGTTGGAAAAACCAACGGGATGAAAAAGAAGAGCGACTAGTTGGTACAAATGAATGAAGATAACCCAACGGGATGAAGAAAAAGAAAGTCTGGTTGGGGTGAATGGAGATGTAACACCCAACGAAACGCAAGGAAAACAATAATTGGTTGGTGAGATAGTGCGAAAAGAACCCAACGAAATACAGGAGAATCAGCAGTTGGTTGGTGCAACAGTGCGAAAAGAACCCAATGAAACGCAAGAAAAACAATAATTAGTTGGTGCGACAATGTAAAAAACAACAGAGTAAAAGAACACAGAAAACATTTGAAACAGTAGATGAAAGATATGGAGGAAAATATGAAAACAATTGAAATGATTCTAAGAGAAGAAAAGCAGAAACTTGAACAAATTATAGAGGAAACAAAGAAAAGACTTAAAATAGCCCCCAAAGGTCGCTTACGAATCAGAAATTGGAATGGGGTTGTAGAATATTATTATAACGAAGAAAAAGCAAGAGATGCCGGTGAAAGTGTAGGCAAGCACAATAATACCAACGGTAGGTATCTGAAGAAGAGCGAGAAAAAAATTGCTGCTGGAATTGCGCAGAGAGATTACGATATGCAATTGGCAAAAACAGCACAGGAGAGATTAAAAGCAATTAATATATTTTTAGATAAGTACGAGAAGAATAGTTTAAAAACACTATATCAAAAGATAAACCCGTGTCGCAGGGTGTTGATAGAGGCACCTGAAATATCTGATGAAGAATATATAAAGAGATGGCAAACTGTAGAATATAAAGGCAAGCAATTTGCAGAAGATGGACCGGAAATTATTACGGAAAAGGGAGAAAGAGTGAGGTCAAAATCAGAAAAAATTATTGCAGATAAATTGTATGTACTTGGAATACCATACCGATATGAATATCCAGTTATATTAGAAGGAAAAATCAAAATATATCCTGATTTTACCATTCTCAGGATGCCAATGAGAGAAGAAGTTTATTTTGAGCATTTTGGAATGATGGATGACAGCGATTATGTGAAAAATATGGTTTGTAAATTGAATACTTATGAAAGAAACGGAATTTATCTTGGCATAAATCTTTTTGTTACTTTTGAAACAGGTAAGAAGTCTTTAAATACAAGAGTATTAGATGAATTACTAAAAAAGTTGTTTCTGCCGGAATAGAAGAATGGATGCGGAACGCTGCCAAAAACAGTTCATAAAGAACTTTGAATATTCACAGTGCTGTGATAGAATAATGAACAGAAAGGTATGGTTGTTTCATGCAGAGATTAAATGAGGATATCAAAACAGGACAACTGAAGAATTTGTATCTACTTTATGGCGAGGAGGCTTATCTGCGCAGGCAGTATCGTGACAGGCTTAAAGATGCAATCATTGGCGATGATACGATGAACTATCAATACTTCGAGGGCAAGAATATTGCAATCGGAGAAATTATTGACTTGGCAGAAACTATGCCTTTTTTTGCAGAGAAAAGATTGATCGTTTTAGAAAACACCGGTCTGTTTAAAAGTGGCGGCGAGCAATTGGCAGAATATTTGGCAGGGCAGGCAGAAAGTACAAGTTTTTTGTTTGTGGAAACCGAGGTTGACAAGAGAAGCAAGCTTTTTAAAACGCTGCAGTCAAAGGGCACCGTAACGGAATTCGGAGTACAGGATGAAACGACTTTAAAGCGCTGGATTTTAGGGATGATGAAGAAAGAGGGGAAACAGATATCTTCCGGAAATTTGGAATATTTTTTAGAGAAAACCGGAACAGATATGGAGAACATCCGGAAAGAGGCAGAAAAACTGTTTTGCTATTGCATGCATAGAGATACCATTAGTAGAGAGGATATTGATGAAATCTGTATCAAGCAGATTAGCAGTCATATCTTTGACATGGTAAGTGCCATTGCAGATAAACAGCAGAAGAAAGCATTAGAATTATATTATGAATTACTTGCTTTAAAAGAACCGCCCATGAGAATTCTGTTTCTGATTGCAAGGCAGTTCAATCTTTTGCTACAGGTAAAGGAACTGCATAAAAAAGGATTTCAGAGTAAGGCTATCGGTGAAAAGGTTGGTCTTCCGGGTTTTATTGCAGGAAAATACATGACGCAGGCGGGAAGATTTACGA
This sequence comes from Lachnospiraceae bacterium, assembly GCA_045586385.1. Lineage (GTDB taxonomy): Bacteria > Bacillota > Clostridia > Lachnospirales > Lachnospiraceae > Suilimivivens. The sequence continues at coordinate 25,129 of JAZNAE010000028.1, forward strand.
TGGATGAGCTGAAGAAAGCGGTGGAGGCTTGTGTGGAAGCTGAAGAGTCCATTAAGACAGGAAAGATAAATGATAATATGAGCGTAGAGTTATTGATCATCAAGTACAGCAGTTAGCACAAATGACAAGGCAACATAGTATGAATTATAAAAAGTATTAGGAGAAAAGAATATGGAATGGTTAGGCGTGTTTGCGTTTATCATGATAATGTGTTATTCATCATATCCGGATAAAGTAAAAAAATTGGAAGCAAAGGTAAACAAACTGGAAAAGCGTGAAAGGAAAGAAGAGGGAGGTAACCTGTTTTGTTTTAGATGTTGATGATGAATGGGTAAAGATTCGCTATACAGACAAAAAGAAAAAGCAGGTAATAAAGATAGTCAGAATAGAGAGCATTAATGAAGTAGAAATATTGGAAACGCAGACAGTTTAACAGAGGCTAATAGAATATATAAAGAAGAAATAGTCATATGGCACGGCACAATACCGAGAAACATATGGCTGTTTTTTTTACTAAAAAGGTCTTGACATTATGCAAAAGAGTGATAGAATGAACATATGAACAATCATTCATACGAAAGGAGAGGCAAATGAAGAAGCAGGATAATATTGTGGAACAGTGTGGTTACATTCATGTGCATGAAGATATTGTAAAGAAGGTAAATAAAGAAATCCCTGATGAAGAAATGCTTTATGATCTGGCAGATTTCTTTAAGGTGTTTGCAGACTCTACCAGAATTAAAATATTATATGTTTTACTTTATTCGGAGATGTGCGTTTGTGATCTGGCACAGATACTGAATATGACGCAGTCGGCGATTTCCCATCAGCTTCGCACTTTAAAGCAGATGGATTTGGTGAAGAACAGAAGAGACGGAAAGACCATTTTCTATTCTCTTGCCGATGAGCATATTAAGTCTATATTAAGCCAAGGGATGGAGCACATTAACGAATAAATGACATGACTAATAAATTAAATAATGAAATGAAAAGGAGAAAATTAAAATGAAAAAAACTTATATTTTAGAAGATTTGGATTGCGCACATTGTGCAGCAAAGATTGAGGCGGAAGTAGGTAAACTGGAGGGTGTCAGCAAAAGTACGGTTACATTACTTACACAGAAACTTGTAATCGAAGTGGATGATGATAAGGCCGGCATCGTTTATAAGGATATTGTAAAAATTGTTAAGAAGTTTGAACCTGACGTAGAAGTCATTGAAAAATAGAATACAGAAAAAAGGTTTCAAAAAAGAAAGTGGTTTGTTATGAGTAAGAAGTTAAAGAAAAGAGTGAAACGTGTGACAATCGGTGCGGTAGTCTATATAGGCGCAATTCTGTTAGATGTTTGTTTGCCGCAGGCACCTTGGCTTGTTTATTTGACAGTGTTTTTGGTTGCATATGTAGCAATCGGCGGTAATGTAGTAGCGAAAGCCATAAAGAATATAGGCAGAGGTCAGGTGTTTGACGAAAATTTCCTAATGACGATTGCAACAGTAGGAGCTTTTTTTGTAGGAGATTATAAGGAAGCCGTAGCGGTTATGCTTTTCTATCAGGTGGGAGAATGTTTCCAGTCTTATGCGGTAGGAAAGTCCCGAAAGTCGATTGCAGGATTGATGGATATAAGACCGGATGTTGCAAACTTGTATCGGGAAGGGGAATGGGTAAGTGTAGACCCCGATGAGGTAAGTGTAGGCGATATGATTTTAGTTCGTCCGGGTGAAAAAATTCCTCTGGACGGCACTGTGGAAAAAGGCAGTTCTTCCTTGGATACCATGGCACTTACCGGTGAAAGTGTACCCAGAGATGTGACAGTGGGTGACGAAGTAATCAGCGGATGTGTAAATAAAAACGGATTGTTGGAGATAAAAGTATCTAAGATTTACGGACAGTCTACAGTTGCAAAGATTTTGGATTTGGTAGAAAACGCAAGCAGCAAAAAATCGAAGGCAGAAAACTTTATTACAAAATTTGCAAGATATTACACCCCTATTGTTGTAATTTGTGCAGTACTTCTTGCGGTGCTGCCGCCTATTATTTTGGGAGGCGGATGGAGTGAGTGGATTTACAGGGCACTATCATTCCTTGTTATATCATGCCCATGTGCCCTTGTGATTAGTATTCCTTTAAGTTTCTTTGGAGGACTTGGGGGAGCAAGTAAAGAGGGCATTTTGATAAAGGGGAGCAATTACCTTGAAGCACTTGCCAACACAGAAATTGTGGTTATGGATAAAACAGGTACTTTGACAAAAGGAAATTTTGAGGTGTCAAAAATTGTCCCGCTGACAGAAGACTTAACACAAGAAGAATTGTTGGAACTGGCGGCTTATGCAGAAAGTTATTCCAATCATCCCATATCAAAATCGTTGCTTACAGCATACGGAAGAGAAATAGACACAAGTGCTATAAGTGATGCGAAGGAATTTCCCGGTCACGGTGTGGTGGTTCTCGTGAAAGGTCGTGAGATTTTTGCCGGAAATGAAAAACTTATGGCAAGTAAAGGAATCAGTTTAGCACCATCAGATAATGTGGGAACTGTTATATATGTAGGTGAGAGTGTCCATGTACAGAAAGATGACGAAACCGACAAAGGTATGGATGATTGCAGGTATCTCGGTTATATTTTGATTGAAGATGAGATGAAAAAGGATGCAGAAAGTGCTATATCAGATCTTAGGATAGCTGGAGTGAAAAGGATTGTTATGTTAACCGGTGATCATCAAAAGATGGCAGAAAAGGTGGCAGCCGCTTTAGGAATCAGAGAGTTTTTTACAGGACTTCTTCCGGGGGACAAAGTAGAAAAGGTGGAAGCATTATTTGCAGAAAAATCAGAAAAAGGAAAGCTTGCCTTTGTGGGAGACGGTATTAATGATGCACCCGTCCTTGCCAGAGCGGATATCGGAATTGCCATGGGAGGACTTGGCAGTGATGCGGCGATAGAAGCGGCAGATGTGGTAATTATGACAGATGAGCCTTCCAAGCTGGCAAGAGCCATGAAGATATCAAGGAAGACATTGGTAATCGTAAAGCAAAATATTGTTTTTGCCATCGGAATAAAAGTCCTTGTGTTATTGCTTGCAGCGATGGGAATGGCATCCATGTGGGCGGCAGTGTTTGCGGATGTAGGTGTGGCTGTGATTGCTATATTCAATGCTATGCGTGCCCTGAAATGCAGATAGAAAACAATTTCATCCATTGACAGAGTAATGGCATAGTGCTATGATGAGGTTAGTTAAATTGCATAAACGAGATAGAGGTTGCGTGTTTTATGAGTAATTTTTTGGATGTGGCAGTCACATATGAAGGAAAATGAAAGGAAAAAACGCCGAAAGAATCTGTATACTGCAGACAGGTTCTTGGGCATGCAGTGAAGAACTGTATGACTGTCATCAAATTTATTTGATGGGGCGCTATCCGATGAAAAGGTGAAGAATCGGTGCGCGTATATTCTGTGCACCGATATTTTTTGGTATTTCGCATACTGAAATTCATTAGAAGAGCGAATCGTTATATGTAAAATAAAATAGTAGAGAATCCAAAAGGAGGAAAATTATGGCTGTATTTACAGGCGCAGGTGTTGCCATTGTTACACCTTTCAAAGCAAACGGAGAAGTGAATTATGAAAAATTTGCGGAACTGATTGAGTTTCAGATTGCAAACGGAACAGATGCCATTATTGTTTGCGGAACAACAGGAGAAGCATCCACACTTACACATGAAGAGCATTTGGAAGCGATTAAGTTTTGTGCCCAAGAGGTAGCAGGAAGAGTTCCCGTAGTAGCAGGAACCGGTTCCAACTGTACGCAAACTGCAATTTATCTTTCCACAGAAGCAGAAAAGTATGGAGCAGACGGACTTTTGCTGGTATCTCCTTATTATAATAAGGCTACACAGAAAGGGCTGTATGCACACTTTAAAGCAATTGCGGATTCCGTAAAGATTCCCTGTATTCTTTACAATGTACCCGGTCGTACAGGCTGCAATATTTTACCTGAAACAATTGTGAAACTATGTAATGACGTAGAGAATATTGTCGGTGTGAAAGAAGCAAGCGGAAATATTTCCCAGATTGCAAAATTAATGAATCTTGCAGAGGGTAAAGTGGATTTATACTCCGGTAATGATGATCAGATTGTACCTATTATGTCTCTGGGAGGAAAAGGAGTTATTTCTGTACTTTCCAATGTGGCACCGAAAGAAACACATGAGATCTGTGCAAAATTCTTTGCAGGTGATGTGGCAGGTAGCTGCGCAGAACAGCTTCGTGCAATTCCTTTATGTGATGCCCTGTTCTGCGAAGTAAATCCCATTCCCGTAAAGAAGGCATTAAATATAATGGGTATGGAAGTAGGACCTATGCGTATGCCCCTTACCGAAATGGAAGATGCAAATGCCGCTAGGTTAGAAAAGGCAATGAAAGATTACGGAATTCTTTAATGAAAAAGAAAAGTGATTTTTCAGAACGGAGGATAGCATGACAAGAGTGATTATGCATGGTTGCAACGGTAAGATGGGAAAAACCATTGCCGGATTAATTGCAACAGATGACAGTATAGAATTGGTGGCAGGAGTAGATGCGTTTGATGACGGAAGCAATTCTTTTCCTGTATTTAAGAATATCAGTGATTGTGATGTGCAGGCAGATGCCATTATTGATTTCAGTGCAGCACCTGCAGTAGATGGCTTACTTACGTACTGTGTTGAAAAACAAATTCCCTGTGCATTATGCACAACAGGACTTTCAGAAGAACAGCTTGCAAAAGTAAATGAAGCATCCAAGAAGGTTGCAATTTTAATGTCTGCAAATATGTCCCTTGGCATTAATATGCTTCTGAAACTTTTGAAAGAAGCAGCACAGGTTCTTGCACCTGCCGGATTTGATATTGAAATCGTTGAAAAGCATCACAATTTAAAAGTGGATGCACCCAGCGGTACAGCACTTGCACTGGGTGATGCAGTAAATGAGGCACTAGATAATGAATATGAGTACGTTTATGACAGAAGCGGACGGAGAGTAAAAAGGCCCGTGAAAGAAATCGGTTTTTCCGCAGTAAGAGGAGGAACGATTGTGGGTGACCATGATGTGATTTTTGCAGGGGCAGATGAAGTAGTTACCTTCTCCCATACTGCATATTCCAAAGCAGTATTCGGAAAAGGGGCAATTCAGGCCGCGAAGTTTTTAAAGGGCAAGTCTGCCGGTCTTTACAATATGAGTGATGTAATTGATGCATAAAGAATACACAGACAGCGCAGCGTAGATACACGTTGCGCTGCTCGTTATGAGAAAGGGTTATTTATGGCAAAAAACGAATTGGAATTAATGCAACTGAAGTACCTAAAGAGTCTTGCGAACCAGTATCCGAATATTGCGGCGGCATCCACAGAGATTATTAACTTGCAGGCTATTTTGAACCTGCCCAAAGGAACAGAACATTTTCTTACGGATATTCACGGGGAATATGAGCAGTTTAATCATGTGCTAAAAAATGGTTCCGGTGCCGTAAGACGTAAGATTGACGAAGAATTCGGAAATACATTAAGTAATAAAGATAAAAAATCTTTGGCAACACTCATTTATTATCCTCAGGAAAAGTTAGATATCGTGGCTCAGGAAGAGGAAAATATTGAAGACTGGTATAAGATTACTCTTCATCGGTTGGTGCAGATAACAAAGAGAGTTGCATCCAAATATACAAGATCCAAGGTGCGCAAGGCATTGCCAAAGGATTTTGCATATATTATTGAAGAGTTAATTACGGAAAAAGCAGAAATCTCTGACAAGGAAGAATATTACAACGAAATCGTCCATACCATCATCCGTATCGGAAGAGCAAGGGAGTTTATTATTGCCTTAAGTAATCTGATACAGAGGCTGGTAGTTGACCATTTACACATTGTAGGTGATATTTTTGACAGAGGTCCGGGACCGCATATGATTCTGGATACATTAATGAATTATCACTCCGTTGATGTTCAGTGGGGGAATCATGATATCGTATGGATGGGGGCCGCTTGCGGACATCTGCCTTGTATTGCGACAGTGATTCGAATTGCAGCCAGATACGGAAGCCTTGATACATTGGAGGAGGGCTATGGAATCAATTTGATTCCGCTGGCAACCTTTGCCCTAGAGACCTATAAAGACGTAAACTGTGATGCATTTGCAATTAAATATAATACAGATTATAACACCAAAGATTTAAGCCTTGATATGAAAATCCATAAAGCGATTGCCATTATACAGCTTAAATTAGAGGGGCAGTTAATCCGTAAACATCCGGAATTTGATATGGATGACAGATTACTTCTTGATAAGATTGATTATGAGAAAAAGACAGTAACTGCTTATGGCAAAGAATACGAAATGAAGGATGTGGAATTTCCCACGGTGGACCCTAAGGATCCTTATAATCTGACATCTGATGAAGAAGTGGTAATGGCCAGAATCCGGCAGGCATTTATGAAGTGTGAAAAATTGCAGAAACATGTGCGTTTTATGTATTCCAAAGGTGGGCTTTATAAGATTCATAACTCAAATCTTTTATATCATGGCTGTGTTCCGCTTGACAGTGAAGGTAATTTTAAATCCGTAAATGTTGACGGAAAAGAGTATCAGGGAAGAGAACTGTACGATATATTAGATAACTATGCAAGAAAAGGATATTATTCCAAAGATGACCCCATTGATATGCGGAATGCACAGGACTATATCTGGTATATCTGGGCAGGCCCAAATTCTCCGGTATTTGGCAAGGATAAAATGACAACCTTCGAGAGATATTTTATCGCAGATAAAGATGCGCACAAAGAAACCAAAAACAGTTATTATTCCATGATGGATGACGAAAATATTATCAATAAAATCCTGGAAGAGTTCGGGCTTGATAGCAAAAAGTCGCATATTGTTAACGGACATGTACCGGTGGAACTGAAAAAGGGTGAGACACCTATTAAGTGTGACGGCAAGTTACTTGTAATAGACGGTGGATTTTCAAAGGCCTATCAAAGCAAGACCGGTATTGCAGGCTATACGCTGGTAGCAAATTCCCATGGCATGCGTTTGGTTGCACATGAGCCTTTTGAGTCTATGGAATCAGCAATTATTCACGAATCTGATATTTTTTCGGACTCTACCATAGTGGAAACCGCAGTAAACAGAATCCGGGTTGCAGATACCGATATCGGCCGGGAGATAAAAGATAGTATCAAACAATTGGAGCAGCTTCTTGAAGCTTACAGGGATGGTATTATCGTTGAAAAATAAAGAGATAAAAAGAGAGCTGCACTTTGATTGATAAAGGGCAGCTCTTTTATACTATCTGTTTGTTTCGTTTGTATTACTGCCTGTAACATCGTCAGTCACATCAGATACACCATTTGCAACATCGTCAACTACATTGCTGAGTGCATCACCGGCATTCTCTAAAAGAGAATCATTGTTTGTGTCATTGCCTTCTGTTGCACTGTTTACAGTACCATCATCGTCATTGCCGCCTGTGGTAGCATTGTCTGTGGCACCACCGTCAGTAGTTGTATTACCTGTAGTACCACCTTCTGTTGCAGTATCGCCTGTAGTACCGCCCGTGGATCCATCTGTAGCACCACCTGTAGTACCGCCGGCACCATCAGTAGTTGTACCAGGCATATCACCGGTAGGTGTAGTGTTCTCTTCGATGGTTGTATTGCCTGTAGTATCTCCGCTCATACCGGTTGTATCATCAGTAGTATTTGTACCGGTTGTTGTGTTCTCATTGCCGCCTGCCATGTCGCCTTCGCTCTGTGAGGTGCTACAACCGCAAGCTACCATTGTGAACATCATTACAAGCATAGCAGCAAGAGAAATAATTTTTTTGGTTTTTTTCATAATAACCTCCTTAAATAAATGAAAATGAACCGCATAATATCAGTCCTATTGATATTATACGCAAATTAAGTTAAAATATTCGTTAATTAGAAAATTTTAGGATATTTTTTGAAATGGAGAAAGCTATGAGGTTTAGACCATGCATAGATATACATAACGGCCGGGTAAAACAAATTGTTGGAGGCAGTCTTTGTGATGAAGGAAATCAGGCCAAAGAAAATTTTGTTTCCGAACAGACAGCTGCTTTTTTCGCCCGATTATATAAGGAAAATGAAATAAAGGGTGGACATATTATTCTCTTAAATCCCATATCCAGTGAATTTTATGAGAAGACAAGAAAGCAGGCGATAGAAGCATTAAAAGTATACCCGGGTGGCTTACAGGTAGGCGGCGGAATTACGCCGGAAAATGCCGGTGAGTATCTTTCAGCCGGTGCAAGTCATGTAATTGTTACGTCCTACGTGTTTAAAGACGGCATGCTTCATATGGACAGATTAGAGGAAATGGTGAAGGCAGTTTCAAAAGAAAGACTTGTTTTGGATTTGAGTTGCCGTAAAAAGGACGGTTTATATTATATCGTTACCGACAGATGGCAGAAATATACGGATGTGGTTTTAAATGCAGAAACGATAAACATGCTTTCCGGTTATTGTGATGAATTTTTAATACATGCGGTAGATGTGGAAGGAAAGGCGAGCGGAATTGAAAAAGAACTGGTGAATCTGCTTGGCAATGCCTGTGAAATTCCTTCTACTTATGCAGGCGGAGTTCATTCTTTTGAAGATTTGGAAGCACTTAAGATGCTTGGAAAAGACAAGATAGATGTAACAATCGGAAGTGCACTTGATTTATTTGGCGGAAATATGAAATTTGAAGATGTTTTAAATTATATAAATAAATGAAAATAGTGTAAACAAAAAATAACCTATCTCAATCGAGATAGGTTATTTCCTTAATCCGTTAAAACAATCTTGCAAATTCTAAATAAAATGAATAAATCATATAGCATTTATATTAAGAACAGGCACATCTTGTTACTGATTAATGCGTTATAACTATAACTTAGTTACGTTTACGGCCTGAGGTCCTTTTTCTCCGTTTACTACGTCGAATTCTACGGAAGCGCCTTCTTCAAGAGACTTAAATCCTTCCATGTTTAATCCTGAGTAGTGTACGAAAACGTCGTTTCCTGCTTCATCAGAGATGAATCCGTAACCTTTTTGGTTGTTAAACCATTTTACTGTACCTTTGTTCATTGTAGATACCTCCAAAAAAAATAAAAAAATATAAGATAGTCGAACCGGGTGGTTACAACAAATACAGCATAGCACAGTCCTTTGTAAAAGTAAAGAAAATTCCCAGTTTTATGTAATATTTTTACAGGATTCAGACATTTATGAGTTGCGTAATAATATATTTGCATGTAAGATGAAAAGAAGTGGAAACAGAAGATGACTCAGGAGAGGAAGAGTGAAGGGAGAATTATGAAAAAGTGCAAGGAATTGTTAAATGAAATATTTATAGAAGGTTTAAGCGGAATGGCCTCCGGACTATTTGCAACATTGATCATAGGTACCATCATTCAACAGGTAGGAACATTTATTCCCGGAGTAGTAGGAGATTACCTATTTATGATGGGAAAGGTGGCAGCAGCGGTAACCGGTGCAGGTATCGGTTGCGGAACAGCCATTAAGTTAAAAGCCAGTCCGCTTGTGACTCTTTCTGCAGCGACCACCGGTATGATGGGCGCTTTTGCAAGTAAAGTGATTGCAGGAACAGTCCTTGTCGACGGAGCAATCGTATTTGCGGGACCGGGTGAACCGTTGGGAGCATTTATAGCGGCCATTGTTGGTATTTATGTAGGAAGAATGGTATCCGGAAAAACGAAGGTGGACATTTTGGTAACACCTTTTACCTGTATTGTATCAGGTTCAGCAGTAGGACTGGTGTTTGGACCGCCCATTTCCGCCTTTATGTCATGGCTTGGCGAAATCATTAATTGGGGAACCGTGCAGGCACCATTTGTCATGGGGATTGTAGTATCTGTTCTGATGGGTATTATTTTAACCTTACCTATCAGTTCTGCAGCACTGGGGATTATCTTAGGTCTTAACGGCATTGCAGCAGGCGCAGCAACAGTAGGTTGCTGTGCGAACATGATAGGATTTGCGGTTGCATCTTTTAGAGAAAATAAAGTAAACGGTCTTTTGGCACAGGGGCTTGGGACCAGTATGCTTCAAATCGCAAATATTGTGAAGAAACCGATTATATGGCTACCCGCTATTATCACAAGTGCCATATTGGGACCGATTTCCACGATTGTTCTTCGAATGACCAATAATGCTACCGGTTCGGGAATGGGAACGGCAGGCCTTGTAGGACAGATTAATGCTTATCAGACGATGGTAGAAAGTGGTGTGGCTCCCGGAATCGTGCTTGCTGAAATTGCGGTTATGCACTTTGTACTTCCAGCTGTATTTGCACTGATTATATCCGAGTTTATGCGTAAAAAAGGGTGGATAAAAGCAGGAGATATGGCATTAAAAGTTTAAAAAGTTGCGTTGTTTGGGTATCTGTGTTAAAATGACATGAATTAACCGGAGGTAGAAACCAATTATGGAGCAGCAAAATAAAAGGAAAAGAAAGTTTGCACTGATTATTGTCTCTGAAAAAGAAGACGGAACTATCAGACAGAGAGTGATCGGTTATGCACTTGTACAGATGATATTGTTTCTTATTTTGGCCATCATGGTTGCAATCAGTTATGGATATGCATATCATGCATATGCATTGAAAGATGCAAGAGCAGAAATTGTGACTTGTATGGAAGAAATAGCAAATCTGACAGATGAAAATGAAGCACTTTCTGTTGAAAATGCTACGCTGACAAGTAAGGTTACCGTCTTAAGTGAAACAGTAAGTAAGAAGGTAGCGGCAGAAGATGAATTATCCTTTGAGACGATAGAGAATGCGTTGCCCAAAGGTTTTCCGCTTAGCGGGTCGGCATCTATGGAAGAGACTTCAGGAGATGATGGTCCCATGCTTAAGTTTTCGGCACAGGAGGGAACCAATGTAATTACCACAGGAACGGGTACCGTAATCAGTGTAGATGCAGATGATACATATAAAACAAAAATAGTAATTGACCACGGGAACGGGTACCAATCCGTTTACAAGAATAACGGAACCCCGCTTGTAAAGTTGGATGAACAATTAGGAAAAGGCTATATTCTTTTTACGGTAGGTGAGGATAATCAGGAACTTGCTTATCAGGTTATACATGACGAGGAATATATTGATCCTATGTTGATTATTGAAATCAATGGATAAGATACATAAAAAAGCGGCACAAACGTGCCGCTTTGCTTATTTATTTAATCTGCTAAATACAAGATCGTAACCATCATTTCCGTAGTTTAAGGAACGGTTTACACGACTGATGGTAGCAGTAGATGCACCGGTCTGCTCTGCGATTTCCAAATAAGTTTTCTTATCTTTGAGCATGGAAGCTACTTCATATCTTTGGGATAAAGAAAGCAACTCATTTACGGTACATAAATCTTCAAAGAAGCTATAACATTCTTCTTTATTTTCAAGACATAAGATGGCTTCAAATAAATGATCAACAGCAGATGTTTGAATTTTTTTGTTCATAAATAACCTCCCCGAGAACATTCGTATATTCACACAGTGATATTTTACCATATTAAAGTTTTAAAGTAAAGTACAGAAATCAAAATCCGACACTTGCCATGTGGTTTTAAATACTATATACTATAGTGGAAGGGTATTAATTTGAGAGGGATATAAAATGACAATAGATAAAAATGACTTACTAAACAGTATTATCCAAAGTCTTGACAGGATTCAGTACATTAAGGTTGAAGATATTCCGAATATTGATTTATATATGGATCAAGTGACAACATTCATGGAGAGCAAGCTCAAAAGTTCCCTGAGAAATCCGGGGGAGGACAAGATTCTTACAAAAACCATGATTAATAATTATGCGAAGAATGATTTGCTTCCGCCTCCCGTTAAAAAGAAATATAACAAAGAACATGTGATCATGTTGATTTTTATATATTATTATAAAGGAATTCTTTCCATTAATGATATTCAGGCATTATTAAATCCGATTTCGGACAAGTATTTCCAAACAAACGGAGACATTAACCTAAGTACCATTTATGAAGAAATTTTCAGTCATGAGAAGGAACAGGCAGATGCATTGAAGGAAGATATTGTAAGCAAATATGAGACAGCAAGTAAAATGATGCAGAATGCGCCCGACGAAGATAAAGAGATGCTTCAATTGTTTTCTTTCATCGGATTGTTAGGCTTTGATGTGTATATCAAAAAGTTATTGATAGAGAAGCTGGTAGACGGATTTTGTAATCCGCCGGTGCATACCGAAAAGGAAAAGAATTCAGAAAAGAAAAAAGATAAATAAAAGGAACAGGCAGAAAATCCATAATGGATTATCTGCCTGTTTTTATTTACCTTATCAGAAATGGGACGGTGAGTCAAAAAATGCTGTCATAAATACCACGGGAGAATTCCAATATATCGTAATTTCGTTAGTGGAATAACTGTCGACATGGTCCACATGGCATTTCATGGGTGGTGTACCTGCCGGAATCAGTCTCATGGCAATTTCGTCGCAAGGAGTTTTGAAAGGTCCTCCGCTGACGAAACCGGGCATCGGCAGTTCAATTCCGTCTGTTGCACTCGGGCGATTGTGAGGATTTTTATAGGCATTTTCTCCATGACCGGTAACATAACCGATACCGAGGGCATTTTTTCCTAACAGATAATGCAGATGTTCTAAAGCAGCATTCTTGTATTTGTCAGTAGTTTCCTTTTGCTCAGATAGTAGGGATGCAAGAATAAGAAGCATGGAGCGGTTGGCAACCACCATATTACTTCCCCATACATAATCTTCAGGAGCCATACCCAGACGGTAACCGCCTTTTTCGATTATGGATAAGTACTGTCCGGATTTTTCGAACAATGCATTTTTCATAACGGATTCTATTTCATTGCCGGCATGGTGGTTAGGATCAAACAAGATGCCGAAAAGAGCAAGTCCCGATACATCGGTCCAACCAAAATCTGTTTTGCTTACATCTGCAAATACATATTCGCGGAGTTTTGCAAGGTAGGTATCATCATTTTCAAAGTCAGTGCGGAGGAGTTCAGCACTGGCCCATAATCTTTCGTCTAAGTCACATTCATCGTCGTATTCACCTGTATTACTGCCTTCCGGATTATGAAAACCGATATAGGGATTTTCAAGTAACCATTTCCAGGATTTACGTGCTGCGATAAGTGCTGTTTCTGCAAATGCAGGTTCGAATGGTTTGTAGATACGGGATGCAAGAGCCATAACAGCGGCAAAATCAGCAACCGCCATGGATGAAACAGGGTATATCAAAAATCTGTCATGGTCATCTTCAGGCATGATAAAATCCGCATGACAAAAAGCAGTCAGTTTATGATAGACGCCTCCGTCGTCAGCCTGCATTTTTAAGAGCCATTTCAGTTCATACAGACATTCGTTCAGGATATCCGGCATGTGGTTGCCGCTTTCCGGTATATTGACAGATTCTTTAAAACTTTCCGGAAACAGTTCATAGGCATAAAGTAAATGGGCAAGGGCAACGGCAGCAGCGGTGGAATATCTTCCATAGTCGCCGGCATCATGCCAACCGCCGGTCATGTCGAATTCTTCCGGATGTGAAACCTTGTCAATATAGTCCTGTAAAAAAATGGAAGGAGCCGTGTGACAGGGGGCATGCGTGTATTCACCTGCGTATTCTGCAGTCAGTCCACATCCGCAGCGCTGATAATACAGTGCCTTTATTAAATCGCATTTGAGGTTGCGGTATACATGGTCGCCGATAGAGAATACAGGTGATTTTTCCCCGTTACCGCTTAAAATATAGTAAGTGCCCGGGGCTGTTAGCGCTGAAAAGTCAATGTGATAAGTTGCTTCACCGGCAGATGCATCAAATCCGCCTTCGCGGGTCACACCGTCATAGACACTTCTGTGATTGTCTGCATTTATAAGCTGAAAATTGCAGGGCGTGGTGGTAATGGCTATCTTGCTTCCTTGTACCGGATACCCTACTTGGTTTACATAAATCCCCATTGTTTATACCTCCTATTTAGAGCTGTAGTTGTTGTCTGTAATTATCATACAATGTAGAATTTTGTAAGGCAATATTTTTGTTAAATTTGTGAATTGTGAAAAGAAAACGAGTATGCTATTCTATTCGATGTTTTGAGGTGAATAGAAAATGTGGATGTTATTGGTTTTATTATATGGTGTCTTAAAAGGGGCAAGAGAGATTCTAAAAAAGAAAGCACTTGAAAAAAATACCGTGATGGAAGTGCTGTTCTTCTATACGCTGTTCGGTTTTATACTGGTATCGCCGGATGCCCCCAATGCCATGGGACTTCCGGTTAAATACTATTTTTTTATAGCCATAAAATCCTTTGTCATTTTTCTGGCATGGATATGCAGTTTTAAAGCAATTAAGAAAATGCCCATCAGCATATATGGGATACTGGATTTGTCCAGAGTTCTTTTTGCAACGATGCTGGGTGTTTTTGTCCTTGGAGAAACATTGGGATTCTTTCAGACGATAGGACTTTTACTTGTTTCCGGAGGATTGCTTTTATTAAAATATAGGCCACCGTTTATAAGGAGGTTGCTTTGCAGGCAGCAAGCAGATGCGAAGGATGCAGGAAAGACAAAGGAAGAAGTGCCGGTGCGTTATGTGGTATTTGCATTTGCATCCTGCATGCTAAATGCCGTATCCGGTCTTCTCGATAAAATACTCATGAAGGATGTGAGCAGCTCACAACTACAGTTTTGGTATATGTTGTTTTTGGTATCTTTTTATGGTTTATACATTCTTGTATCAAGGACAAAAATCAGATGGCAGGCTTGTAAAAGCGGTTGGATCTGGCTGCTGAGTATTTTGTTTATCATTGCAGACAGGGCACTTTTTGTGGCAAATGCAGACAGTGCAAGCAAGGTGACAGTCATGACGTTAATCAAGCAAAGCGGATGTATTGTTACGATTTTAGCAGGAAAATTTATTTTTAAAGAAAAGAATATCGGATATAAGCTTTTTTGTGCCGGTGTGATTATAGCGGGAATTGTAGTGGCGGTTCTGTAGTGATCTACAGAACTGTTTTTTGAAAAAAAATAAAAAAATGAAGATATACGGGATACACCTACGTTATAATGAGTGAGGGAAGTAAAGGAGGTGGAAAAAATAAGTACCGTGACAACAAAAAAATGTTCACAAAGCCGGCTGTGTGAAATGATTGATGCATATGAAAAACTTGTTTTTTCCATCTGCTACAAAATAACCGGTGACTATTTTACTGCGGAAGATATTACCCAGGAAACCTTCCTTGCCGCATACCGGAAATATGAAACCTTTGATGGGCAGAATGAGAAGGCGTGGATTTGCCGGATTGCTACCAATAAGAGCATTGATTACATAAGAAGCAGCAATCAGAGACTGGTACCCACAGAGGAAGAATTTTTCGGCAGTATCAGAGGGGATACAAAGACACCGGAAGAGGTCTGTATGGAAAAGGAAATCAAAGGACAGCTTGAGCAGTATTGCAGGAAGCTAAAGCCGCCATACGATGAAATCGCCAGAGAGTACTATCTGGAGGAGATGACGGCAGCACAGATTGCAAAAAAGAGGGGAATCAATTTAAAGACTGTACAGACCCAGATTTACAGGGCAAGAAGTAAATTACAAAACCTATACGGAAAGGAGGACAACCTATGAGCAGATATCCTACGGATGAAGAGTTAAATCAATTCATAGAAGAAATGGAGCGGCAGGAGCTATACGCACCGAAGTATTTAAAAGAGCAAATCGTTTTGAAAGTAAAGGAAAGTGAACGGCCAGAAACGGGGAGTAATCATCAGGTTTCCTTTCTTGTATATACTTTCAAAATGGTAGCGGGAATGGCGGCCGCCTTATTCCTTATATTCGCGATTCCGACAAGTAACGGAAGTGATTTAAGTTATGCGGCTTTTTTGGAAGAAAAAAGTGATGTAAGCCGGGAAATTCTCCAAAAGGAGGAGAACAGGCAGACAAAAGAAAGAGTGCAAAGACATCTGGAGAATGGTAAAAACAAGATTTTACAGTTTTCCGATGATGCCCGGCATGTATTTGATATTGTGTTACAAAGAAAAGAGTTTGGAGGATATGAAAATGAAGACTAAGAAAAAGAACAAATTTTTAACCTTTTGTTTTTCCTTTTTGCCGGGGGCAGGGGAGATGTATATGGGATTTATGAAGATGGGTGTAAGCCTAATGAGTATCTTCTTTTTGGCAATCTGTGCACTTGGCTTTTTGGGGCTGGATATGGTGGCTGCTTTAACTGCAGTGGTGATTTGGTTTTATTCCTTTTTCCATGCAAATCACCTGGTGGCACTCAGTGACGAAGACTTTGCAAAAATGAAAGATGAATATTTATTCGGCATGGATGCAATGATTGGTGGAAAGGATTTTGTACAAAAACACTATAAAGCAGTTGCAGGTATTTTAATTTTTGCAGGTGTCATGATGCTTTGGCAGTCCGCACTGGATCTGATGTGGAGCATTTTACCGGAGCCCCTTATGTATATTCTTCATACAGTGTCAGATTTTGTACCCAGAGTGGTAGTCGCATTTGTGATTATCATTGCAGGAGTTAAATTGATTAAGGGAAGAAAGGCCCAGCTTGCACAGGTAGAAGATAAAGAAAAAACGGAGGAAGCATCATGGACAGACAAACCATTACCATAAGAAGAGTGGGGGCGGTTACGTTCGGTTTTGTACTTGTTGTGACAGGTGTGCTATTTCTGATTCATGCTTTTTATCCGCAACTGCACTTACTCATGATATATCGTTTCTGGCCGGTAATTTTAATTATACTCGGTGTTGAGGTGCTTTTGGGAAACCGGCATAAGAATTTTGAAGTGCTGGATGAGAGTGGAAAAATTGTAGAAAAGTGCAAAACGGTTTATGACGTTCCTGCAATTTTGATGATGTCCGCAGTATCTTGTTTTGCAATGGTGATGGCCCTTGCATACTGGGTGTATGAAACAAACAATTTTATTATAATGGGTTAGTAGTTAAAAAGGCCAAAAGGCTGCCGCATAAGGGGCAGCCTTTTTTGCATGATATCGGATTGCTGTAAAAAAGGTTACTTTGCGGATTCCTCTGCAAATTTTGTGTTTACAAGGTCTGTATAAGGAACACGCGCAGGAAGCTCGCCGGCTTCTTCTAATATATTCTGCAAAAGCATAAAGGAATCTTCTTCAAAAATCAGATTTTCCTTCCAGGTATCCTGTTCATGATAACGTGTTACGATGGTGGTAATGGTTGCTTCGGACGTTTCTTTAAACTGGGGGGCAATTACCTTTGCAATTTCGGCAGGTGTATGGCTATTTACATAGTCCATGCCTTTTTGCAGTGCATTGGTAAATGCCTGGATGATTTCAGGATTTTTCTCTATATAGCTCTTTTTTGCACTGAAGGCAGTATAGGGAACATAACCGGAATCTTCACCTAAGGAGGCAACTACATAGCCGTCACCTTTGTCCTCTAAGGCGGTTGCGTGGGGCTCAAATTCTACGGTGAACTGTCCCTGTCCGCCGGAGAATGCTGCAGCGGTGGCGCCGAAATCAATACTCTGGTCAATGTTTAAGTCTGTTTTGGGGTCAATATTGTTTTTCTTTAAGATATATTCAAATACCATCTGAGGCATACCGCCGGCTCTTCCTCCAAGAACATCACTGCCTTTTAACATATCCCAGCTAAAATCGGCAATAGGTTCTCTGGCTACAAGGAAGTTTCCGGCACGCTGTGTAAGCTGTGCAAAGTTTACCACATAATCCTGTGTGCCGCCTGCATAGGTATAAACAGTGGACTCGCTGCCCATAAAGCCGATATCAGCTTCATCCGTAAGTACAGCCGTCATGGTTTTATCGGCACCAAAGCCTGTAACTAAGGTAAGGTCAATTCCTTCCTGGGCAAAATAGCCTTCTTCAATAGCAACATACATGGGTGCATAGAAAATACTGTGGGCCACTTCATTTAAGGTGACCTTGGTAAGACCGGTTACGTCTTCAGAGGAAGCCGACGCTTTGCCACAACCGATCACAGTGGCAGAAAGAAGCATAAGGGACATTCCGAGACAAATAAATTTTTTGAAAATGTTTTTTTTCATAAAATCCTCCAATTTTGTTTTGCACATTTATTGTATGAAAACAGATTAAAAAAAGTGCAAGGCAATGGAAAGATAAGCCAAATATCTCAGTAGACAATATTCGACAAAAAGGATATAATCAATATGAAAATATAAAGTAAACGGAGGAGTTTCAAAATGGGATTAATTAAAGCGATTACAGGAGCAATTAGCAGTGTAGTAGCAGACCAGTGGGAAGAGTATTTTATCTGCGAATCACTGGATGAAGATGTGTTGGTTGCCAAAGGACAGAAAAGAACAAAAGGACGTGCATCCAATAATAATGGTGAAGACAATATTATTTCCAACGGTTCTATTATTGTGGTAAATGCAGGTCAGTTTATGATTATTGTTGACCAGGGTAAAGTAGTGGAGTTTTGTGGTGAGCCCGGTGCATTTAAATACGATACATCTTCCGAACCCAGTTTGTTCTGTGGAAGCTTAGGTGAAAACATAAAGAGAACCTTTGCTACCGTTGGAAAGCGTTTTACCTTTGCAGGAGATACAGCGAAGGATCAGAGAGTGTACTATTTTAATACCAAAGAAATTATCGGTAATAAATATGGTACAGCAAACCCCGTTCCTTTCAGAGTGGTAGATAAAAACATCGGACTTGATGTAGATATTTCCATCCGTTGTAACGGTGAATATTCTTACAGAATTGAAGACCCGCTGTTATTCTATACCAATGTGTGTGGTAATGTTGATGATGTATATGAAAGAAGAAAAATTGACAGTCAGTTAAAGACGGAACTTATGACAGCGCTGCAGCCTGCATTTGCTAAGATTTCCGATATGGGAATCCGTTACAGTGCAATTCCTGCACATACCATGGAACTTGCAGATGCGTTAAATGATGTTTTGAGTGAAAAGTGGTTTGAACTTAGAGGTCTTAAAATTGTTTCCTTCGGTGTCAATACCATGAAGGCATCCGAAGAAGATGAAGCAATGATTAAAGAACTTCAGAAGACAGCTGTGCTTCGAAATGCAGACATGGCAGCAGCAACTCTTGCCGGTGCTCAGGCAGAGGCAATGAAAGCGGCAGCATCTAATACAGCTACGGGGCCTATGATGGCATTTGCCGGCATGAATATGGCAACACAGGCAGGGGGAATGAATGCAAATGCACTTTTTGAAATGAGTGCAGCCCAGAAAGCGGCAGCAGCAGCTTCTGCACCCGCGGCAGCACCTGCACCTGCAGTAGGCTGGACCTGTGCATGCGGTGCCGGCGGTAATACCGGTAAGTTTTGCAGTGAATGCGGTGCTCAGAATCCAAATGCAGGCTGGACTTGTGCATGTGGCGCAGTAAACAAAGGTAAATTCTGTAGTGAATGCGGAAGCAAGAAACCTGCAGGAGAACCTCTCTACAAATGTGATAAGTGCGGATGGGAACCGGAAGATCCCAAGAATCCTCCTAAATTCTGTCCTGAGTGCGGAGATCCCTTTGACGAAGGTGACATTCAATAATTTGGATGAAACGACGTAAAAGCGGGGGATAAAGTATGAGTGAATTTGATACAAACTTAGATGCCAAAGTGGTATCTACCTTAGAAGAAACAGATAAGAAATGTCCTCAGTGCGGCGGAGTCATGGATTTTGACCCCGCCACAGGCGGTTTAAAATGTCCTTATTGTGACTATACCCAGGAGATAAAACAGGAGGAAGAACAGCCGGCATCTGCGGAAGAACTTGACTTTTCACAGGCAGAAAATACCCAGAATTGTAACTGGGGTGCTGAAAAGAAAACCGTTCTTTGTAAAGCCTGTGGTGCAGAATCTGTTTATGATGCGTTGGAAATAGCTTCTGTATGTCCTTTCTGTGGTTCTAACCAGGTGATGGAAGCTGCAGACCAAAATACCATGGCACCCGGTGGTGTTGTTCCTTTCCAGATTACAGATGAAAAGGCGTCAGAACTTTTCAGGGGTTGGATAAAAAGAAAATGGTTTTGTCCCAAACTTGCAAAGGAAAGTGCAAAAGCAAGAAGCTTTAAAGGCGTATATTTGCCATATTGGACTTTTGATGCAAACACTTCTTCTGACTATACGGCACAGTATGGGAAAGACCGCAGGGTAAAACAAGGTGACACGACCAAGACAGTGACGGATTGGTATTCTACAAGAGGAAGCTATAGGCAGAGTTTTGATGATGAACTGGTTTGTGCCACTACCAATCAAAGCCAATCTATGCTGGCAGGACTGGAACCCTTTAACACGGCAGACAATAAAGCTTATAAACCGGAGTATGTTGCAGGTTTTGCGGCAGAGAGATATGCAGTAGGCGTAAAAGAAGCATGGGAAACCGCTAAATTTTCCATTCGCAGAAAATTACATAGAAGTATTTCCGATAAAATTGAAGACCAATATAACGCTGACAGAGTAAGAAATTTAAATTTCCAAACTTTTTACAGCAATGTTACCTACAAATATCTTTTGCTGCCGGTGTGGATATCCAGTTTTAAGTATAATGATAAGGTATATAACTTCATGGTAAACGGACAAACCGGAAAGGTGTCCGGTAAAACACCGATTTCTGTAGCAAAGGTAATTATTACCGTCATTGCGGCAATTGTAATTTTAGGAATCCTTTCTATGCTTGGCGGAATATTGGAATAATACATGAATAAAATACTGAATGGATGGAGTATTAAAATGGTAGGAATAATCATTGTTTTGATTCTTGTCCTTGTAATATTCGGGTGTATCGCGTATGCCGTATATCGGGTAAAGAATGCGGTAAGATCTTTTTCCCGTGCAGCTTTTGGAACCGATTCTTTGAAGGAAGGCTTTGCACAGGTAGAAGAAGAGTATAAGGCTACGCCGAAATCCGTATCTGCAATGACAAGTATGTGCCTTCCCCGAATTAAAAAAGATTTTCCGGAATTTCAATATGATGAGATGAAAGTCAGGGCAGAAAATGTCCTGACTTCTTATCTCATGGCCATTAGTGCAGCAAATCCGGGAGAACTGACGGAAGGAAGCAGAGAATTAAAAGATCGCCTTGAAATGCATATTGAGCAGTTAAAAGCACAAGGGGAAAAAGAGAACTATGAAAATATAAAGCTGCATCGAACGGAGATATCAAGTTATCAAAAGAGAAATGGCAGATGTATCATTACATTTCAGACAGCACTACAGTATAAGTACAGCAGATGGGATGAGAATGGAAAGTATACTGCCTGTGATAAGTTGACGCAAGAGCGGTATAATGTGGATTTGGTTTATATTCAGGACAGGGAACTGGTAGAGGATGAGCGTGACTTATCTCTCGGTATTAACTGTCCCAATTGTGGTGCACCGGTATCGGGACTTGGAAGTAAAGTTTGTGAATATTGTGGTACGCCGGTAATTGAGTTAAATATCTATGCATGGACATTCCATAAAGTAGAAAAGGTTTAGTCAGGAGTTATAGCCCAATGAGTATTTATGATACATTAAACGAACAACAAAAACAGGGTGTTTTTACTGTAGAGGGACCGGTTTTACTTCTAGCAGGAGCAGGTTCGGGTAAGACCCGTGTTTTGACACATAGAATTGCCTATCTGATAGAAGAGATGGGGGTAAATCCATGGAATATTATGGCAATTACTTTTACCAACAAAGCAGCCGGGGAGATGAAAGAGCGAGTAGAGGATTTGGTGGGCTTTGGGTCAGACAGTATCTGGGTTACCACATTTCACTCCACCTGTGTGAGAATTTTAAGGAGGTATATCGACAGATTAGGCTATGATACCAATTTTGTAATTTATGATACAGACGATCAAAAAACATTAGTGAAAGATATCTGCAAGAGGCTTCAGATTGATACTAAGATGTTAAAAGAGCGTGCCATTATGTCAGCAATCTCTTCTGCAAAGGATGAGCTTATTTCCCCCAATGAATACAGCCTTTCAAGTGGCGGGGATTATCGTAAGCAAAAGGTTGCGGCGGTTTATCAGGAATATCAGGCAGCACTGAAAAAGAACAATGCCGTGGATTTTGACGATTTGATTATGCTTACTGTAGAACTTTTTAAATCCTGTCCGGATGTGCTTGATGGATATCAGAAACGTTTTAAATATATCATGGTGGATGAGTATCAGGATACCAATACGGCGCAGTTTGAACTGGTAAGGCTCCTTGCAGCGGCAAACCGGAATTTATGCGTGGTGGGTGATGATGACCAGTCTATTTATAAATTCAGGGGAGCCAATATCAGAAATATTTTGGATTTTGAACAGCATTATCCCGAGGCGGCCGTCATTCGTTTAGAGCAAAATTACCGTTCTACCCAGAATGTTTTGGATGCGGCAAATGCAGTAATCCGAAATAACAAGGGCAGAAAGTCCAAAGCACTTTGGACAGACAAAGGTGCAGGTAACAGAATACATTTCAGACCCTTTGACACTGCTTATGAAGAGGCTGAATTTGTAGCGGATGATATTGCACGTAAGAGACGAAGCGGCGAAGTGGAATACGGAGAGTGTGCAGTGCTTTTTAGAACCAATGCACAGGCACGTCTTTTGGAAGAGAGGTTTGTGGTGGAAGGAATTCCTTATGATGTAGTAGGAGGAGTGAACTTTTATTCCCGTAAGGAAATTAAAGATATTCTTGCGTATTTGAAAACCGTTGATAATGGAAGAGATGATATTTCCGTAAAAAGAATTATTAATATTCCCAAGAGAGGTATCGGTGCTACTACCATTGCTAAAGTGCAGGAGTATGCCGATATGAGGGGAATCAGTTTTTATGAGGCACTCACTGAGGCAGATCAAATTATGACCATCGGTAAAAGTGCATCCAAACTCACAGCCTTCGTATCCATGATACAGGTGTTTCGGAGCAAACTCAGTTTTTGCGGTTTGGAAGAACTGATAAAGGATATTTTGGAAACAACCGAATATGTGAAGGAATTGGAGGCATCAGATGAAGAAGATGCCGAAATGCGTATCGAAAATATAGATGAATTAATCAGTAAGATTGTATCCTATGAGCAGACCCATGACGATCCTACTTTAAGTGAATTTTTGGAAGAAGTGGCATTGGTATCTGATATTGACAGATTGGATGATGACAATAACAGGGTTCTTCTTATGACACTTCACAGTGCCAAGGGACTTGAGTTTTCCCATGTGTATCTGACAGGAATGGAAGACGGAGTGTTTCCCAGCTATATGACAATCACGGCAGATGACCCGGAGGAAATAGAAGAAGAAAGGCGTCTTGCTTATGTGGGAATTACCCGTGCAAAGGATGATCTGACACTTTGCTGTGCCAAGATGAGAATGCTTCGCGGGGAAACCCAGTACAATGCGGTAAGCCGTTTTGTAAAAGAAATCCCCCGTGAATTAATGGACAATAAGCCGCCGGAAAGCAGAAACGTAGAAATAGATCCGCCGGTATCAAAGTACAATCCCATGTATCAGGCGTCCATGAGAAACCGGCCTGTAGCAATTGCATCTCCCAAGAGAACGGCAGCGGAAAACAAACCTTATATTGCAAGCGGTGTGGGCGATTTTGGTAAGCTTGGAATTGTGAAAGGTGGCGGAGCCGCTACCGGGGGCAAACCCGATTACGATGCCGGAGACCGTGTGAGTCACATTAAATATGGTGAGGGAACGGTGGTGGATTTGGAGCCAGGAGCCAGAGATTACAAGGTGACGGTGGATTTTGATGATGTGGGACAGAAGATTATGTATGCTGCCTTTGCCAAATTAAAAAAATTGTAAATTATTTCAAATTCAGGTAGTAAATTTTCTTGTAAAATGTTATATTATTAATCAAGAAGGAAACAATGTAAGAGATAGTGAATTTTAAAATCTGACGTATCTTAAAACAGGAAAGAGAGGACAGAATTATGAATACATGGAGTAAGCTTGAAGATTTAGTAGAATTAGTAAAAACACATGATATCAAGGAAATGAAGAAATATTTGAATAGGAAAGAAAGTGAAGACAAAGGGAAGAAAGTTCTTTTATGGATTTTCGCAGCAATTGGTGTTGTTGTTGCGGTAGCAGCTATTGCATATGCCGTATATCGTTATATGACACCTGATTATCTGGAAGATTTTGAAGACGATTTTGATGATTTTGAAGATGACTTCTTTGATGATGAAGACGACATCGTTCCTGTTCCGGAAGCAGCAAATGCAGAAAATCCTGCAAGCGACGAGGATTTTGCAGAGTAGGAATAAGAAAATAGAATGCGGGGTGCGCAGAGACTGCGCGTCCCGTTTTTTGTTGATAAATGTATCCCGTTTGGATTAAAAGAATTTGTAGAGATAATTCTAACCATATGAGGCATTGATAAGAGCATGGGTAGATAGAAAATAGGAGTGTTTCTTAAATTTTCTTACCATGAAAAGAAAAATGAGCTTTATGGGCAGAGATAAGAATGGTCTGTTTTGGATGTTTTCTTACCATAAATGCGATAAAGCTCATTATGGGTAGACGAAACGAGATGCAAGTATCTAACCATGATGAAGTAATTGTTGCTTATGGGAAGATAAGTGTATAAGTACAGAGTAATTTTATCTGCCCATATTGAGGAAAATGGTGTTATGGGAAGATGAGTGAGTAAATTATATAAAAAAAATTCTTACCATAAAGTAAAAATAGGCTACAATGGATAGAAAATTGCCGATGTAAATGCTAATTTGTATGAATTGCAAGATTTGAAGTTGGTGGAAAGGAATACTGTATTCATATGATACTTATATTTGATTACTTTGAAACAATTGTTCATAACAAATCTATGGATTTTAATCGTGGACTTAAAGTTTTATGGGAAAAATATTATAAAGATAAATGCTCCTTTGAAGAAATATCAACCTATGGAGAAGAACTTTTTAAGCACCTGATAAAGCTACATGAGGAAGGAAAAGAATATGCCTTTGTAAAAGAGGAACTTCCTCAATATGCAGATAAATACGGCGGTGATGTTATACAGATGACATCAGAAGAAGAGGCGGATTTTCTGATGACTTGTAACGAGATGGAGAATATGCTTGCTATACCGGAAGCATTACAGGAATTTGATAAACTGGGAATTCCAATGTATGTTCTTTCAAACAGCGGATTTTCGGCAGAAGCACTTTCGATTGCCCTTGAAAGGCTTGGTATACGGAAGTATTTTAACAAGATATGGTCCAGCGCAGATTATGGTCGGATAAAGCCAAGCAGAGATTTTTTTGAGATGGCGATAGAGAATGTGTTGACAATTCATCCCGATGAAAAGAGAGAACATATCGTTTTCATCGGAGATACATATAGTACGGATGTTGTAGGAGCGAACCGGGCAGGACTTCATGTGATATGGATAAGTCCTAAAGCGGAAAGTAATGCGGATAATTTACCTGTTTATTGTATAGATAATACAAGTGAACTGGTTGAAAAAGTGAAAGGTTTGATGATTAGGTAAATTTGAATTTTGTTATTGACAGGTGAACGTTTGTTAACTATAATTAGTTAACAAACGTTCACCTAATTTTATAGCCATAATAAAGGAGTGTTTATGGATACAAAGAATAAAATTTTAGAAGTTTCATTGGAGTTATTTGCAAAAAAAGGGTTTGACGGAGTATCCGTGAGAGAAATTGCCAAGGAGGTAGGTGTTCGTGAGAGTGCCTTATATAAACACTATAAAAATAAGGAGGATATCTTAGATAAAATTGTAGAGGAAATGATATCAAGTATTCGCAAAGGATACGAACTACAGCATGTTCCTGAAACTTTAACAATGGGAGTAGCAGAAGGGTATCGGAATATTTCGGAAGAACAACTATGTGAAATGTCTTGGAGTATATTCAAAATGTTCACAGAAGAACCGAAACTTTCAAATTTTCGAAGACTTCTGATGCGGGAACAATTTCACAATAAAGCTTTTGCGAAATATTATAATAGTTTTTTTGTAGAAGGAGTAATTAAGAGCCAGGCAAAAACATTTTTGCAGTTGGTAGATAGTGGATTTTTCCGCAAAGCAGACGAAAGAATAATCGCTTTACACTTCTATGGTCCTATTTTATTGCTATTTCAACAGTATGATTGTGAACCTGAAAAGAAGGATGA
>JAZNAE010000029.1:0-14952 GCA_045586385.1 Lachnospiraceae bacterium
CTCATTATGCATATGCGAGAACGTTTGAGGGTAAGTCTGTGATTACGACAGTCAACAATGGCGATAACGATGTAAATATGAGTCTTGCCTGTGGAGATTCAGCAGAATATATAGGTGCATTATCTGGCGAACGAGCATCCGTAAACGGTGGTCGCATCCAGGTGAAGGTACCTGCAAACTCCGGTGAAATTTGGATTCCGGCAGAAATTTGCAGTGAAAGTTTTGCGCCAATTAAGACAGTGGAGATAGAAAAAGTTCCGGAACCTGTGAAGGTTGTGGAAGTGCTTAAGAAGGAAGAAACTTTGACAGTGGAAGTTCCGAAGACAAAATCTGTTGAACAATCGAAGGTAGAGGTTGTAAATGTACAGGAAGAAAAGAAGTCAGAGGAAGTAGTGGTAGACTGGAACAAACGATATGAAGATATGACTGTGGAAGAACTTCAGGAAGCGATTCTCGAAAAGATGAGAAGAAATGGTCCGGTAACGGATTACATGTTGGGTACAGTTAGAGAAAATACACATCATGATTCCTTGGTGAATTGGGTTAAAAGCTTTCAATAAATATTAATTAAGATGTAATTTACTTTCTTCATTCTGTCCGGAAACAGAAAAGTAGGATCTGAAGGAGTTGCCATCTATGGTACAAATAATTATGACCAATGAAGGACAAGATAAAGAGGATGCTGGAGAATGATGTTAGGCATCACAGCATACCGCATAGGTAAGAAAGTAAGTAGATAAATTGAATATATTGTGGAATAATTGACGTGTTCGATGAGAGCGAAACCTTGAATTTGTCGAGTAGTTTCTACCCATATAAAGTGTTAATAGGAGTATAGGTAGAAAGAAAGCAGGCGAGGTTATTAGGGTTTCTTACCATAAAAGGAAAAACGAGTTTAGTGGGTAGAGGTAGAAATGAATTGTTTTAGATATTTTCTTACTATAAATGAGATAAAGTCCATTATGGGTAGAGGAAATAAGATGGAAGTCTCTTACCATGGTGAAGTAATTGTGGTTTATGGGTAGATGAGTGCATAAGTACAGAAGTATTTTATCTGCCCATAGTGAAGAATAATAGCAGTATGGTAATATATGTGAGTAAGGAATATAGAAATTTTTCTTATCATAACGTAAAAATAGACTGATATGGTAAGAAAGTTGAGAGATAACTTTCAGTAAGCCGGTGTGTTTAACTGAGAGATAAATTTGAAGTTTACGCAGTGTAACCCGCTGCATAAAATATGTGGTGGATGTACATAATATCCATGAGCTATCTGCGTATAATCAGATGTTTCGCACATCACCTACTTGCGCATAATCAAAATGCAGGGTATAATGTGCGCATACTCAAAGAATATGAAAGTTGACCATATGCGCATAATCTAAAATCGAGAAGGTTACACATGTGCGCATAATATGGAGGTGCTTATGCTATTACAAAGAAAAATATATAAAAAACTTTTGGAATGGAAGAATGAAAGCAAAGGGAAAAAAGCGCTTATGGTGGAAGGGGCACGTCGAATTGGCAAGTCTACCATCTGTGAGGAGTTCGGAAAAAAAGAATACGAAAGTTATATTCTGATTGACTTCGCAAAAAAAGATAAGGAAATTGAAATGTATTTTGAAACACATTTGAATGATCTTGATACTTTTTTTATGCTGTTGCAAACTCATTTTGGGAAAAAACTTACGGAAAGAAAATCACTTATTATTTTTGATGAGGTACAGATATTTCCACAAGCAAGAGCTGCCATAAAATATCTGGTGGCAGACGGAAGATATGATTATATTGAAACAGGGTCTCTCATATCCATCAAAGAGAACGTAAAGGATATTGTAATACCATCCGAAGAACGGCACATCAATATGTATCCATTGGATTTCGAAGAGTTTGCTATTGCACTGGGCGAGGAATTGCTCGTAGAGTATATCAAAAAGTGTTTCGAAAAGAAAGAACCGATGGAAAGAGGAATGCACAATAAGGCAATGCTGTTGTTTCATCAGTATATGCTTGTGGGTGGTATGCCAAAGCCGGTGGTGGCATTTGTCGAGAATAAAAAGGATTTCACGGAGGCAGATAAGGAAAAGAGAGATATCCTCAGATTGTATCGTGAAGATATTATGAAGATAGATGCGAGATACAGAGGCAAGGTGCTTTCGATTTATGACCAGATTCCGGGATTTCTTTCACGGCACGAAAAACGAATTGTATTTAAGCAGTTGCAAGATGGTAGTTATGCAGAGCAATACGAAGAAACCTTCTTTTGGTTAGCGGATTCTATGATATCCAATGAGTGCTTCTTGTGTAATGATCCAAATGTGGGATTGTCATTAAATGAAACGAGAAGCTATGTTAAGTGTTATTTGGGAGATACCGGGCTCCTGGTAAGCCATGCATTTGATGAAAATGAATTGCTTGCGGATGAGGTGTATAAGCAAATACTGGCAGGAAAACTGGGAATCAATGAAGGAATGCTTTATGAAAATGCCATAGCACAGATGCTGGTTGCAAATGGGCATAAGTTGTATTTCTATACGCACTACAATGAATATAAGCACAGAAATGATATGGAAATCGATTTTATTATCTCGAATAACAGCAAATTGAAATACAAGATGTATCCGATTGAAGTGAAATCAGGAAAGCAGTATAAAACAACATCATTGAATAATTTTAGAGAAAAATATAGGAATCGAATCGGGGAGAGTTACATCATTCATCCTAGAAATCTAATTATCAAAGATGGAATTGTTTGTATTCCACCATATATGACGATGATGTTATAAAGATCGAAATGAAATTTGAAGTTTACAATGAAATAATCGTAAGAAATGGAGATAAAATGAGAACGAGCAAGTTTTTATATTATACAGGAATAACGATGAGTATGCTGATGGGATTATGGCATTTTTTTGTACCTTGGATGTTTCAATGGTATTCCTATATTCCAAATGAATATGAAGTTTTAAAAGTTTCGATAAATTGGGTAAATCTATGTTTTTCTCTTTTTCTGTTTGGAATTAGTTTGATTATGCTATTGTGGGGGAAAAAGATTTTCGCATATAACAAAGAGGCAATTACTATTTATGGGTTTCTTGTTATAGTATGGATATTCAGAGTAGTAATAGCGATTGTAAAGCCTTGTCCTCCTGAAGCAAACGTATTTCTGTCTTATGGACAATTTGTGGGTTCTGTTCTAATTATGATTATGATGATAATACCATTTGTCAAGGTTATGAAAGAAAGTAAGAAGAATAAGGGATAGTCGATGTACTGGAAACTTTCAGTTTTGTAAAGAACTGAAAGCATGCGAAGATTTGAATTTGTAGATGGCTGGTAGTTGTAATTTGGAGCATTTAGTCAGGCATATCTGGATGATTTTCAAAAAGATAATGGTAAACTAAAGAATAAGTATGTTAATGTACATGTGCCGTATTGGTATTTTAATATCACTGACCCGGATGGAAATACACTTGAAATAACAGGTGATTATAAATAGATAAAATATGAATATACAAAATGGAGTTTTTATGAAGAAAGTCATGAATCCACGTTTGATGCTGATTGCATCTATGACAATATTCGGTACCTTAGGTCTCTTTGTACGAAATATTTCGGTTTCTTCCGGAGAGTTGGCATTGTATCGAGCTGTTTTAGCAGCACTTCTGATTGCAATATTTTTATTAGTTACCAAACAGAAAATACCTTTTGCGAATATCAAGAAAGAAGTTCCGCTACTTCTTGCATCAGGTGTTGCCATGGGAATTAACTGGATTCTTTTGTTTGAGGCATACAAGTACACAACTGTATCTGTCGCAACATTGAGTTATTATTTCGCTCCTGTTATTGTCACAATCGTATGTCCGATTCTTTTTAAGGAAAAGCTGACAAGTAAACAAATCATATGCTTTGTAATGTCCACTTTAGGCCTTGTTCTGATTACCGGCATTGGTGATGTGGGTGGTGGGAGTGATTTTGTTGGAATATTGTTTGGATTGGGTGCGGCAATATTCTATGCAACAGTCATTCTTCTGAACAAATTCATTAAAAATGTCGAAGGTATTCATAGAACATTTTTGCAGTTTCTTTCTGCTATTGTTATCTTGATTCCATATGTTATAATGACGAGTGGAGTGACATTAGGAAATCTAAACAGCGTAGGTTGGGTGAATCTGCTGATTGTCGGTCTCATTCACACCGGAGTAACATACTGTATGTACTTTTCGTCCCTGAAAGAATTACCGGGGCAAAAAGCGGCGATTCTCAGCTACATTGATCCATTGGTAGCAGTATTGGTTTCCGTTGCTATCTTAGGAGAGACTATGACATTGTGGCAAGTGATAGGCGGCATTTTAATTTTAGGCTTTACGCTCTGGAATGAGATTACGCCTAAAGCCAAGGATTAGCTAGGTAGACCAATCAGCATATTAAAAGGTATATGTAATGGAAAAAAGATGTAAAAACATTGTAGATACATGTTTACAGGAAAAAAGTAAAAACCCCATTGAGATATTTAACAAAATCGTAACTATGGACTTTATAAGAATGCACGGACCGGAGCATCACATCTTAGATGGTGCGGCGATTTTGACAGCATTTTATAATGCCGGCGGAGCCATTAATCTGCCACAGAGTTTGGAAGAACTGGTGCGACGCGGACTACAGATGCCGGGGGCAACTTGTGGGCAGTGGGGCGTATGCGGAGCCGTAAGTTCAATGGGTGCTGCATTGTCGATTATTGATGGAACCGGTCCCCTTTCTACTGATGAAACTTGGGGCAAGCATATGAAGTTTACATCTAAGGCACTGGGAAAACTGGCAGAAATTGGAGGTCCTAGGTGTTGTAAACGAGATGCGTATTTATCATTTCAAGAAGCAATTGAACATATAAATGAAAATTATGATGTGCAACTTGAGAAAAGTGATATTAAGTGTGAATTTAGCAGTAAAAATCAGCAATGTATAAAGAATCGTTGTCCTTTTTACAAAAAGAAGATAGCATTTATCTGTGTCCATAATTCCTGTAGAAGCCAGATTGCAGAAGTTTTAGGGAAAAAATATTTGTCGGATTCATTTGAATGTTATTCTGCCGGAACAGAAACCAAGCCCCAAATCAATCAGGATGCAGTTCGCATTATGAAAGAATTGTACGATATAGATATGGAGAAAACGCAGTATTCAAAATTGATTACAGATATTCCGGATCCGGACATTGCAATTTCTATGGGATGTAATGTTACTTGCCCGTTTATAGGGAGAGCATTTGATGATAATTGGGGATTAGAGGATCCGACCGGAAAGCCGGATGAAGAGTTTAAGAAAGTTATTAGAGAAATAGAGGATAAAATCCGTGGTTGTTATCAGTATGGATAACAAAGGGATAAAGAGGAATGAACATGAATACAGCTGTTGAGTTAAGAATCCTTCAGGGAAATGAAATTGGATTATTGAAAGAATGTTTAGAAGAACTTGCCAGACATCATAATATGACATCTACTCATTTTAAGGGATATTATCCAAGAAAATCATATATTGAAGTTATGGATAAATTTTGCCGGGAAGTAAACACAGGAACATCTTCTATTGCCGTAATACAAGAGAAGGATAGAATTATCGGATTTTGCAAGTGTGATGTGGAAGATGATAAGAACGGAAAACTTGATTACTTAGTTGTTTTACAATTTCATAGAGGCAAGGGATATGGTAAAATACTTATGGAATGGGCAATGAACTTTTTTGAGGAAAAAGGGATAGAAAGAATTGAAGTCAAAGTAGTTGAGGGAAATGAAACCATTCATTTGTATGAGAAGTATGGATTTAAGACAGCAAGCCATATTCTATGGAAGGGATAATCTATAATAAGATAAAACGCAAAAGGATAAAGCCGCACAGCGGCGGATTGGGGGTAACATGAATTATCAGGAAGTTTTAGCAGAAGCAAGAGGTGTAATCGGAAAGTATTGTAAGGCATGTCCGGTATGTAACGGAAGAGCCTGTGGCAATCAGATTCCCGGACCGGGTTCAAAGGGAAGCGGTGATACGGCGGTCCGCAATTTTGAAAAGTGGCAGGAAGTGCGTGTGAATATGGACACCATTTGCAGTAATGCAAAAGTGGATACATCAGCAACTCTTTTTGGAAGAACCTTTCGGATGCCGGTGTTTGCAGGTCCCGTGGGGGCAGTAAATCTTCATTATGGTGAGAAGTACAGTGATTTGACATATAATCAGGTGTTGCTTAAGAGCTGTGCGGATAACGGAATTGCAGCTTTTACAGGTGACGGCACCAATGAGCAGGTAGTGATTGCAGCAGCAAAAGCCATTGAGGAAGTGGGCGGAGCAGGTGTACCTACTATCAAACCGTGGAGTAAAGAGGTGGTGGCACAGAAGATGGATTTGGTAAAGAAGTCCGGTGCCTTTGCAGTTGCCATGGATATTGATGCGGCAGGGCTTCCTTTCCTTAAGAATTGTGAGCCTCCGGCAGGAAGTAAGACTGTAGAAGAATTAAAAGAAATTATAGCTGGCGTAGACGTTCCATTTATTGTAAAAGGCGTGATTACCGTAAAGGGTGCCTTGAAAGCGAAGGAAGCAGGGGCAAGTGCGATTGTGGTTTCCAATCATGGCGGACGTGTGCTTGATCAGTGCCCTTCCACCGCAGAGGTATTGCCTGAAATCGTGGAAGCATTAAAAGGCTCCGGTATGACTATATTGGTCGATGGTGGTATCAGAAGTGGAGTAGATGTTTTCAAAGCACTTGCAATGGGAGCTGACGGCGTCATCATAGCAAGACCCTTTGTAACTGCTGTTTATGGTGGCGGAGAAGAAGGCGTGAAGGTTTATATCGATAAGCTGGCAGGAGAACTGGAAGATACCATGGCAATGTGTGGTGCCCACAGTATCGATGAAATTACAAGAGATATGATTCGATAGAACTTGAATGAATGACAAGATATACTTGGAAAATATAATAGGAAAAAGTATAGGCCCCGGGAAAAAATAAATGTTTTCCCGGGGTTTGATTTATCTTGGTTGTGCTTCGAGATGAAAAAATAAAAAAACCTATTGACAGAATAATATTATATGGCGTATAGTATGCACATGAGCAATAATACTATACGGCGTATAATATTATAAAATTACAAATATATACTGGTAGGAAAGGAGAAGAGGGAATGGTTTTTAACACAGGAGCAGCACTTTTAGATGCGATAGTTCTGGCGGTAGTATCCAGGGAGCCGGAAGGTGCCTATGGTTACAAGATTACCCAGGATGTCAGAACGGTCATCGAATTATCGGAATCTACACTATATCCGGTACTTCGGAGATTACAAAAGGATGAATGCCTCGAGGTATATGACAAGGAATGTGCCGGCAGAAACAGAAGGTATTATAAAGCAACAGAAAAAGGGCGTGCACAATTAAATTTGTATGAAGGAGAATGGCGAAAATATTCAGCCAAAATAAACAGCATATTCGAGGGAGGAATGAAAAATGAGTAGATGGGAATTTATGAGGCAGCTGGAAGAACTGCTCTTTGATATAGCACCGGCAGAAAGGGAGGAAGCATTACAGTATTACAATGATTATTTCAATGATGCCGGAAAAGAAAATGAGCAAGAGGTTATTAGTGCACTGGGTTCACCAGAGCAGGTGGCAAAGATTGTAAAAGATGGTCTTAGCGATAATATTGCTCAGGGAGAATATACAGAAACAGGTTTTCAGAGCGGCGAAAGTGTGCAGAATGCGATTATGAATCATCCGGAGCAAAGTCAGCAGTCTGAACAGACACAGGATAAAGCAGAAGATCAAAACACATATAGCGGTCAAAGTGGACAAAAAGGACAGGATGGAGAAAGGGGTGGACTCCCTACATGGGCGATTGTACTGATTGTCATTGCAGCAATTATCTGCTCTCCTGTAATTTTAGGAGCAGCTTTTTCTATACTTGGAACAGTTTTTGGCATTATATGCGCTATATTCGGAATTGTTGTGGGATTTATGGCAGCTACTATCGCATTGTGTGCGGCAGCTGTTGGACTGATTGTGGCAGGCTTTGGTGTGATGTTCACGAGTCCGCTGATTTCTCTTGGATTAATCGGCGCAGGGCTGATTTGTGCATCACTTGGCATCCTGTTTTTGCTCTTGGCAGTACTTTTGGTAGGAAAAGGAATTCCTGCTATTTGCAAGGGAATTTCTTACTTGTACAAGAAGATTGTTGATAAAAAGGGAGGTGCACAGGCATGAAAAAATTTATTAAATGGAGTTTGATTACGGCAGGAATATGCATGGCACTGGGAATTGTTCTTCTTACCATTAGTGTACTGGTGGGAGGACATAGGATTTCACAGATTTTAAAATCAAATGAGGGTCTTGATAAAAAGATTGCAGCGCTGGCAGACACAGCGTTTACTACGATTAACTTTGCGACAGATGGGGAGTGGTTCCCTGCCTTTGACGGCGATATTGTGGTAATGGGTGAAAACTTGACAAAAATAGATACCTCTTATGAGGTTTCCATTCATGAGATTGAGAGTTTAGACATCAAAGTAGGCGCCGGAGAACTGGTATTAACATCAAACAGTGAATTGACTGACATAGTCAGAATTGATGTCAAAGGTGTCGGTGAGTGCGCATATGATGTGAAAGACGGCGTTTTATACTTAGATGGCTTTAATCAGATCATCGGTGACAGTGGCGTGATTGGTGAAATTGAAGTATATATTCCGGAAGGAATGACTTTTAATGAGGTTAAAGTTGAAGTCGGTGCAGGAACCATTGAATTAGATAAGATGAATGCTAACACATTAGAAGCATCTATCGGTGCAGGAGAGATGATTATTGAACAGATGGATGCACAAATGTTTTCAGCTAAAATCGGAGCAGGAAGTCTTCAGACAGAAGATGTTTCTACAGTAGATGCTGAGCTGGATGTCAGCCTTGGAGAATGCATTTTTGAAGGAAGTATTACCGGTAATCTGGAAGCAGAATGCGATATGGGCAACCTGGAGCTTACACTTAACGGAAAGCAGGAAGATCACAACTATGCTATCGATTGTAAGGCAGGTAATATTGATATAGAAAATTGGAATGCTGCCGGATTTATGGCGGATAAAGAAATTGACAATGGTGTCACAAGTAATTTTGAAATATCCTGTAATATGGGTAATATCACTATTGAATTTGAGGATTAAAAAATGTTTCAATTTGGATTTTCCTATGTAGGACTGGCGTATCTTTTGATGCTATTTATACCGAATATTATCTGGACGAAGAATCAGCCGATAGATTATGGGCAGTATGTGAAACAAGAAAACAGATTATTGCAATTATTTGAGAAAATCGGTGAAGTATTGGTATGTTGTGTTGTGTTGATATTTAAAGATTTTAATGTGAGATTTGATTCCGCATGGAGTGTATGGCTGATTCTTTCCTTTATGCTTATGCTTTTGTATGAATATTATTGGATACGGTATTTTAAAAGTAAAAGACAAATGTCTGATTTTTACAGAAGTATACTCGGAATACCGGTAGCAGGAGCAACGCTGCCGGTATGTGCCTTCTTTTTGCTTGGTGTTTACGGATGCAATGCTTTTTTGATGATTTCCACAATTGTTTTGGGAATCGGTCACATTGGCATTCACTGGCAACACTATAAAAGTATTTCAAAAGAAAGGAAAAAGAAGATGATCGTATTTCGCATTTTGAGCGGGATTTTCATAATAGTACTGGTGCTCGCAGTCATAGGCATCACAGTATTGATGGGGATTAGAAATTATCATTATATACAATGCCATATTGGTTCGGAGAAAGGAATCTATGAAGGCATTTATGTACCGCTGGAAGGTCAGGAGCAGTATGTCCATATTGTAGGGGAAAATACGGATAACCCTGTCATTATTTATTTGCACGGCGGTCCGGCATCTCCGGATAGTTTGGCTACCTATACATTTACGAAATACCTTGCGGATGAATACACCATAATTTGCTGGGACCAGAGAGGATGCGGCAGAACTTACTATAGAAATAAGGATATTGACCCAAAGAATGAAACAGCTACCTTTTCTCAGGCACAAAAAGATTTGGATGCACTTGTTACATATGCTTGTGAAAGGTTTAAAAAGGATAAAATAATTATTATGGGACATTCCTACGGAACCATATTAGGAAGTGAGTATGTGCTTTCCCATCCGAAAAAGGTTTCCGCTTATGTTGGTATAGGGCAGTTTGCTTCTATCGAAAAGGGTGATAAGACTGCTTATGAGGATGCACTGATGATTGCCACAGAAAAAGGTGATAATACGGCAGAAATGACAGCAGCTTATGAAGCCTATGAAAAAGACAGGAGTGTGGAAAACCTTACAAGTTTCCGTAAATTCATTTCGCCTTACTACAAAGCGCCCAGAGGCAAAAATACCATCATGGCCGGACTAACTTCACCGGATGCCAATCTTATAGATTTTAAATGGCAGATAAAGCCAATGTTCTTTATGAAAGAGTACATAGATATCAATAAACAACTGCTAGATTGTACATTTGAAGCAAACTTGTTTGAAGGAAATTTAAATTATAAGGTGCCGGTTGCCTTTATTTCCGGTTCTTGTGATTTTGCCACACCGGTGAAATGTACACAGGAGTATATGGATGCCATTACTGCACCAAAGAAAGAGATGTATGTCATGGAGGGATGTAGCCATGGTCCCCAATTTGATGCACCGGAGGAGTTTGCTGAGATAGTAAAAAAGTTTTTACCGGGGACAAAATGACAATATCGGAAATACAGATACATTACCAATGGTTAAAGGAATAAAATACATATTATGAAAACGGTATTAAGAAAATTAAAGTGTTTTGCAGGTAAAATCAAATTCCGGATAAAAGAAGTAACAAAACAACCGGTAGCGTTTCTAATACATGGAGAAATGGGTGGGCTGATTCTGTGCACCCTGCTAGCCACACAATTTTTATATGGCTGTTTATTGAGTCCGATTAGTTGTCTCATCCCTGTACCGATAATAATACTTTTGCTATTTTTGGTGCTGATAATATTGGTTGAATTAGAGATTTATATATTTAAGTTGATATTTGGTGGTGGAAAGCGTTCCAGATTTTATTTTTTACTTGCATGGTTAGCACTTGCCCTTGCTTTTTTAATCGGAACACAGCTCCATAATGTGCCATCAGGTATTATGCTTAGTTTTCTGGTTGCTTTATCAGCAGATATATTTGGAAGATGCGTTTTCGGTTTTATAAAAACACGTAAATGGAAACAGGTATTTGGATATGTTGCGTTGATTATCTCTGCTACATTACTTGTATTATTTGCTTTATTCTTCCATTTAGATAATTATGGCCAAAATCGTGTAGAGAAATATATGGTTATTAATTTAGAAAATAATGGTAAAGAAGTCCCCGGATTCTCGCAGTATTTAGAAAACGGACCATATACGGTTTCTGTTATTGACTATGGTCAGGATGATACGTTTGATATTGTTACGGAATGTGTAGATATATCAAAAATAGTAGAAAGAGAAGGACTAGTTGGTAAAGTACATGATTTGTATTTTGATAACAGCCTTGAAGATGCTCCTGTAGCCGGTAGAGTCTGGTATCCGGAAGGACTTACAGACTGTCCGGTAATGTTTATTGTGCATGGTAATCATGATTTTTCGGTTCCTTCCTATCTGGGTTATGATTACCTTGGAGAATATCTTGCATCGAATGGGTATGTAGTTGTATCTGTGGATGAAAATATACTCAATGGCCTTTCAAATGAGAATGATGCAAGAGCAGTGTTATTACTTGAAAACATGAAAGCAATACTGGATGAAAACGAAAAGGAAGGCAGTGGCATATACGGACTGATTGATCCGGATAAAATAGCAATAGCCGGTCATTCCAGAGGTGGAGAAATGGTGGCAACAGCATATCTTTTTAATGAACTGGAAGTATATCCGGATGATGGGAATGTAGAGTTTGATTATCATTTTAATATTTCATCAGTGATAGCAATTGCGCCCACAGTAGACCAGTATATGCCGGCAGAGCATGCTGTTGAAATTTCGGATGTTAATTATTTATTGATACATGGCTCCAATGATCAGGATGTCAGTCTTGTTATGGGTGAGAAACAATATAATAATATTTCTTTCACTGATGCGGCGAAGGAGAAGCATTTAAAGTCATATGTATACATCATGGGGGCAAACCATGGACAATTTAATACAACGTGGGGACAATATGATGGTATTCCGGGTACAAACGGATTCTTAAATACAAATCATTTTTTGAAAGACAATGAGCAACAGTTGATAGTCAAAGCCTATATAAGGACTTTTCTCGATACCACGTTGCTATGTAAAAATGATTATGGAGAACTTTTGGCAGATAATGAAAGATATATGGATTATTTGCCGAAAACGATATACATTACCAATTATATGGATTCTGATTTTGAAAGATATTGTTCATTTGAAGAAGATGCGGATATCACCCATGGCGTCACAGAGGATGTGAAAATTCATTGTTACGGTATGGATGAATGGAAAGAGAGAATGGACACCTATGGAAGTGGCACTGAGGGAGAAAATTATGTGCTTGATTGTACTTGGGAGACATCAGATAAGCCTAGCATAGAGATAATGCTTCCAAGGACAAATCTAGAAACCGGGAATCTTTCGTTTCGCATTGCAGATATGAGAGAAGATACGGCTGATGAGATCTCTAAATTGGATTACATAGTAGAGTTATATGATGAACATGGTAACATGGTCAGTGTATCTAATCCAAGGGTCATCTATCCGTCTTTGGCAGTTCAGCTTTATAAGCAGGATGTATTTTTTGGCAACTATGAATATAAACATCAGATGCAGACTGTACAGATAGATGAGAAGATGTTTGATGATGAAGATTTTGATTATTCATCAGTCAGAAAAATGGCTATTATCATGGAAGAAAGAGAAAACGGTCACATTATCCTTGATGATGTGGGCTTGCAGAATAAATAAGAGCGGTAACACTGAAAACAGAAAGTTTTTTTGGAACGAACTCTTGACAACTAGAGATGAGTATACTATAATATCATTTGTTGCGACACTCGTAACATAAGTGCGCTTAGCTCAGCTGGATAGAGCGTTTGGCTACGGACCAAAAGGTCGGGAGTTCGAATCTTCTAGCGCACGCTTGAAAAGCCTTGGAAACTGTATGATATGTTTTCAAGGTTTTTTGTTTTGCCCGCTTTTTAACCACATTTTTTACTGTATTCGTAAATAAACAGGAAAATAAAGTTATGTTTGGAGGAGAATATGAAAAAAAGATGCATTTTTATATTGATAGTATTATGCTTGTTTATGACAGGTTGTAATAACGGGTTTGCTGAAAGTGATTACGATTCTGTGGAAAAATTATCCAAAAGTACAGATAGATATGCAAAAGAAAATTCAGTGTTTAGTCCGATTGACGGAGGATTTTCGCTTGTTGTTTCAAAGTTTGACGGATGGCAAACACTGTGGGAGGATAAGTTAAAAGAAAGTCAAAGTGTAGAAGTTGACATTTCATTTACACTTACCAAAGGAAAAGGAAAACTTGTACATGTTGATGCAGAGGGTAATGTAGTAACATTAATAGAGTGTACACCGGAAACTTCTACAGATGGTTATGTAACAAATACGATTTCCATGACAAAGGGAGAAAACCAATTGAAGGTTGTCGGATTTGATATTGAAGATTTGGATTTAAAGATATTATTTTCAGTATCTCAATAGAAAACCGGTATGAAAAATTGGGGAAAAGGAGTAATAGTGATGAAAAAAAGTAAACAGAAAAAAATAGCAGCAATTAATGATTTGTCTGGTTATGGAAGATGTGCCCTTACAGTTTCTCTGCCGGTTATTTCCCATATGAGAATTCAATGTTGTCCTGTGCCCACCTCCATTTTGTCCAATCACACAGGATATGATGAATATTTCTTTGATGATTATTCCGATAAATTACCACAGTATTTTGATATGTGGGAAAAACTGGAATTGACATTTGACGGTATTATGTCAGGCTTTTTGGGCTCTAGGGCACAAATAGATATGGTGGTTAAATTTATACATAAATTTTCTCAAAAAGACACGAAAGTCATTATCGATCCGGTTATGGGAGACCATGGAAAAATAGCAGGAACCTATACGGAAGAGATGTGCATAGAGATGCGGAAATTAGTATCTTATGCGGATATTGTTACACCCAATTTGACAGAAGCCTGTAAGCTTGTAGATGTACCATATAAAGAAGCCGGATGGAAGAAAAAAGAATTACAGCTCATGGCAGAGAAAGTAAGTCAAATGGGTCCGGATAAAGTAGTGATAACAGGAATTCCGCAGGGAGGGTTTATCGCTAACTTTGTCTATGAAAAGGGAAAAGACTCTCATTTCATCAAAACGCATAAGGTGGGGGATGAAAGGTGCGGAACAGGAGACTTGTTTGCATCCATTATAGCTGCCGATGCGGTAAACGGTGTGGAGTTTCAAAAGTCCGTCAAAAAGGCCTCCGCTTTTGTAAAGAAGAGTATGCTAAAGAGCATTGAAATGAATATACCAAAGAAAAATGGTGTTTGTTTTGAAGAAATATTGCATACATTGAAAATTGATTAAAGGGTTCAATTTGAATTTTGCGGAGAACACTTTATAAGCCATTGAACAGATAGAATTTTTAATTTATAAAAAGACATTCAGTTCTACTTAGCTTTAAGACTAAAAAACCGTTCATTTTGGAAAAATGAACGGTTTTTTGAAATTCTTAATTAAATGATACTAAAGAAATTAGCCCTTTACACCACCCAAAGCAACACCTGCGATGATGTACTTGGATAAGATTAAATATACCACGATAAGCGGTAATACGGTAAGGGTTAAGCCTAAATAGATGGAGCCATATTCTGTCTTGTAAATATCACCCTTTAATAAGCTTACC
>JAZNAE010000030.1:0-1616 GCA_045586385.1 Lachnospiraceae bacterium
CATGTAATACGAAGGTTCTAATAAAACCAGCCCCTGAATCTCTTTCTCGCGCTGTGTTGCCACATGAGTTGCAACCAATCCGCCAAAGCTGTGTCCCCATAAAAATAATCTGTCACTGTCAATCTCCGGCCACGAAAGAACTTCATCTAATACCACATTCAGGTCTGCCACTTCTGTAAACAAGGTCTTATCCAGATAGTTTCCGCCACTGCGGCTGGCATTATTGGTGCCGATAAAATCAAATACAACAGCAGCATATCCCCGTTCATTTAGCATTTTCACCTTATCGGCAAAATAATCATAAGATGCACCCAAACCTTCTGCCATGACAACTACCGGAAACGGAGCCTCCCCCTGTGGCAGATGCAGTTCTCCGTGAATTTTCATAGTATCTCTGTAAAAATGTATTTCTTTTTGAGTATCCGAAATCGCAATAATTTCTGTTTCTTTCTTATCCTCCGTTGCCACCGTCTCATTTCCTGTAACGGAACAAGCCGAAAAAGCACCAAGAAATACAACCAGCCACAAGAATGTAATTATTTTTTTCATACAATCCCTCACACAT
The DNA here is from genome assembly GCA_045586385.1 of Lachnospiraceae bacterium. Lineage (GTDB taxonomy): Bacteria > Bacillota > Clostridia > Lachnospirales > Lachnospiraceae > Suilimivivens. The sequence goes on from JAZNAE010000030.1 coordinate 566, forward strand.
TATATATCATATGATTACTTCTCAATGCACTCAACCACTATTATCTATTTTAGCATAAAAATAGATAAAGTAAATCCGATTTCCTTACCTGTTGAACGCCAAAAACTTCTGTCGGTTTTATTGCACTATAGACCGAATTGTAATATGATAGTTTCAGGATAGCAATCATGACCTACGATTCTGATAAAGGAGACAAATAGGATGACTAGAGCAAAGAATTTTCGAATTGGTATTATTACAGTTGCTACACTTTGTATTCTCACTGTAGTTTGCGTTCTTGTTTTTGCTTTCTTACACAAAAAAACGGATCCTGGAACAGACCTGGAAAACATCAAGGTACATCTGAGCCAATACGGAAACGATCACGAAGAGCTGGCTCTGATTGAAGATTTGGCAGTGCTGCACCATCACCCGGATTTGAAATATCTGGAGCCATGGTATGCTTTTATGGAAAAAGTACACGCCGGCAAAACCGCATGGATTGATATGGTCAACTATACCGATGAAGGGGATTCGATTTTCTATTACCTGCACTATGACGGAACAGAATTTCTTTTGGTTGAAGATACCACAAGGGATCGATTCGGTACTCCGCTCTACACACAAGAAAAGTTTACTCGTTTGTACGAATTTACAGAAGAAACAGAAAACGGTTCGAAGCAATACTCTGCTGTACTGAGCAATTGCGAGTTATACTCTATGGAACATATGGAAGAAGTATTTTGGGATGTATATGCCGAATGGGAGGCAGGCGAATTTGATCCATCCACTGTAGAATACCAGCGTTTTCCGCGGACGTTATTTTGGACCGGAATCGAATAAAAGAAAAACCGTCGAAATTACAATCCGTAATCTCGACGGTATTTTTTTATTTTATCACTCTCTTATACAACTTATGTATTCCGCATTTCCAGCACAATATCATACCGACAACTGCTCCTACAACTGCCTGCAGTATCTGATACGGAAGCTTCAAAATTGCATATTCCGGCGTACTGTAGATAAACGCTCTTCCAAGCGAATATCCTACCACCATGATGACTGCACCGAT
>JAZNAE010000031.1:0-4194 GCA_045586385.1 Lachnospiraceae bacterium
ATGATTTCTCAGGCAATATTACAGTGGAAAAAGAACAGGTGGATTGCAGTATTTTCCCTATGCGTAGCTATATTTATTTTTGCGGTTGCTTGTTTCATATTATTTATCCGATGACGGTTGTTTTGAGCGAAGAAAGATACATAAGGTTAGTAAGGGGCGATTTATCTCGCCCCTTTATCTCTGCTTCGGTAAAGTTGGCTGGCGTTTAGCCTGTCAGCCTTTTCCTGATATCGCTTTATCTTGTCGTGCATGGTTTCGGCTTTTGGGGTGGCTTTCTCTCCGTAGGCTTCTTCCCACTTGGCACATTCCTTCTGATATGCGTCGGTGGCACGCTGTGCGGTATAGAAGGCTGTGTAGAAATCCTGCACCGTTGCAAATCCATGCTGTCTGACGATGCCGGATAATCCGGCTTTGAGGCTTCGGATTTCCTCGTTTTTGGTGGCAATCCTGCTTTCAAGCTCCTTTTTCTTGGTAAGCCTTGCAAGTCCCTTTAAATCGCTTAATTCAATCTCCAGTTGACTTCGTTCACGCTCTGCTTCAAAGATAAGATGATTTTGCTTATCAAGCGTTACCTTGATTTTTTGAAGTTTGGGGAAAGCGGCTGCTTCCGGTGGCATAACTGGTCTTGGAGGTATCTGTGGCTCTGGCTGCTCTACAACCTCTGTTTCAGGAACAGTTGCAGTATGGTGAGCTTTACAAACGGAATTACTACAAGGAAGTAAAAGAAAAGAACCGAATTCACTACGAATTGTATTCATTGGATGAGACGCAGGAAGTGTCGGAGGATTACAAGGAAATATCTCTTGTGTGTGTAAGAAAAGATGGAATGTATCTAGGAACGGATGCACTTTCCAACATGTGTAGCTCAATAGCAAAGCATGTGGATGGATTGGAACATTTCCACTTCCACTTATTAAGACACACATTTACCAGTAATCTGTTAGCAAGCGGTGCACCGCCAAAGGATGTGCAGGAACTCTTGGGACATTCGGCAGTAAGTACCACAATGAATATTTACGCCCACGCTACAAGGGAAGCCAAGAGAAATTCAGTAAGACTTTTGGATAAAGTAGCAGGGAACGATTAAGACGAAAAAAACACTTTTTCCCTTATAGATTCCTCACAAGGGAAATAATAAGGGAAAAGTGCAAAATACATAGATGTTGATGGGCTGGGATGCCCGAAAATAAAGGAAAGTTGAGAACAAACACAAGAAACTTTCAGGTTTCACCATTAAATTATAATTAGGTAATTATTAATCTTTTTTCATAAAAGAGCTACAGCAATGTGGTTCTTTTTGTTTGTGTTGAAAAATATCTTGACAAAATGCATAATTTAATTTAACTAAAAGAGTTAAAATAGTCAAAAAAGGAGAAGGCATGCCTAAAATATATTCCGAAGAAGAAAAAAAGCATATTATAAAAGTCCCTTTTCGGAATTGTGGGTCCGTCTAACAACTGCCTATAATTATACATTTCCTTGTATAAAAAGTAAATATTTTCAATGGTATTCATAGGCTTTTCGGGTTCCTAGCATCTAGGGACACTTTTCCGAAAAGGGAGTTATACAATAAAGATATCAGTTAAAGGAGTGAGAGACATGAATATTACTACTACTTACATTATTCTATATTCTATAATTCTACTGCCAATAATAATTACTTGTATTAGCTTTGTGATATACACATTAAAAAAGAAAAAATCAAATTCAAAATCAAAACTGCCATTTATTATAGGTGGTATAAGCATTGGTATATTTATTTTATTTACTCTGATAGGGTGTATTTATGCATTTCTTAATATGAACTAAATACAGGTTAATATAATTTAACAATGGGAGCATTGAAAAGAGACCATGCATAGGATGTGTGGTCATTTTTTTACAAAAATACATTGACAAGCATCTATGTATCGGTTATGCTATGCATAGATAATCATCAATGTGAGGTGGATGGGTATGAACAAAATGGATGTTGCATTAATCTGTAAGGCACTTTCGGATTCAAACAGGCTTGAGATAGTTCAGATGCTTTCTGAAGGAGAAAAGTGTGGTTGTAAATTGCTTGAGAGATTTGAGATAACACAGCCGACACTTTCTCATCATATGAAAACATTGGTGGAATCCGGTATGGTAAATGACCGAAAAGAGGGAAAGTGGCATTATTATTCCCTGAATACGGAGACGTTCTCTGAGTTCAAAAAATATATAGAGGATCTCGGGTGCTGTGATGACGGCAACGCAGATAAAACAGGGTGCTGCAAATGATAGGAAGTTTTATCACAGACCAGATCCTTGGGATGAGATGGTTGAATGAGCTTATAGGAAATCTGTTGTCCGGTCTGGGCCTTGACATTAACTCAAAGATTGGAAACAGTATACAGTTCTTTTTGTATGACGTGATTAAGATAGCAGTACTGCTAAGTGTACTTATCTTTCTAATCTCGTACATACAGAGTTATTTTCCGCCGGAAAAGAGTAAAAAAATCATGGAGAGATTCCATGGGATCGGAGCTAACTGTATCGCAGCATTACTTGGAACAGTGACGCCTTTTTGCTCCTGCTCATCAATCCCACTTTTTATCGGTTTTACAAGCACCGGACTTCCGTTTGGTGTGACGTTTTCTTTTTTGATATCGTCGCCGATGGTGGATATAGGGAGCCTTGTTTTGCTGATGAGCATCTTTGGAGCCAAAGTAGCTGTCATCTATGTGATACTCGGACTGGTGATAGCTGTAGTGGGAGGAACTCTGATAGAGAAACTCCATATGGAAGACCAGGTAGAAAAGTTTATCAAGAAGGCAAATGCGGTCGATATCGATTCTCCATCACTTACACAGAAGGAGAGACTGATATACTCCAAAAATCAGATGATGGAAACTTTTAAGAAGGTTTTTCCTTACATTCTTATCGGAGTTGGCATAGGAGCCGTTGTTCATAACTGGATTCCGGCGGACTTTATAGAAGGGATACTTGGTAGCAAAAATCCGTTTGGGGTTATTCTTGCAACAGTACTTGGCATACCGATATATGCGGACATATTTGCAACGATACCGATAGCTGAGGCACTTTTGTTTAAGGGAGCAATGATAGGGACAGTTCTGGCATTTATGATGGGCGTTACTACATTATCCCTGCCTTCTTTGATTATGCTGAAAAAAGCAATTAAGATGAAACTTCTGGTTACTTTTATTGCGATATGTATGGCAGGAATAATTATTGTCGGCTACGTTTTTAATGCTATTGGAGGACTGATCTTATAGTAAAAATTTTAAAGGAGGTAAGAGGATAGGATGATGGATTTTACAGGTAAAGTATTTATTGTTACGGGGGCATCCTCCGGCATAGGATTAAGTTGTGCAGAACAGATTATTGCTCTTGGTGGGCGTGTGATAGGGGTGGATAAGAACGCAACAGATGTTGACAATGATGCATTTGAGTATTCAGTGATCAGTGTTACAGACGAGCAGGCAGTTGAAAACTTGGTAAACACCGTCACGGATAAATACGGTCACATTGATGGACTTGTAAATGCTGCAGGTATATGGGGAAGCAGTAAACCTTTTTACGAGATGGATTCAGAGGCATTTCAAAATGTGCTTGATGTTAACACAAAGGGAATGTTTCTGATGTCAAAGTATGTCGCCAGGACAATGATATCACAGAAAAGGGGAAAGATAGTAAATATCAGTTGTATCAGAGCTTCGATATTCAGAAACAATATGGTGGATTATGCGGCCTCAAAAGGAGCTGTTGTTTCCATGACTTCGGCGATGGCCCTTGATCTTGCTCCGCATAATATTCAGGTTAACTCCGTGGCACCCGGTTTTACTTATACGGGAATGACATCGGCTTCATTTGATAATCCCGAAGTCAGGGAACAGTCGGAAAAACTGATTCCGAACGGAAGACTTGGAATTCCAAAGGATATCTCATCAGTCGTAATGTTCCTTTTGTCGGATATGTCTGATTACATGACAGGGACAAATGTGTTCGCAGACGGCGGGTATCATATACAAAAGTAGTAATATACGTTATTTATTTTTATCGTAATATTATGTGCTAAGAAAAATTTCAGTTTTTCGCTATGCCCAAGGATCTATTAAAACTATAGGAGTTTTATGAAGAAGAAGGAGCAGATTTTATGAGAATCAACCACTTTTATAATAATTCAGCAACCAAAAGTAGCGAAATTGC